>JAZRHK010000075.1:0-14903 GCA_045644725.1 Candidatus Coprenecus sp. | reverse complement strand
CTTCTATAAGCAGTGACTCATTTGCCAGAAGAACGCCGTTTTCGTTGAAAATTCCGGCAGATATTTTGGTCCCGCCGAGGTCTATTCCTAAATATACCATATCCTAATATAATAAATTTATACCTTTTGATCTGAATTCAGCCAGAGCCTTTTCGTGCCCCTCTTTATCCACATAAGCGAGTGCCCCCACTATGATGGAGACATTGAAACCCCTCTTCACAAAATCCATAGCCGTCTCCATGACGCAGTACTCCGATGCAATTCCGGCTATTATTATGTCGTGGGTAGAGGCATCCTCAATAGAGATGCCGCTTGCATTTACAGCCTCATAGCCAGAGTATTGCTCTTTGGCAGGATTTGTCCCTTTGAAGAACATGTTGTGCTTTTGTGGTCGGATGTTATGGTTGAGGACGTCTGTATAGAATGCTTTGTGGATCTCTGCGCCTCGGCTCCCCTGGACACAGTGAGGTGGCCATATTCCGCCATTTTCCTTGAAAGAGCAGTGGGCGGCAGGGTGGGAGTCACATACATACAGGACATTGAGTTCAGGGTGGATGTTCATATACTCCACAGTGGCTTTTACAGCATCCTCTCCACCCTGGCAGGCGAGTGATCCGTCGATGAAATCGTATAGCATGTCTACAATCACAAGGGTGCTCTTACCTGCTTTATGGCTCTTTTTCAAGATTTCAATATCGGCAATAATCTTGTCTATAAGTTCCATCTTGCAGTCGTACAGTTCATCGGAAATGTCCACCTTATAATAATGGGGGTTGATTATACGTGTCTCTGTAGGGTTCAGTCTTCCCAGATTTTCGAGATAGTAGCCCCTTCTTTCGTCTATATGTGGAAATTTGTAGCACATCTGACCATCCTTCATCATTTGGATTTGGAGAGCCTTGGCTTCGTATTCACCTTTATTGTATGTGTTGTATTTCGATTTGTCGGTCTCTGAACGGAGAAGCACACTCTCGCCGGCCTCGATGAGACGGGCGGTCCTGTCGTTACGAAGGCAGGTGACATCGACCTTGTGGGCACCGTTCTTCATAATGCGGTATGTAATCTGAAAGCCAGGGTTGATAAGTTTTGCCTTGTCTTCGGAGCGCTTGAGTATAGGCTGGTTGTCAATCTCCACAAGCTTGTATACATTGCCGAAGCAGGGGTTGTGCTTGCTGGTGGCGATGGCGTCACCCACACCATACGAATCTATGCAGGCACCCTGACGCTCCAGGTCTGTGATGATGTATTCGTCGAGGGAGTTGGTGGCGAAAATCTTGCAGTTCTTGAGCCCCGCCTCGTCAAGCTCCTTGCGGCATTTGGTGGAGAGGTATGCGAGGTCACCGCTGTCAAGACGGATACCGTATGTGTATGGATAACTATCATCTATATTGTTGTTCTTGTAGGCCCTGATGGCATTGGTGATGCCGCAGTGAAGGGTATCGTATGTGTCTACAAGGAGGATAATGGGCTCACAGGGGTGTGTCTTGATGTAGGTGTCGAACGCTTTGTATTCTCCGTGGATGGAGTTTCCGAATGAGGTGACATAGCTGTGGGCCATAGTCCCTGTGCAGGGGAATCCGAAGTGGGCTGCTGCGAGTATGTTCGAGCTGTTGGCACACCCTCCAATATATGCAGCCTTGGCACCATAAGTGGCGGCCCAAGGACCATGTGCTCGGCGTGAACCGAACTCACTTACTGGTTTGGAAGTGGCACGGGTGACGCGTGATGCCTTGGTGGCAATGGCCATCTGATGGTTCATTATGCACAGAAGCGGTGTCTCAAGGACCTGAGCCTCAATGAGTGGGCCGTCAATGATGATTATTGGCTGGGATGGAAAAGCTATCTCACCCTCGCGCATTGCGTACACATTTCCAGTGAAGCGCATTGTAGAGAGGTATCTGCGGTACTCTGCATACTCCTCGCCAGGAAGAAACTTTTCAAAGAATTCTTCAGGCATGGTGCCGAGCCCCTGGATCATCTCCAATGCCTCCTCCACTCCGCATACCACTGCCCAGTTGTTGTTGTCGGGTGCTTTTCTGAAGAAAAGGTTGAAAATGGCCCTTTTTCCTCCCATTTGGCTGTCATAGAAGGATTTTCCCATTGTGTACTGGTACTTGTCCGAGCAGTAAGAAACGTTTAGCATATCTTCTTGTTTAAATTATTTGATCTGGTCAAGTTTGCCGACATCGGTCAGGACTGTCCCTGCAGGGGCCTCGTAGCCACGGATGAGATGTTCACTGGCCGCGGCAAGATAGAAATCCACTATGGGGAATTTTTCTCCCCATCGGTCCCCATCCATCAGAGGGAAAATGTCGGGAGAGATGACGTGCATCCCTCCGAATGCAAGTGTGCGGTACCCATTTGTAAGCTCATCCACAGATTGTCGGGCGATTTCCGGATATGGGCTCTTCACCTCCCGGGTGCTTTTGTTGATCCACCCCACAAGGCGCATCCGGTCATTGAAAAGGAAATATCGGGAGGTCTCCCTGCTGCTCACGAGCAATGTGGCGAGGGGCTTCCCGCTGTCCTCCAGATGTGCGCGGTAGAGTGCATTAAGGTCGAGATTGGATATTATGTCGACATTATGGATAAGAAAAGGACCTTGACTGAGGAGGTGGGCTGCGTGTTTTACGGCGCCGCCGGTGTCTCTCAGCAGGTCACTCTCATCTGAAAACTCAATATTGGTGTTGAAGAATCCGTGCTCCGCAACGAAATCTCTTATCATCTGGGCGAAGTGGTGGATATTGATCACGAAGTGGTCAAATCCTTGCCTCTTCAGGTTTTCTATCGTCTGCTCCAGAAGCGGTGTGCCACAGTACGGAACGAGAGCCTTCGGCATTTTGTCTGTCAAAGGTTTGAGTCTGGTCCCAAGACCTGCAGCGAATATAAAGGCACTTTTCATAGTTCTATAACTCTTTCTCTATACCTTGTTCGCGGTGGTAAAGGAATACCTTCACATCATATTTGTGGGCTATGTGCTGGGCCAGGTGCTCAGCGCAATATACTGACCTGTGCTGACCTCCTGTGCATCCGAATGAGAACATCAGGTTTGTAAACTTGCGTTCGATATATCTCTCCACGTGTGCATCTGCCAGATCGTATACATTGTCGAGGAATTTCAGAACCCCTCCGTCTTCTTCAAGAAAGTCTATCACCTCCTTGTCGAGGCCGGTAAAGTGGAAGAAGTGCTCATATTTTCCAGGATTATTGATGGCGCGGCAGTCAAAAACATAGCCACCACCATTGCCCGAAACATCATTTGGAATCCCTTTTTTGTATGCGAAGCTATAGATACGTACCTCAAGCTTTTTCTCACCTCCCATCTCCGAGAATTGTCTCATCTCGGTAAGCTCTTTAAGAATCTTTGACAGATATGGATACTCTGTAAAAGGGGACTCTTTGAGCAATTGTCGGAGATTGTCGATGGCGTAAGGGACACTCTGGAGGAAGTGTGGTTTCTTCTCGAAGTATCCCCTGAATCCATAAGCACCCAGAACCTGTAGTGTCCTGAAGAGGACAAAGTGTCTAAGTTGACTATAGAAATAGTCCCTGTCCACGGGGATGTATCTCTTGAGCGATTCTATATATGTATCGATAAGTTCTTTTTTGAGCTGCTCCGAGTAGTTTGCCTTGGCCTGCCAGATGAATGAGGCTACATCGTAATAGATAGGACCTTTGCGTCCACCCTGGAAGTCGATGAAGTACGGTTCTCCGTCTACAAGCATCACATTGCGTGCCTGAAAGTCCCTGTAGAGGAATGTGCTGGAGGTGTTTCTCATCAGGACATCCGACATCTTCTTAAAATCCTCTTCGAGCTTTACCTCGCTGAAGTCCAGACCTGTCGCCTTAAGGAAGCAATATTTGAAGTAGTTCTGGTCGAAGGAGATCATCCTCTCATCAAACTCTGGCTGGGGGTAGCATATTGAGAAATCAAATCCATCGGCCCCTTTGAACTGAAGGTCGGGGAGTAATGCCATCGTCTTTTTGAGAAGGGCTTTCTCGTTGTCTGAATATTTTCCGCACTCGCGGCCGGGGGTAATGGCGTTAAACAGGATGCCGTCGCCAAGATCCTCCTGTAGGTAACACATAAACTCCTCGTCGTGGGCAAGTACCTTGGGAACAGGAAGCCCCTTAGAAGAGAAGTGTTTAGAGATGGCCCAGAAAGCCTTGTTCTCCTCAATGGATGTGCCGACTGCGCCAATAATGGTTTTGCCGTTTTCATCTGACATTCTGAAATATCTTCTGTTGCTTCCAGAAGAGGGGAGTTCCACCACCTGTGCAGCCCTTTGGCCTGTATACTCCAAATAGAGTTTTTCGATCTCTCTCATTGCTTACAAATTTATCATACAAATATAATAAAAATTTCCCTCAAAGCGGCAACTTGAAAAAATGACGAAAATATGTAATAAAATATTGTCAAATTGTTTACTAATTTTTATAACTTTGAGGCTGCTAATTAAATAGCGTAAATGTGAGGTGAGTAAAAGAAAAAATATCATATTTTTTGCAGTATCCATTTTACTGATGATGGTTGCTTCTTTTGGGCTGAAAGCCCAGCGCCTTGCTGTATCCACTAACTTGTTGGAATATGCACTTCTCTCTCCGAATCTCGAAGTGGATTTGTCATTGAACCAGCACAATTCAATCTCTATCAGCGGATCTGCTTCTCCGTGGAAAGTCAATGAAAAGTATTCGCTTTCACAGTTCAGCATCTCGCCGGAGTACAAGTACTGGTTCAATATGCCGTTTTTCGGCCATTATCTCGGGGCGAATGCTAAGTACATATCATACGATATGTTCTGGAACACAAACAAATTTGAAGGGAACGTAATGTCTTTGGGCGTTACATACGGATATTGTTTTATCATTGGAAAAAAATGGAATATTGTACCGAATATTGGATTGGGGGCAGGAGCCGACTTTTCTGCTCAAGGGGTAGAACTCGTTCCCCTAATCACCAAATTCGGACTGAACTTACAAATGGTGGTTAGGTAATTAAGATGAAGAGATTATTATTGGTATTGACTCTTATCGTAGCCTTAACCCAGTTCAACTCAGTTAAGGCTCAACACGAGATCAGGATTCAGGGTGTTGTTTCCGAGGTAAAAACCCAAGAGCCGATTGCTGGTGTAATAGTTCTTCTTAATGGAGACAGGGTAGCCGTTACCGATATTGACGGCAGATATGCTGCATTTGTCCCAAATAATGCAGAGCTTCTGTTTTATAGCCCCGAGTACAATGACTATACTTTAAAAGTAGAGAACAGGCAGATCATCAATGTGGCTATGACCATGAAGGTCCTCGAGCTCCAGGAGTCGATCGTGGTAGGCAAGATGTCTAAGAAGACCATCGTGGTGGATCAGACAGAGTTGGAAGTTGTGGGTAACTATTTCCACTTGAAGACCAAATTCAGGGTCCCCAAGCAGATATTCACCGCCGAGAAAAGGTTTATAGTCCAGCCTACACTTGTGGATGTGACTTTGGATAAGGACTCATATTTCAGACCAGTGGTCATAGATGGGGATGTCTACAAGATCAATAGGGAGCGGGTTGCAGGATATCGTGAGAATGAAGATGTCCTTGCACCTTATATAGTGGAGAATACCCTTGACGAGACAGAGCATATATATGCATTCCATGACTCAATTTTTATCAGCAGGGAGTATTTCAATAACGACTTCAGAGCCGAGTGTTATCTGGCTGTGAATTCAAATTATGAAGATGTGAAGAGGGATTACCTCGATACCGTAGTTATAGCCCGCGGTACACAGAACCCGCTCCGTTTCCTTGACTATCATATCTCACCTCTCGAGCTCAACGATACTTCCTTGATACCGAAGCCTGAAATGAAACTTGTAGAGGATAAAGGTGTGTCCAGGATCGGTTTTGTTATAGGCAAGGCCCAGCTTGACAAGAGCAATCCACAGAACCAGATAGAGATGGATGCCATAAAGGAGAAGCTTCACCGTATAGTGAACAACAGATTCTCCACACTTAACGGTATCTCTGTAATCGGTTATGCTTCTCCAGACGGAAGATACCGCAGCAATGCCCTTTTGGCACAGGCCAGGACAGATGTGGTACTTGAGCAGATAGTATCATCACTCCCCGAAGGTGTGAAATCGTCGCTGCGCCTCTCTTCAATGTCGGTGGTGGAGCCTTGGAGCAGAGTGGCCCAGTTGATGAGGGAGGACTCACTTGCATTGGCAGCTGATGTGCAGGCTATAGTGGACAAATATGGTGATGACTTCGTGAATACCCAGGTGGGTGTCAGAAGACTTCCTGAGTACAGAAAAGTAATTGCAGCAGAATATCTCCCACGACTCAGAAGAGTGGAGTATGTCATCAATTCGACTGAGTTCAGGAACCTCACTACACCGGAGATTTGGGAGAGATTCAATAGTGGAGAGGAGGATATATCCAGATATGAATTTTGGAATATGATCGAGTCTTGTACCGATTCATTGAAGAAAGTCGAGATGGAGAGGATTTCTCTCAAAAAATACAAGAACTTTACCCTTATAGCAAACAGGGAGGCAGTAAGGCTCCATAGCCAGGATTCTGTAAATATGGATCTTTTGGCTCCGTGTCTCAATCCGTATGCGCCTATGGAGATCAAGTACAACCAGGCTCTTATGGCACTTAAGGACGGAGATATCGATACTGCAGACTCCCTCATCAGATTTATCCCTTCGGAGTCGAGGACCAACTATCTCAAGTCAATAGTGAATACACTCAATGGTGATTATGAGGAGGCATACCCATATATAGCCTCTGTGGGTGGACTGAATGAGGTATTGCTGCTGCTGTGTATGGGTAGAAATAAGGATGCCGATGCCAAGATCTCTGCCCTTCTGGAGAACGAGGAGAACTGGGGTGATGCCAGAATATGGTATATAAAAGCTGTCTGTGCAAACAGACTTGATGACCTGAACTATGCGATAGATGCCTTGATGCAGGCCGTAACTATAGATCCAAAGTTGGAAGAGATCGCCAGATTGGATTCCGATGTTATGGATATCATTGAGATAATAATGCCATCAGAAGAAGAGGGGGTACTGGAATGAGAAAATTTAGGTACATACTTATTATCTTCGCCTTTATGGCCCTCCTCGGAATACCTGGGGGGGGATATCTGTATGGACAAGTGGCTGGCTCACCTGTAAATGAAAAGAACGCTATCGACTACCGTTATCAGAAGTTCGATGGCAAACTGCCAAGGTATGCGGATACCGTAAAATTCCGTGATAAAATATACACCGTATTCGGTGCCGGTGTGGAGGCTAATTGGGAACGTTCCCAGAGCTTCGGTTCACCATTGATCAACTTTACCTCAAAAGCTACAATCGGCTATACCCTTACGCCGGTTCATGCTATTGAGGCTGATTTTTTATATAGCAATGTGGGAAGTCATCCAAATTATGGTGCAAACCTCAATTATGTGTTGAACCTTACCAATTTTGCCAACAAGACAGCTACCCTAAACAGAACAGAAGTTCTACTTATAAATGGTGCTGCTTACAGATATGCAGACAATAACCATTTCTATGGTTTCAACACCGGAATGAGACTCCAGTGGAATCCGGGTAAAAATGCAGGTCTCTATATAGAACCAAGGGTCTCAATCCTCTCAGCACCAAACTCTGCCAGAAAATTCTCATCCATACCTTCGGTCAATATGGGTCTGACGCTCAGATTCCACAAACCTGACTATTACCTGTGGGACTACTTGACTCCAATCGGTATCAAGACAAACCTCCTTTACGATGCCGTGACTGCATTGAATATAGGTATAGAGGCACCGATAGGGGACAGATGGTCTGTGGTGGCAGAATGGACAGCTCCTTGGTGGGAGAGCTATGACAAGCAATTGTATTTCCAGCTAATGCATGGCAATCTAGAGGGCAAATTCTGGTTTGGCAACAGGGAAGACAAGCTGCAGCTGACAGGATGGTTTGCAGGTGTCTCTGTTGGCGGAGGTGTATATGACTTTATGCTCAATGAGTTGAAAGGTATTCAGGGAGAGTTCTACACTTGCAGTGCTGTAGCTGGATATGCACACCCTATCGACAGAAGCGGCAATCTGAGACTTGAATATGAGTTGGGCCTTGGTTGGCTTAATACAGAATATGTGAAATATTGGTGGGATGGCTTCGACTATACTCTTCTAGCTCCAAGCCCACAAACTTGGGTAACCAATTGGTATGGCCCTACCAAATTACAGGTTTCATTGGTCTATTATCTGAAGATCAGATCTAAAGTAGGAGGTAGAGAATGAAAAAGGTAATTCTCATAATATCTGCTGTTATGCTGTTGGTGACATCATGTTACCGCAAGGAGTTGCTTGAGCCTGCACACCACCATGGTGAACAGGTAATGGTGAATGTCAAGGTGGAGGTAGATGTGGATGAGTACATCAACGAGGAGACTGCCCGAGCTTATGAGGATATTCTCCGTACAGCTAGGACTGTTACGATTATAGCATATCCAAAGAGTGAAACAGGACATTACGGTGTACACAGGATCGACAGCCTTAGCGGATCGATATGGTTGATGCCAGGCAAATATGATCTTCTCCTTTATACTTCGGACTTCTTCGAACTGGATGGTATATACTACAGGAATATTACAGAACTGGATAGGTGCGAAGCCTACACAAACCAGGTAAAAGTACCATCCAAGGCCAATGTGAAGAGTTATGTGATTGATGAACCTGACCCGTTGTTTGTCCATCTTTATGAGGACTTCGAAGTGGTGGAGGGTGACAACCAGTTGGAGAGTGGACTCCAGCCTATGAGTTACAGATACTGGTTTGAGGTGGATGTGGATGGTCTTGACTACATATCATCGGTATATATGGAGATAGCAGGTATGTATACCTCTGTGTATCTTGCTGACGGTTCGCACAATGAGGATGAGTACGCTACCCAAAAGGTGGAGACAAGCTTACATAAGGAAGAGAACAAGATCAAGGGTGAGTTCTTATCATTCGGTCCCCATCAGGATGATAGTGTGAAGAACACTATGGTGCTCACCTTTATCAACGGCCGTACCATCAGAATCGAACTAGATGACATATCGCCTGAGATAAAGAAACTGAAGAAAGGTGGAAAGATCCCTATCACACAGAAGATTGTCATCAACGTAGGTGACGAAGGTTCAGGTTTTGACCCAGTAGTGGATGAATGGGATGATGAAGAGGTGATTATACCTATTTAATAGATAATTTGAAAACAATTAAATAAATTATAAAATTAACATTTTCTAAAACTAACTATTATGAAAAGATTTATGCTTTTTATCGCGATGGTAGGCTTCGTGGCCACTTCTTGCAGCAAGACCATCGTTAAGGACGAAGTGGAGACCCCCATCTCTTTCTCTACAGAATCAGGCAAATTGACCCGTGCAATTGTGCAGGACAATGATTATTTTGAGGCACAGCCTTTTGGTGTATTTGCATATGGTTCAAACGATGGTACTAATGCATTTATGAATAATGTAGAAGTGTCTTGCTCTTCAAGCACTTGGAAAGCTACAGGGACTACCAAATATTATTGGCCAAACGACCCTAGAACTACTATTAACTTCTATGCATATTCGCCTGTATGTTCTACTGCAAAGATGACACAAAACCTTGCTGCTCACCAGCAATTGAATGGTACAGTTGCCCACACAGAGGCTGATGGCTTTTCACTTACAGATTACTCACATGGTAATATGTATGTTGACTTTATGTTGGCAACACCTGTAAAAGGGGCAACCTTTGGTAATCCAGATGGTAATGCTCAAGCAGATGATACAGATGGTAAAGTTCCAATGGTATTCCACCACCAGATGACCCAGATTATCTTTACTGTTAGTACAAATGAGGCTTATAGCGGTGTAAACTTTGCAGTTCGAAGCATTACTTTGAAGGATGTTACCAATGTTGCTAGTTATACTCAGAATTATAGCACTTCATATGGAACATGGAGAAGTGCTGAGACTGGTGATTATCAGATTTTCCCTGCTGTTGAAACAGATTTTGGCGGTACAGATGAAGATGAGTATGACCATGATTTTGATGGCAATCAAGCAAATGATGGTAAAATTGTATCTTCAACATCGATCCTTGAGACTGTTCCTGTAACTATGATCCCTCAGAACATAGCTCAAAGTGCTCAAAAGTTCGAAATTGTATATACAATCAATGGTACAGGTGTAGCATCTGAGGTTGTGACCAAAACACTTGATCTTTATGTAAATACTTCTTCTCCTCAATGGATTGCTAATAGGAAAATTACTTATAATGTGGTTATCGGTCTAAATGAAATCACATTTGAGCCTTCTGTGGCTGAATGGGATGCTACTGATGAAACTCAAAATAATAAACCTTATGGTGATGATTTTGAATTTGCACAATAATATGTAAATCTCAATTCATATAGTGATTGGGGCTGGCCTTTGGGTCGGCCCTTTTCATTTATTTGGAATGAGTTATTTTCAATAATTTTTTTAGGATATCGAATATATGTTTTTTCTGCACTGATTGTAGTGTGTATCCTCGTTTCAGCTGGTTGTGAGAGGGTAATTGAGGTTACAACTGAGGATGAAATCGTATTTTCGCCTTCACTTGATGCGGAGGTTAAAGGGTATGAATTGACATCCGGGAGTTTGTTGGATTTTGGAATGTATGCGACGCTGGAGGATGATGGCGTGGATTTTAATGATTCTGAAAATCTGGAATCATTTATGGATAATGTTTTGGTAGAGAAGAGTCTTGTAGGTGAATGTGTAGTATGGGTTTCAAATCCAAAATATTATTGGCCAATGATAGGTGGAAAAAATTTGAGTTTTTTTGCATATGCCCCATATAGAAATCCAATATAGACCTCACTCAGATTCTACCAACCAGGTCGATTTATGTGTGGCTAAAGCTGTGTTGGACAGGGATAATATAGAAGATAGGGGGAAGATGGTCCCATTTCTTTTCAATCATACTTTGTCATGTGTTACGTTCTCTGCAAATTACGATGATGAGGAGTTGGCTGTGGGCATAAATCCTATGGTGCCGTATTCCCTATAGACTCCTTGGTGTTGTTTGGAGCTGTATATGTTATCAATGGTTATGTAGCATTCATCCACATCATTCTTGACCTCAATTATGTTCTTGACAGACTCTCTGCCCACTTTATAGAATACTTTAATGTCAGACAGTTAATTGTCTAATATTTTTTTCTATATTTGTGGGTATTGTGGATATTTATGAATATAGATGAAAAAGTTAGTTATACTTATATTTGGCATTGCGGCATTCTCTCTTCTTAGTTCTTGCGAAAAGTGGAGAACAGGGGATGAAATGGAGATAACCTTCACTGCCGAGACATTTGTGCCGCAGGTGGAGACCAGGGCGCATTTGTTTGAGAATATGGAATCATTCAAGACCCTTGCTCTGGCTGGTGGAGCCGGTGGGTATGGCGGTTATTTTCATGTTGATGCCTATTACACGTATAATAACACATCTCCTTATCTGTTAATAGATTCCGATCTTCTCTATTATGAAGATGGTGGGTCGTGGAGGTTTTATGAGCCTCCTCAGCAAGGTCAGCAGTCAGGTAAATTCCTTACATACTATTGGCCAAATAACGATAATTATAAGTTAGATTTTTTTGCATATGCTCCCAGATATGCTGCAGACTATTCAAGGGATAAACTTTACCAGTCGTATGTTAGTGTAAATAATGCTAGCATTCCCCCTGAATTTACGGTAGATTTGCCTGTAGATGGTGCTGATCATAATGAACTTGTGGAGTTTATGTATGCTTATACTCCAGATCAGACAAAGGGTTCCAATCCTGTAAATCTTGAGTTTCAACACCCCTTTGCAGCAGTTTCATTCAATCTTAAACAGGCGCGTGTAGGCTTGGAAATAGAGGAGTTGGGATTTCATGAGATGTACAACAGTGGAACATATTCCAAAAATGATAAAAATAATCTGTGGTCTGTCAAATCCTGGGAGGCTGACGATACAGCATCTTTGAGCATTAAAAACATTAGTACCACTGTTGGTCAGTTGGGCGGAACCTATCTGGTTTTACCCCAATCCAAAGATCGTGATGGTTTTGTATTTTACATAGAATATCTTTTGGATGAAGATAATGATGGTATAAAGGATTCTCATTACCGAACTGCCAGTATAGGTATGGATTGGGAACCTGGTAAAAAGTATACATATAATCTCGATTTGGGCAGCAGTCTGGATGGTGTATATTTTACAGTGAGTGTGGATCCGTGGGATAAGATTTATGATCATATAATACCGATAGAATAGTATGAGAAAATATTGTTACATATTCTTGGCACTTCTCCCGTTTTTTATTTCATGTGATAAAATAGGGAGAGACGGTGTAGATGAAAAGCAGTACGTCTATTTGGGCGCAAACATCCTTGAACAGGAAGAAACAAGGGCTCCATATATGGATACAGCCCCTTCGGGCAATAATCCTTTGGAGGTAGCAGTATGGGCTTCTACTGTTTTAGGAAATTATCCGGAAAGAGCTGATTCTCCCGCTATAGCAGCCCATACGAAAGCACGCTTTGCAAATAATGATATGCAACTATTGAACGGTGTTCTTTATCCTACCCCTGCTACTGGGGAGACACCTACCCCTATATACTTTGTTTCTCTATACCCGCAGGAGGGGTGGAGTAATCCTACAGGTGATTATTCAAAGGCTCAGTTCAAATTCAATGGGTCGCAGGATGTGATGTTTGCACCAGAGGTATCCGGTTATTATAATATTCAGGATCGTCCTACCCTTATTTTCAAGCATCTACTGACCCTGTTTAATGTAAAGATAGGGATGGATCCACTGGAGTTGGAAGCAGGTGTTACTATCGAATATATCCGTGAGGCGTGGGGAAAGATTCAAAATATATACATCGAGAGGGTGGATCAGAGTACTGCTGATTTTCTAACAGAGCATGTGGAGGATGTTATAATAGATCTTGAGAGCTCAGAAGCTGAATTTGAGACATCTGTCGAGCCGGCATCATTAGGTACGTGGTTTTACAAAGTGGGGGAGAATAATCAGTTTCCTGGCGAAACAGGATATGAGATAACTTCAAATGTGACTCATGTGGCATATACGATGTGTGCCCCTACTTATGCAACAGTGAAGTTTGGAGATACTAATACTGCCACACCTGAATATGTTTTGACAATTGTGACTAAGAAAGGTGAGGATATTCGAGAAATAGAGATAGTGTTGGATCTTATGAAGAGCAATGGAAATGAGTCTGCCTCTTTGTATAGAGGTTCCACTTCGGGAAAACAGTTTGATATTACATTGTATTTCAAGAAAAGTAAAACTATACGGCATACAGTAGAAGTTACCTCTTGGGAGACTGGAGGATATGGTCACGGAAACTTATATGATTAAATTTTAGAGACAGATGAGAAAGTCTATATATATATTGTTTTTGATACTTGTTGTATCGGGATGTAATGGTAAGATATCTCCCGAAAAGAGGGGGATTCGTCTGAATGTTGGAGTTTCCGGTCTGGATACAGAGACAAAGGCACCTTTTGTAGATGGAGAGTTCACTGCTTCTGTCTGGTTCTCATATTCCCCAGGTACATACCCCGATGCACCTTCTGGTGATGAAAATTTGCCCAATAGAATTGTGACAACTTTTACTTCGGACAAAGTTTCAGATATCAGGGATGAATCGGGCAAATTGCTTCAGTATCCTATCACCGATAATGATGGAAAGACCAAAATCTATTGTACCGGTTTTTACCCTAGTGACGGGTGGAGTATCAATGAATCGCAAACTGCTTATTCGGCAACCCATGCGATAGATGGTGTCTCTGATTTGATGTTTGCAGAACAGATAGCCGGAAGTTATCAGGAGAACTTCGGTGACTTCACTTTCAATCATCTCCTTACCTGGATATCATTCAATGCCAATGCTACCTCCGTGGATGCGGCTGCTATTTGGGGTGATATTACAAAGCTTACTATTACTACTCCGCAATCCTCATTGACTGTGACTCTTTCCGAAAGTATAGGAACGCCCTGTACAGTAAATTATAGCGGGGAGACTTCAGTTATTACAGTTACCGATACCAGTACACCACTTTCTGTTAAGGCTGCAGATTTGGGATCTGCACTTTGTTCGCCTCCATATAGTAAAGTCATAGACTCAAAAACATATTATGGTTATGATATATCTGTAACCACTAATGGTATCGGAACCAAAGATATATTCGTGCCGCTTTATAGTACAAATAGTAAGCCAATTACAGATCCTCAGGCGGCTATAGGCAAACAATATGTTCTAAGTCTGTATTTTAACGAAGTATCGGTAGTAAGTGGTGTTTGTACACTCAAATATTGGGAGGATGAGAGGGAAGATTTGTATGTAGATGGACCTGATCAAGCTTCGTAGTATATGAAATATGGGTGGTCACATAGCATTTTTCTAATCGCGGTAATCTTCTTTATTGCCACTCCCGGGTGTATGGAGAGGGTTGATGTGGACCTGTCTCCATCTGAGTATATCTCCTTCAAGGCTACCTTAGGAGATAGTTCACAGGTCAGGACCAGAAGCATCACTGACAACTTTGAGATTACAGAGGAGGAGTGGCCACTGGATATGACAGCAGAAGGTGAACAGACAAGAGCTACCCTGAATAATATCTTAGGTAACTATAGCAGTGCAGGAGTGTTTGGCTACTATACATCTGAAGAGAGTACACAAGTGTGGAATTTGCTGGATAATGCATCATATGAGTTTGACGGAGATGAGATGGTGACAGAAGATCCCCCCCGTTGGAGTACAGTACCTGAAGGTGCTACAAAAATAACAGTTTATGCCTATGCTCCGAGGATAGAGAATCTAGCATCTAATGTTATAAC
>JAZRHK010000074.1:0-1306 GCA_045644725.1 Candidatus Coprenecus sp. | reverse complement strand
CAACATAGAGAACCTGGGTTATCAGCATGTTGACTGGAACGCTCTCACCGGTGACAGTGAGACAGAGGCTCCTGACAGAGAGTATATTATGAATGCCCTCAAGGAGTCTACAAACAACGGTACAAAAGAAGATATCGTAGTGCTTTTGCATGACGCAGGAGCAAAGCAGATTACCGCAGACACTCTGCCTGAGGTTATAGAATATCTCAAGAGCAAGAACTATGTGTTCAAGGCAGTTAAGAATTCTAATTTTGTTGAATAATAAATAAAAGGAAGTGTCAGTATTGTCCGTACAAAAAAGACCTGACACTAAAGATAAATTTCTGGAATTTTTGAAAGGTGAAAGCACCTGTGCCTATGAGTTTATGGGTTGCCATCCCCACGGGGAAGGATATATATTCAGAGTGTGGGCACCCCATGCAGAGACAGTCAGCCTTGTGGGAGATTTTAACGGTTGGAATCGTGAAGTCTCGCCTATGGTATGCAAATACGGATGCATCTGGGAGATTTTTTCTCCTGATGCCCGCGAAGGCGACAATTACAAATATTGCATAAAGACTCGCCATGGTGAATATAAATTAAAGAGTGACCCATACGGATTTTATATGTGTACAGGCCCTGACAACGCCTCAAAGGTGTGTGACATAAATGGCTTTCGCTGGTCTGACGGAGAGTATATGTCTCGCAGGGGAAAAAGTTCTCCCAATCGTCAGCCTGTGAATATTTATGAAGTTCACCTGGGCTCCTGGCGAAGGTCGGATCGGAGTACAAGCCTCACATACAAAGAGCTTGCCGGTCAGCTTGTGCCTTATGTGAAGAAGATGGGATATACTCATATAGAACTTATGCCTGTATCGGAATATCCCTATGACCCATCCTGGGGTTATCAGGTGACAGGGTATTATGCACCCACCTCAAGATACGGCACTCCCTCGGAGTTTGCTTCATTTGTGGACGAGTGCCATAAGGCAGGCATAGGTGTGATATTAGACTGGGTAGGAGCACATTTCCCCAAGGATGAAAACGGACTTGCGGAATTCGACGGTGAGTGTTGCTATGAATATGCTGACCATCTTAAATGGGAGCATCCTCATTGGAACACGCGTATATTTGATTACAGCAGATATGAGGTCATATCATTTCTTATATCCAACGTTATTTTCTGGCAGAAGATGTACCACATAGACGGCATCCGAGTGGATGCGGTGGCATCTATGCTATATCTTGATTACGGCAAGCAGGGGAGCAGTTGGCGACCCAATGTTTTCGGCGGCAATTACAACCTTGAAGCTATAGATTTTTTGAA
>JAZRHK010000073.1:0-10824 GCA_045644725.1 Candidatus Coprenecus sp. | reverse complement strand
CGTTTGCCGTAAACTTCACCGTTGCAGATCCATACTTTAACACCAAGAACACCTACTTTAGTGTGAGCCTCAGCTAGAGCGTAGTCGATGTCAGCACGGAAAGTGTGAAGAGGAGTACGACCCTCTTTGTAAAGCTCGCTTCTTGCCATTTCAGCACCACCAAGACGACCGCTGATAAGTACTTTGATACCTTCAGCACCTACGCGCATTGTAGACGCGATAGCCATTTTGATAGCTCTACGGTAAGAAACACGACCCTCTACCTGACGAGCGATGTTGTTAGCTACGATGTTTGCATCAACCTCAGGTCTCTTAACCTCGAAGATGTTGATCTGAACCTCTTTGTTAGAGATTTTCTTCAACTCTTCTTTCAGCTTGTCAACCTCCTGACCACCTTTACCGATGATAACACCTGGACGAGCAGTGTGGATAGTTACAGTGATAAGTTTAAGAGTTCTTTCAATTACGATTTTTGAAAGGTTAACCTTAGAGATACGTGCGTTAAGATATTCACGGATCTTGGCATCTTCCAAGATTCTGCTTGCGTAATCGGTTCCACCGTACCAGTTAGAGTCCCAACCGCGGATAATACCAATTCTGTTGCTTATAGGATTAGTTTTTTGTCCCATTATAGTTCCTCCTTAGCTACGGTTTGATTTTTAACACCAAGTACAACAGTCACGTGGTTAGAGCGTTTGCGGATACGGGCAGCGCGACCTTGTGGAGCTGTACGAATACGTTTTAGTGAGCGGCCCTGACCTACCATGATAGTTTTCACGATAACATTGCCGTTTTCAAGTTCTTTGCGGTCAGCCTCGTTTTTAGACTCCCAGTTAGCAATAGCTGAACGGAGAAGAACTGAAACGCGTGAAGCTGCCTCTTTCTTAGTGTATTTCAAGATATCCAAAGCACGGTTTACTTCCATACCTCTTACCATGTCAGCCACAAGGCGCATTTTGCGAGGAGATGTAGGTACATCGTTAAGCTTTGCGATAGCTGTTACCTTTTTTATTTCTTTTAGCCTATCGGCCATTTCTTTTTTACGAGATCCCATTATTGTAACTCTTTACTTAAATGATTAACGATTACCCGAGTGACCTTTGAAAGTTCTAGTCGGTGCAAATTCGCCGAGTTTGTGACCAACCATGTTCTCAGTAACATATACAGGAATAAACTTGTTCCCGTTATGTACAGCGATAGTGTGACCAACAAAGTCGGGAGAGATCATACTGGCGCGAGACCAGGTTTTGATTACTTCTTTTTTCATTGTTCCTTCATTCATTGCGATAACTCTTTTCTCAAGAGCAGCTTGAATATAAGGACCTTTTCTAAGTGAACGACTCATATTACTTTAGTTTATTCCTTTATTTTTTCCTTCTTTCAATGATAAATTTATTAGAAGTGGCTTTAGGATTACGAGTTTTGTAACCTTTTGCAGGAAGACCCTTGCGTGAACGAGGGTGACCACCTGAAGCACGACCTTCACCACCACCCATAGGGTGATCTACTGGGTTCATAACCACACCACGGTTGCGAGGTCTGCGACCTAGCCAACGTCTACGACCAGCTTTACCATCTGATTCAAGGTTGTGGTCAGGATTAGATACTGTGCCCACAGTTGCGCGGCAAGTAACAAGAACCATTCTGGTCTCACCTGAAGGGAGACGAAGGATAGCGTGGTTACCTTCACGAGCAGTAAGCTGAGCGTAAGTACCTGCTGAACGTGCCATAGCAGCACCTTGACCAGGACGAAGCTCAATGTTGTGAACTAGAGTACCAAGAGGAATTTCAGCTAAAGGGAGTGAGTTACCAATTTCTGGAGCTACACCTTTACCGGAAGCGATGGTCTGGCCAACTTTGATTCCGTTAGGAGCGATGATGTAGCGTTTCTCTCCATCTGCGTATACTACCAAAGCAATGCGTGCACTGCGGTTTGGATCGTATTCTATAGTTTTTACTACAGCGGTGTATTCATCTTTGTTACGAAGAAAGTCGATGACACGATACATTCTTTTATGACCACCACCGATATAGCGCATTGTCATTTTACCCTGGTTGTTACGACCACCTGATTTTCTAAGTGGTTCCAACAACGACTTCTCGGGAGTTGTGCATGTGATCTCATCAAATGCACTGATAACTTTATTTCTTTGACCAGGTGTTACTGGTTTAAATTTACGTACTGCCATCTCCTTAAATGTTGCTGTAGAAATCAATCTTATCTTCTCCGGCCAATGTTACAAATGCTTTTTTGAAGTGATTTGCACGGCCTGTCAAAATACCCGCTTTAGTGTAGCGGCTTTTACGTTTACCATGGTAGTTAACAGTGTTAACATCTTTCACTGTAACACCATACATTTGTTCAACCGCATTTTTAATCTCTACTTTGTTAGCTTCGCGGTCAACAATGAAACCGTAACGATTCAACTTTTCGCCCTGAATCGTCATTTTTTCTGTTACTAGAGGCTTAATTAGAATTCCCATTTCTCTTTATGGTTATTTGCGTCTTTCTGCAAGAATGTCCTGAACACCGTCAACCATTACCATGTGATATGAGTTCATAATCGCATAGGTGTTGATTTCGTCTACAGTGATAACGTTAACATTCTGAAGGTTTCTAGACGAGATGTAAATATTATCTGAATTTTCAGGAAGAACGAATAGAGTTCTTCTGCTGTTAGCTTTCAAGTTCTCAAGAATCTTGATGAATTCTTTAGTCTTAGGAGCTTCCATTGCAAAAGGCTCAACAAGTGTAATAGCGTTTTCCTGTGCTTTGTAACTCAATGCTGAGAAACGAGCAAGCTGTTTAAGCTTTTTGTTGAGTTTGAAACGATAGTCACGTGGCTGAGGACCGAAAGCTCTACCACCACCTACCATTGTAGGAGATTTTGTACTACCGTGACGAGCACCACCAGAACCTTTCTGACGAATGATTTTCTTGGTTGAACGTGCTACTTCCCATTTCTCTTTAGTTTTGTGAGTACCCTGACGTTGGTTAGCAAGATATTGCTTAACATCAAGATAAATTGCATGATTATTAGGTTCGATACCGAAGATTTCAGCATCAAGAGTCACCTTTTTACCAGACTCTGAACCGTCAATTTTGTAAACTGATAACTCCATACCTTAGTCCTCCACAATTACATAAGATCCTTTAGCGCCAGGGATAGAACCTTTAACTAGGATCAGGTTGTTTTCAGGGATAAATTTAATCACTTTAAGGTTCTGAACTTTTACGCGGTCACCGCCCATACGTCCAGCCATTCTCATACCAGGGAATACTCTTGAAGGCCAAGAAGATGCACCCATAGAACCAGGGTGACGAAGTCTGTTGTGTTGACCGTGGGTCTGGCCACCAACACCGGCAAAACCATGGCGTTTAACAACACCCTGGAAGCCTTTACCTTTAGAGATACCTGTTACATCCAACCATTCAGCGCCTGCTTGTTCAAGGTCGCTAACGGTGATAGTGTCACCCAAATTAAGGGTAGAAAGATCAAAGCTCTTGAATTCTACCAATTTGCGTTTAGGTGTGGTTCCTGCCTTTTTGAAGTGTCCCATTTCGGGTTTGCTGGTGTGTTTTTCTGATTTCTCGTCATAGGCAAGCTGTACAGCGGCATAACCATCTTTTTCTACTGTACGGATCTGCGTAACAACACACGGCCCAGCTTCAATAACGGTGCACGGTATATTTTTACCGTCGGCATCGAAAACGGAAGTCATTCCGACTTTTTTACCAATTAATCCAGGCATTTGTTTAGCTTAAATTATTGTTAATTAATAAATTAAATCACTCCGCATATTTTTTGCGGGGTGCAAATATAAGAATTAAATCTTAATTTACAAGGACTTACGACAAAAAACTTTCTTTATCAGTCTTTTAACTCTGATGAACTGGTGTCGTACAAAATAGGAGTGCACCCAGAACCAGGCGCTGAATTTCCAGGAGAATGTATCTGTCCTGAAGGGTTTCCCCCCTCTGTAGGTCCCTTCGGTCACGATGCCGATGATATCCGAACCTGTAATCTTTGAAAGGTTCTTCTTTCCGTACATCCCGTCGCCTCTGATCTCCAGCAGGGTGCCGAAGTAGTGTATGATGCGGTGCAGATGGATGTTGTCCCCCAAGTTGAAAAGGATGATGTCACCTCGGCTTATCTTTCCCAGAATATCGGCAGGGGGAGGTGATACTATAACATAGTCTTTCCCCTGTTTGAAATAAGGGTGCATGCTGTTGCTGTTGACCATAATCTTTACCGGTTTATTCTCCTCTTTTATTATTCTCTCCACTTCGGCAAAAGGTATGTGACCATCTATCTGTTTCATCTTATCTTTAGGTTTAGCCCGCAAATATAGAACTAATTTATTTATATTTGCATAAATATTAATCCCTATGAAAGTGAAAACAAGAGTTCTTCTACTAATTGCAATTGCGTGTCTTACACACATTTCTGCATCTGCACAGGACAAAAAGCCGTTGGATCACTCAGTGTACGATTCGTGGGAATCGCTCTCTGGTATCTCTGTCCCATACAATGGCAAATATATGTTTTATTCGGTCAACAAACAGGAGGGGGACGCTACCCTTTATGTCTATAATCTGGCTACAGGAGAGCAGATTTCCATTCCAAGAGGAAAAAGTCCTGTAATCAGTGTGGATGGACAGGTTCTCCTTTACCGCATTGCTCCACAGTATTCTGAAACCCGCGAGGCGAAGATAAAAAAGAAAAAAGGGGATGACATGCCAAAGGATACCTTGGTAGTAATGAATCTTAAAACCGGCGACAAACAGATTTTCCCCCGTTTGAAAGGGGTAAAGTATGGTCGTGAGCTCCATCAGTATATTGCGTTCCAGACATCACCTGAGCCAGCAAAGAAGGGTGAGAAAAAGCCGGCTGCCGACAAAACAGCGGGAACACCCCTATACCTTATGAATATCAAAACATCCCAAGTGGATACCATTGATATTGTGGAGAAATATACCTTCACAGATGATTGCGAATACCTCTCATATATTACCAAGCCGGGCAAAAAGGATACAGTGGGAGTAAGGGCCCTTAACCTTAAGGATCTTGCCACTGGCAATGTGACAGTCATTCTGGATGGTGACAAGAAGATGAAAGTGGAGCTTCCGGTGTATGACAAAGTGTATAACCGTTTTGCTTTCTACGCGCAGGAGGATACCACTAAGGCTGCCCAGAAATTTTCTGACATATACCTCTATAATGTTGGTGCTCTTAAGGCAGCCAAACTCATCACCAAGGATTTTGCAGGAATCCCACAGGGTTGGATGATAGGTGATAAGCGTGCTCTCTCTTTCCCAGAGGCAGAAAGCTCACTTAGTGCAAATGGTGGCGCCCTTTTCTTCGGTATCAAATCTATCCCAGAAGAGCAGGATACCACCATTGCAGAGTTCGAGAGGGTGAAACTCGATATCTGGAGGTGGAATGCAGATTATCTCCCCACAGTGGAGGCAGTCCGCAAAAAAGAGTTTGAGAACCAGTCGTTCCTGACTGCATATTACTTTGCGGACCCATCGAAGGTTGTACAGATTGAGAATGAGGTGGTACACTCAGTGAATATCCCCGACAAGCTCCAGGGTGATTGGGTGCTATCTTCTTCTGATAAGGCATACAGGGTCCAAAGACAATGGGAGACCAATCCGCACAGCGATATATATAAGGTAAATCTCCGCACAGGTGAGGCGGTTCTTCTCAAACAGGATGCTACAAGCTCTGTGATGCTCCCATCACCATCAGCAAGATATTACACCTTCTTCGGTTCATTGACCCAGGATTGGTACCTTTATGATATAACTACAGGTGCTCACCGCAATCTGACAGCAGATCTTGGTGTTGCTTTCTGGAATGAGGATACCGATACCCCCGGTCTGCCAAGACCTTACTCCGCATCCACTTGGGTGGAAAATGAGGAGTATTTCCTTATCGGTGACCGTTATGACCTTTGGCAATTTGATCCTAAAGGGGAGAAAGCCCCATTCATGATTACTGAGGGACTTGGAAAGGCTACCAACAACAACTTCAAAGTGGCAAGGCCTATACATGATCCAAAAGCCAAAAGGACCAGGTTCGGCAGTGCTGCAGGTCCTCTCAAAGTGGGTGAGCCTCTCTATCTATCCTCTTTCAATAGAGTGAGCCGTGAGCACGGTTTCTATATGAAGGACATCACCAAAAAGAAAGCGAAAATGGTGAAATTGGCCGAAGGCCCTTACAATATGTCCATCAGCGGCATCTCCCTTTCGAATGAATATCCTGGCATAGCTCAAGTGGGCAAGAGCCAGAAACCTCCACGCAAGCTCTCTATCCCTGTTTTTGCATATACAAAGGGTAATTTTGAGAACTCTACAAATGTATTTGTGACCAAGGATATGTTCCGCACTGAGACCCGCATCAGCAATACCAACCCTCAGCAGAAGGATTACAACTGGGGTACAGTGGAGATGGTATCATGGATGACAGCAGACTCGATAAAAGCAGAGGGATTGCTCTTCAAGCCAGAGAATTTCGACCCTAATAAGAAGTATCCTGTTATCATATACTTCTATGAGAAAGACTCGGATGAGCTTTACAACTACCGCTCACCAGCCCCAAGCCGCTCTATTGTCAATATTCCATATTTTGTAAGTAATGGCTATATCGTATTTGATCCCGATATTTACTACACTACAGGTCATCCTGGGCAGTCAGCTATGCGCTCTATTATGCCTGCAGTGGATATGCTTTGCGAAAATCCCTGGATAGACAGTGAAAACATGGCCATTCAGGGGCAGAGCTGGGGCGGTTATCAGGTGGCATATATGATTACCCAGACAGACAAATTCAAAGCTGCAGGGGCAGGTGCTCCCGTATCCAATATGACCAGTGCATACGGAGGTATCCGTTGGGGTTCTGGTGTTACCCGCCAGATGCAATATGAGAGAGGTCAGAGCCGTATCGGGCAGAATCTTTGGGATGCATTTGACCTGTATGTGGAGAACTCTCCATTGTTCTTTGTCCCTAATGTTACCACCCCTGTTCTTATTATGCACAACGACCAAGATACAGCAGTTCCATGGTATCAGGGTATTGAGTTCTTTGCGTCGCTGCGCCGTTGCGGTAAGCAGGCATGGATGCTCCAGTACAAAGGGGAGGACCATAACCTTCGCGAAAGACACAACTGTAAAGACCTGAGTGAGAAACTGGCTGAGTTCTTTGACCACTTCCTCAAAGGAGCACCTGAACCAGAATGGATGAAAGTAAAATAAACATTATATGAAGAAAACTATTCTATTTTTAGCAGCATTAGCAGTTATGACAAGCTGTAAAAACGAGCCTCAATCGACTCCTGTAATAGAGAAGACCCCAATCGAGGTAGTGGACGGACACTTTACCCCTGAGATTATGCACAGACTGGGCAAAGTCTCAGATCCGCAAGTCTCTCCTGCCGGTGATAAAATCCTTTATGGTGTGACCTATACAGACCTGGCTCTCAATAAAGGTCAGCGTCACCTTTTCATTATGAATCTTGACGGAAGTGACAATCGTCAGCTTACCCACCTTCCAAAGAGCGTAAGTAATGCCCGCTGGATAGACGATTCGAACATCGCATTTACAATGGGTGGCCAGATCTATGTATGGAATATTGTGAATGGTGGTGCCCCTGTGAAAGTTTCTAATGTAGATGGTGGAGTAGAGGGGTTTGAACTATCTCCAGACGGTACACAGGTGATGTATGTCTCACAAGTGAAGGCAGATATAAAACCCACTGATGACTATCCCGATATGGACAAATCAACAGGCCGCACCATTACAGGTCTGATGTACCGTCACTGGGATCACTTTGTAGAGACTATCCCCCACACTTACATAGCTTCTTTCTCTATGAAAGGTATTGGTGAGGGAGTTGATATTCTTGATGGTGCCCCTTATGAGCTCCCTACACTCCCATTTGGAGGTCTTGAGCAACTCAGCTGGAGCCCTGACGGAAAGAGCATTGCCTACTCATGCCGCAAGCTCACCGGTAAAGACTATGCATTCTCCACCAATACAGATATATACTTGTATGATATCGCTACCAAAGAGTGCAAAAATCTTACTGAGGGTATGCCTGGCTATGATACTGATCCTCTATTCTCTCCTGATGGAAAGAAAATTGCCTGGATCAGCATGCGCAGAGGTGGTTTCGAGGCTGACAAGCAGAGACTTTTCGTTATCGATGTTGCCACAGGTGAGAAAAAGGAACTTACAGTAAACTACAAGTATAATGTCTCAACTCCTGTATGGAAAGCAGATGGTAGCGGATTCTATTTCACTTCGCTTGTAAATGCACTTCAGGGAATCTTTGAGATAGATCTTGATGGCAATGTAAGGAGAATTACAGCTGAGGACGCATGGTTCGATTTTGATGGTGTTCAGGTGGCAGGTGACAGATTTATCACCACCAACCGCTCTATGAACCGTCCTAACGAGATAGTATCAGTGTCTATTGCTGATGGTTCATTCGTTCAGCTTACTCACGAAAATGATGAAGTTCTCGCACAGGTGAAAACCGGTAAAATCGAAGAGAGATGGATTACCACAGTGGACAATAAGAAAATGCACACATGGGTTGTATATCCACCAGATTTTGACCCCAACAAGAAATATCCTGCAATTCTCTTCTGTCTGGGTGGTCCTCAAGGTACCATCAGCCAGGGTTTCTCTACACGTTGGAACTACAAACTTATGGCTGCCCAGGGTTATATAGTGATACTCCCTAACCGTCGCGGTACTACAGCGTTCGGTCAAGAGTGGTGCGACCAGATTTCCGGTGACTACATCGGCAAGAATATGCAGGACTACCTTGTGTCTGTAAAAGAGATGAAGAAAGAGCCTTATGTGGATAAAGTAGCAGCTGTAGGTGCAAGCTATGGCGGTTATTCAATCTACTATCTTGCAGGTATCCATAAAGGAATGTTCTCTGCATTCATCGCCCACGCAGGTATTTTCAATCAGGAGCATATGTATATGATGACTGAGGAGATGTGGTTCCCTAATTGGGACAATGGTGGTGCCCCTTGGGACAACAACCCAACAGCGAAGAGACACTACTCGAATTCACCTCACAAGCTTATAAAGAACTGGGATACACCTATCCTCATTACTCATGGTGAACTCGATTACCGTGTACCTGTAGACCAAGGTATGGCAGCATTCAACGCCGCTCAGATGATGGGTGTTCCTTCGAAAATGCTATTGTTCCCTGATGAGAACCACTGGATTCTCAAGCCTCAGAACTCTATCCATTGGAACAGAGTGTTCTTTGACTGGCTTGACCAATGGTGCAAAGAGTAAGCTAAATGGCTGCCGCAATGATATAATACATCATCACACCTGAGGCTGTAAGCTTCAGGCCGGTGCCGAAAAGAAAACCGAGAAAAGAGCCAAGTGCCGCTTTAAGTGAGTGCTTGAGCTCTTTTCCTTCTATAAACATCTCACCGATAAGAGCGCCAATAAAGGCTCCGATGATCATGCCGGCAGGGGGGAAGAAAAGGATACCGATAATCATACCTATAGTAGAGGCTTTGGCTGCCGCTTTGGAGCCTCCTGTCACTTTGGTGAAATATGCCGGGACAATATAATCCAATACCACCACAGCCACCGATACGATGAGCCATGTTATCATCACTGTACGGGTGAGGTCATCATGGGTATTGACACCCCAGATATATAGAATAAGCATCCCTACATAGCTGACCGGCGGTCCAGGTAGGATGGGCAATACCGAGCCAAGGATACCTATAACACCCAGAAGGGCACAAAAAATTTCAAGTGCGATTTCGAAAAATTCCATATTGTTCTCTATTTTTCACCCCAAGTCTCACCTACATAATCAAGCAGGTGAAGGACCTCTGCAGGGTCATTTTCTGTAACTAACTTGAGTCTTGTCTCTTTGAAATTGGCCAGCCCTTTGAAGTAGCATGAAAGGTGTCTGCGCATCTCCAGAACCCCCACTCTTTCCCCCTTAACTTCAATGGATTTGAGGAAGTGCTTTTTAGCGAGGGCTACCCTGTCATTGACAGACATTTCGGGGAGTTTTTCCCCTGTGTCGAGGTAGTGCCTTATCTCCTGGAATATCCAAGGGTGTCCGTATGTGGCACGACCTATCATTATGGCATCCACTCCGTATCTCTCGAACGCCTCTGCAGCCCCCTCCGGGGTGGTGATGTCGCCATTTCCTATGATGGGAATCTTCATTCTCGGATTTTTCTTTACCTCCCCTATAAGGGTCCAGTCGGCCTCACCTCTATATAGCTGGCAACGGGTCCTTCCGTGGATGGTGAGTGCTGCGATTCCTACATCCTGAAGCCTCTCTGCAAGCTCCACTATTATCTTGGAGTCCTCATCCCATCCGAGTCTAGTCTTTACAGTGACGGGGCATTTTACTGCATCCACTACCCTGCGGGTGATATCGATAAGTTTATCGGGCTCACGCATCATTCCGGAGCCGGCACCACGCTTGGCAATTTTGTTCACAGGGCAGCCGAAGTTTATATCTATCAAGTCAGGATTTGCCTTTTCCGAGCGGATAGCAGCCTCTACCATGGCCTCGGGGATATGCCCATATATTTGGATTCCGATAGGTCTTTCGTAGTCAAAAATCTCAAGCTTCTTTAGTGAGCCAGCCACATCTCTGATAAGACCATCCGATGAGACAAACTCGGTGTAGAGCATATCTGCTCCATACATCTTGCACACATATCTGAAAGAGGCGTCTGTCACATCCTCCATTGGAGCCAAAAAGAGTGGCTTGTCCCTAAAACTAATGTTGCCTATATTCATTTTGTTG
>JAZRHK010000072.1:0-4156 GCA_045644725.1 Candidatus Coprenecus sp. | reverse complement strand
GGTCGCTGCGTCTCTTGATGGCTGGATTGCACTTGATATGTGTGCCGTATTTTGCGTAGTCCTCATCGCAGAACCAGAGGTAGTGGACGCATAGTTCAAATGTAATATTGGGGTTCTCTTTCTGTGCCTGAAGTATCATCTCTACCTCATCGGCGGTGCTGACGTGAAGTACATGGAGTTTTGCACCGCTTTTTACAGCTAGATCAAGTGCCTTGGCGGTAGATTTGATGCACGCTTCACGTGTTCTGATGTTAGGGTGTTCCGCAACAGGAATCTCCTCCCCATATTTCTCTTTAGCTGCTGCAAGAGCCTCCCTGATGGTAGCCTCATCTTCGCAGTGGGTAGCAATAAGGGTGGGTGAACCCTTGAATATTGCGTTGAGGGTCTCTTCATTGTCTACCAGCATATTGCCTGTGGAGGAGCCCATAAATAGCTTTAATCCGCAATTGGTCTTAGGGTCAAGTTTGAGCACCTGGTCAATGTTCTCATTGGATGCCCCAAGGTAGAAAGAGTAGTTGTTGGGGGAGCATTGCGCTGCAATAGCATATTTATCCTCCAGTGCATCAATGGTGCAGCAAGGGGGATTGTTGTTGGGCATATCCATATACGAAGTGACGCCGCCGAGGGCAGCTGCTGCACTTTCAGAGGCGATATCACCCTTGTGGGTGGCGCCGGGCTCACGGAAATGGACCTGATCGTCAATGACACCAGGAAGAAGAATCATATCCGATGCATCGATGATTTCAAGGTGATCGGACATCTTTTCTATAGCTTCAACTTTTACATCATAATCTGCATCTGCAGCGTCAAGTATCTTGGAGATGGTATCACCTGTAATCAAAAGGCTACCCTTGAAAGATAGCCCTTCGTTGATTATGGTGGCATTTTTGATCAATGTGCCCATATGTGAATATTTATCTTGGTCTTATTTTTCTGAATTTGAGTTTCATGACTCCCCAGAAGGCTTCTCCGAAGATTGAACTGCTCATTTTGGATGTTCCCTCCTTCCTGTCTGTGAACATAATAGGGACCTCCTGTACTTTGAAACCGAGCTTGTAAGCATTGTACTTCATCTCAATCTGGAATCCGTATCCTTTCATCCTGATATTCTGAAGATTGATAGTCTCAAGAACCTTTCTGCTATAGCATATGAAACCTGCTGTAGAATCGTATATCTTCATTCCGAGGACGCTTCTTACATAGAAAGATGCACCATATGACATAAGGATTCGTCCGATAGGCCAGTCTTTCACGGCAATACCTCTGCAGTAACGTGAACCAATCGACATATCAGCACCCTCTACTGCACAGGCGTCGTGAAGGCGGATAAGGTCGTCCGGGTCGTGGGAGAAGTCGGCATCCATCTCAAAGATATAGTCGTATTTATGTTCTGTAGCCCAATTGAAACCAGCTATATATGCAGTTCCCAATCCCAGTTTGCCAGATCTTTCGATAATGAAAAGATTGGCGGGGAACTCTTTCATCAGGCGTTTTACTATCGCAGCAGTGCCGTCAGGCGAGCCATCATCCACCACCAGGATATGGAATCCACCCTTCATTGAGAACACTTTGCGCACCATCTTTTCGATGTTCTCCTTCTCGTTGTATGTGGGGATAATGACCAGTTTTGTTGTTTCCATCTCAAATCTTTATTTAATCTCCCAAAGGTAGGAAAATTATTGTTATCTTCGTGTTTGCGATTCCAAAATAGTGATGAAGAGGGTTAAATCAATCATATTTTCAATGCTTTTGACAACTGTGCTGTGTGGACAGGAGGTGGTGTGGAATGTGGATTTCGATGTGAGACTGGACAATCACGAGTTTGCCAAGATGGATATAGGGAGATCAAAAACCCTTTTCGGTTTGTATCTGGCACCGACAGTAGGCTTTGGCTGGGATGAGAATATACATTCCTTAAATGTGGGCGGGGATTTGAGAGCCTCTTTCGGCGTAGGCAGTGAGTGGTATAAAGGCTCCCTGCTGGCATATTACAGACTGAATGCACCCAAGCATCAGCTCTATGCGGGAATTTTCCCTGTAAAGGATATGTTTGACGATTTCTCCACAGCATTTGTAAGTGATGAGATGAGGTTCAATGACAGATCGCTGGAGGGTGTGGCTTATATCTATAAAGGGGAGAGGGGATATGTGAAGGTAATCTTCGATATGCCACGGTGGAGCAGTGATTACCTCTCTGAAATTCTTACCCTGTACTCGTCATCCAAGTGGACTTTTGGGAAATTTTCAATAGGTTATCTATTCGATTTGAATCACTATGCGTATAGTATAAATACGGGGCTGGTGGTCGACAACTACTGGTTCAATCCATTTGCGGAGTTCTCTTTCGGAGAGTATCTCAGGCTGCAGAAAGGTGTGATCAATGTTGGTGGCCTCCTGACTGCCCAGAGGGACAGGACTGTGACAAAGGAGCTTATTTTCCCGATGGGTTTTCAGGGGAGGGTGACACTCCAGAAGTGGAATGTGGGTATAGACAATACCATCTATCTGGGTGACAATCTGATGCCTTATTGGGGGTATGAAGAGCTCTATCACGGAAGTGAGATGTACAGGGCCACGACAGGTCTGTATAACAGACTGGAGTGCTATTACAAGCCATACAGGAGCGATTTTATGGATGTGTCCATCTCTTGGATAATGCATACCGACGGTGAGGGGATTGGGTGGCAGCAGAAAGCGACACTGCTGATTGATCTTGATAATATGAATTTTAAAAAGAAGCGATAATGAAACTAAGCAAACTTCCTCTATTGGCAAAAGTGGTGATAGGTATCATCCTCGGTATATTGTTTTCCCTATTCCTGCCTGAATGGTGCGTAAGGATATTTGTGACCCTGAGCGGTATTTTTGGCAATTTTCTTGGATTTATCATCCCTCTGCTTATAGTGGGGCTTGTCGCTCCCGGTATTGCAGAGCTTGGTAAAGGTGCCGGTAAGCTGTTGGGGATAACCTCTTTGATAGCATATGGATCTACTGTATTTGCCGGTTTTCTGTCATATTATAGCTGTGTGTGGACTTACCCTTCGATAATTGACAAGACTCCGGAGACAATGGCCAAATTCCAAGGGCTGGCATCTTCATCCATTGAACCCTACTTTTCTATTGATATGCCACCTGTAATGTCGGTGATGACTGCACTTATACTCGCATTTGTCCTGGGACTTGGACTTGCAAAGGTGCAGGGCGGTACATTCAGAGGTGTTCTCAATGAACTGAAGGAGGTGATAGAGATGGTGATAACCAAGGTTATTATTCCGATATTGCCATTCTATATCTTCTGCATCTTCCTTAAAATAGGGGCAGAGGGTAGTGTAGTGGCAGTTCTGGGTCTCTTCCTGAAGGTTATTCTGGTGATTTTTGTGATACACGTCCTTTTGCTTGTCATACAGTTCTGCATCGCTGGGGCAGTCGCAGGGAAAAACCCATTCAAGGCCCTTATAACAATGCTTCCTGCTTATATGACAGCCCTGGGTACCCAGTCCTCTGCGGCTACTATCCCTGTGACATTGGCCCAGGCCAAGAAAAATGGTGTTGCGGATGAGATAGCTGAGTTTTCTGTGCCATTGTGTGCTACCATTCACCTGGCAGGAAGTACCCTCAAGATTGTAGCGTGTGCATTTGCCATCTCATTTATGATGGGGATGCCTACAAATGTAGGGCTTTATGCAGGTTTCATAATGATGCTCGGAATCACAATGGTGGCGGCTCCAGGTGTCCCAGGTGGCGCGATTATGGCAGCATTGGGTGTGCTTTCATCCATTTTGGGCTTTGATGAGAATATGCTCGGGCTGATGATTGCCCTGTATATTGCAATGGATAGTTTCGGAACAGCCTGCAATGTGACTGGTGATGGTGCTATAGCTATGATTGTCAATAAAATATATAAAAAGTAATAGAGGTGGATAGGGGTGATCTAAAGGTGGTTCTGTGCCAGTGCGATATCCTGTGGGAGTCCCCTCAGGAGAATTGCAGCAGGCTCTCTGCTATGCTTGAAGAGTATTTGCAGGATAAGGATGCAGACCTTATGGTATTGCCCGAATTCTTCTCTATGGGATTCACGATGAGTACTGAGGCAGTCCTCTCTGAAGAGGGGATGACGCTTCGGTGGATGCACTCCATAGCGCAGAAGCATCATATA
>JAZRHK010000071.1:0-1120 GCA_045644725.1 Candidatus Coprenecus sp. | reverse complement strand
CCTTTCCGACCTTGACAAAAGCCAGGAAAATCCACTCTCCAGGTACCACATCCAGCCACTGCTCCAGGTACTGATCTACACCAGGTAAACTTAGGAGCCAGCCCAGCTTTTTGTGTGAGGGCTTAACATACATGGTGAGCGTAAATGTAGAGCTTAGCGGTAAGCTCTTAGCTGTTATACACTCTCCTGTACCATTCAGAGCCAGAGATTTGCCCTGCTGGGCATCCCTTGAAAAGCTGGCACCCTCAGAAAGCGTGGCATCTGATCTACTTTGTGAATAATCATACGCCTTATCGCCATCAGGATCATCAAAGGGCAGATATAAGATTAAATTTTTGTCTATCATACTCAATAAGTTTTTTTGTTTTTGAATGCTACTTTGATACCGACACCAGAGCACTCTACTCTGGCATCACCGTACTTATTCACTAATACCCTGGCATTAGTGCCAGCCACAGCCAACACCAGGTTTGCGTTATCAAATACATCTACAGTGAGGTGAGCATTTCCGTACACCTTGATAGTTGCATCGGAATTGTGGCGTATGTAAGCACGGCACACAGAGTAACCGCTATAGGAGAGCGTTCCTTTGCAGTCCCCCTGGAGCACAACATCTGGCACATTCCTCAGATCCAGCTCCTGCTCATCTACAAATACTCCGTATGGCTCACATTTGCCTTTGAAATTCTCCCTGATAAAGTCCAGTGTGGGGTAGTCGTTCTTTATGCAGAAATCAATACCACGCACATAGAGATCCACCAGGCGTTTCATACTCACACCATCCCTGAGCTTGTTTTGCCAGGGCTGGCATAGCCCTTTCGCTATGCCATCCTGTTTAAGTTGTTGTACCAGTTCCATATTATGAGATTCCTTGTGATAGCAAAGAGCTATCCTTGTTTTCAATCCTTTTCAAAGTCGCTTTGATCTCCGACAATTCAGAGGCAGAAGCCCTGGTATTGGCAGCGATCTCTGCCTGATAGATAAGCTGGTTACGCATTATCACTGTCTGATCGCTCTGGTTGATTACTATAGCGTTCATTCTACCAGCAATCACACCGCCTGTTTCCTCACTCATTGAGCGTACAGCTCCAGTTAGCGGATCCTCGCTATCTTCCTCCTT
>JAZRHK010000070.1:0-1678 GCA_045644725.1 Candidatus Coprenecus sp. | reverse complement strand
CATCATGCGACAGCGGCACCCCCCATTTCTACCGCAGCATAGACGAGAAGGACTTCACATTTGAGCTCTTCAGATGGGGAATTCCAGGTGGGGACTACACTCTTTTTGCCGTTGGAGACCCCCAGCCAAAAGGTGACCGTGAATTTGAAAGACTCGTAAAAGAAGGCTATGCAGACATGAAGGAACACGCCGAAAATATCATCAACGGCGATATTATTCCCAACTCTTTTTCATTTGCCGGCACTCCCGTAATTTCAATCCTGTTGGGCGACATCCTTTGGGATAACCCACAATATTATCCAAGAATGAAGCAGTCCATCAAAGAGATAGGACACCCTGTATATCCTGTAATAGGCAACCATGACCACGACCTCAGAGTAGCAGATGACGCTGCAAGCGCCCACATCTACGAAGATTACTTCGGACCTGCAAACTACGCTTTCAACGCCGGAGAAGACTATTACATTATTCTCGACGACATTCTCTACGAAGGAAACAAAAAATACAAGGAAGGGGTAAACGAGAAACAGATAAAATGGGTAAAGGATTACCTCAAATACGTACCTGAAGGCTCACATATCTACCTTGCAATGCACGCCCCAATCTCCTATTACAGAGGGAACTACAAGATAGTGAATTCAGAACAGCTGATGGATGCATTCAAGGGATATGATGTTACCGTACTTTCAGGCCATACCCATGTGCAGTGCAATTCACAGCCAAGGGAGAATATAAGGGAATACAACATTGCATCAATCGGAGGCGCATGGTGGCTGTGGGACTGCAAATACAGCAAAGACGGCACACCTCTGGGATATCAGGTATTTCAGCACAAAGGCAAACTTGCCAGAAACTACTACAAGGCTCTTGGACTGAGAAACGATTACCAGACCAGAATCTTCAGCCCTGGTACCATTGCCGGATACCCCGATGACATAATCCTTAAAATTTGGAATTGGGACAAAAGGTGGAGCATAACTGCATCCCAGTGCATAGGAGACAGCACAAAAAGTGAACCTGTTGAAATTGAACAGATAAGCATGCCAGACCCCGACTACTCATCATACCTGCAGAAAGAGTATATATTCAACAAAAATAAAGCTGGCAAGGGTAGCCAGCCTATCAACAACGTATATTTCTTCTTCAGGGCAAAAGTGAGCAAAGATGCTACTTGGGTCCAATTCCACATCAAAGATCCATACGGCATTGAATCAAACCCTGCCATTGAATTGGCATACTAGAACATCATCCAGCTGATCTCCTTGTCACGTCCCCAATAAGTGAGCTGCTTCTTGGCATAGTGGCGGGAGTTGCGCTTGATAAGCTCTACGGCGGTCTCCAGTGAGTGGACACCATCGAAATGATCAAAGATCTCCCTGTAGCCTACAGTCTTGAGCGCAGGGAGATTTTTATATTGTACAAGTCCCTGAACCTCTGCAAGGAGCCCCTGCTCCATCATTATATCAACACGTCTATTAATCCTGTCATAAAGTTCTTCCCTGCTGCGGTTTATTCCAATTTTGCGGATTGCAAAAGGTCGCACTTTCTTTGGAGCGCTCTTCCAGTCAGAGAATTTTCTCCCGGTCTGCAGTGTTACCTCCAGAGCCCTTACCACTCTCTGCGGATTGGCAATGTCAATTGTATCATACGAAGCACGGTCTACAACTCTCAACTCGTT
>JAZRHK010000069.1:0-2278 GCA_045644725.1 Candidatus Coprenecus sp. | reverse complement strand
TTTAGCCTCCTCTCTTAAAATATTTCAAGTGTGCCGTTGATATATGTGTCCTGCAGGTTTTGGATGCCTGAGAGCTGCCTCTGCAGGACATAACTTGTGTATGTGTCCTCGCCAATGATGATCTCAACCTCATCACCGGTCTCAACAAATGGGAGTCCTGCTGCCCACATCTCATATGGGATCCAATAAACGTCCCGGAGCTTGGCAGCCATCTCCTCAGCGTAGTCATATACCACCAGCTCATCCCAGATCAGATTTTTAAAAAGCCAGTTGTCATCTATCACATAATCTTTTGTGCCGTTTGGATTGACCTGTTGGATGACTGTAAACTCTTTTTCTTTGTCCTCCTCATCCAGTCCCTTGTAGGTGATGATCAGATTTCTAAATGACTGCTGCCCTGCTGAGTCTGTCCAGAGCTTTTGATATGTTGACTTGAAACCACTGGCAGATGTCAGGCCACCACCTCCCGGATAGAGTATAATTGCAGGATATAGGTTTTCTCTTGGAAAAAGCCACCTATAATTGAGATTCACTCCACTAAATAGGTCTGTCTCTCTGTCCAACTTGCCATATTGGCATTTAAGCTCATAATTTGCACTTATGATGTCCCGGAGAGTCACATCCTGCAGCTTGTCCCGGTGGACTGTTATGGTGCCCACAGGATCAATGTCTGACCGGTATATGTGAGGCCTGTTGTATAATGTGAAGTCCACAGCATACTGCCATGTCGCTGTGGGTATGCTGCTTGTCGTATATCCAAACATATTTAAGAAGTGAAAAATAAAATGTGGGATCGATTGCAGATATTTGAGCTTTTCAATCGGATAGGCATATATTGTCTGGCTAACTACGTTATTAGCCGGAACAACATCACTGATCAGGTAACGTCTAAAGCTTGTTGTGCCACCACCAGATGGAATAAACAACCCCAATTCCGCAGGAGCCTTGGCTCTCAGTTTTTCCATAAATGCATCAGGATCCTGGATGTTTTCATATACATAGTTTTTAAATGCAAAAAAATTCTGCTCCAGTGCCTGGATGTAATTGTCCAGCTCAAAATATAGCCTGTCATCCAAAAACTCAGGACCACCCCCATTGTAAAAATTATAATTCATGAGCGTGGTGTTGCACCCCAGAGCAACTTTTCTGGTGGTGCTCTGCCCTACAAATTTGAATGTCCAATCATCATATGTGGTCCAGTTGCTTGCCTGTTGGTTGAGGGCTGTGACTGCAATCTCATCACGCTGCTGCTCAATCTTGTAATCATCCAGCAAAAGGTCCATGATTGTTTGGATCGTGATCTTATCATCCGTGCCCACATCAGAGATCATGCTCTCAATGTATGTGTTGGCCTTTGCATCCAAATACTCAGATCTCAGTTTGTTGTATGCTGTCACTTTTCTGATTCCGGTATCAAACTGCATGGGGCACTGTGTTACATCAAAATAGCCCATGGGGATTGTATGCCATTTGAGTGTATTGTCAGTGTCCTCATACTGGACCTCAATTTCACAGCGCACTTTTCGACCATTTATGTTGGGCTTGTCAAAGTATTGAAACTCAAGTGATGCACCCTCTGACAGTCCAAACTTTAAATCATTTCCTGAGGCCATCCTCTCATCAATCTTGACTGACTCAGTAACCAGGTTGTCATTTTCAATCAAGAAATCATCAACCCAGCTGGTCTCATCTCTGATGAGGCTCTCTGAGGTCAGGCCTATGCTTGGAAAAGTCAGGCCGATATATTCCGAAAAGTCTATCACCGACCCTGACAAAAACTGCCCCAGCGCTTTGAATGTCTCTGAACCGCTTACATGGTTAATGCTTATTGGTAAATATCCGGAGCTGTTAGGGAAAAGAACACGGCCCACCACATTGCCGGTGGGCTCAGAGGCATCCACATGCACATATAGCATTTCCCCTCTGCCGACTGTATATTGTCTGTTGGTGTCCGTAAAAATTGTCATATATGACATGGTCCTTGTCGTTTCCTCCCTCAGGACCATAAATCTGTAATTTTTTAGCCTCCGGCCGTCCCGGAGGGCATCTTTAACTAAAACAGGGACATCGATCATGTCTTTTTACCTCTCCGAGATCTCAATCTCAATGACATCGACAAATGTGCCGTCTGCTGACAGGTCATGTGTGACGTTTGTCATGGAATAATAGCACTCGATTGCCTCAAATACTCCTGTGTTTGCAGCTCTGACACCGATGGTGGCGACTTTGTTCGAGACTGCACTGTTCCAGAGGGTCATGAAATCCTCAAGGGTCATGT
>JAZRHK010000068.1:0-39456 GCA_045644725.1 Candidatus Coprenecus sp. | reverse complement strand
ATTTAAAGTACAATTAACTTTTTCTTCTCCTAATAGTTTATAAAGTTTGTAAACTCTTCCAATGAACTGTTGCCTACAGGACCTGAAAGAATTTTGCCAGTGTGGTCAATCACGGCATAAAGAGGTTGGGATGCAGAACCGAATTTCTCCATCTCATATTGTCTGAATTTCCTCCCGAGAGTCTTGAATTCTGCATCAGGAGTCTTGTCATCAACATAAAGGTTTGTGATGACGAAGTCTGAGCCAAGTTTGTTCAAGATGGCTGAGTCGTTAAGTACAGTAGCCTCCATCACTTTACATACGCTGCAGGTGTGTGATTTGAATGAGAGGAATATTGGCTTTCCTGTTTCTTCAGAGACTTTGATTGCCTCGTCTAGGGTATTGTATGATTTTAGTGACGAGTATCCCGAAGGGGCTGCAGATTCAGAGTTGGCAGCAGGTGCTGTCATTACAGTTGTTGATCCGTCCATAGGAGGAATCATACCTGAAATGCTCTTTAGTGGTGCTCCGAACAAACCAGGGATAAGGTAGAATACAAATGCGAAGCATGCGATTGATGCCAACATTCTCCCCCATCCGATACCATTGACGGGAGAGTCGTGGTCAGTGCGGATAACACCGAGGAAGTAAAGGCCCAATAGAAGAATAAGGGTAATCCATGTCGCGATGAATCCGAGTCTGGTGATGATGCCCCATCCGAAGTATGCATCCACATTGTAAAGGAATTTGACTGCGAATGCCATAAGTACAAATGCGAATACCACCTTCACTACATTTAGCCAACCTCCAGATTTTGGAAGTTTCTTCATCATTCCAGGGAAGAACGAGCAAACGACAAAAGGCAATGAGAAAGCTGCTCCGAAAACAGCCATGCCAAGGATAGGTTTGAGGGTTACACCACCTACCACTGCTGCTGCCAGGATAGATCCCACGAATGGCCCTGTGCAAGAGAATGATACTATCACCATGGCCAATGCTACGAAGAAAGCACCTATATATCCACCTTTATCCGCTTGACGGTCAGCCTTATTAGCGAGTCCGCTCGGAAGTGTTATTTCAAATGCACCGAGGAAAGAGATTGAAAATACGATAAATAGCGCAGCGAATATCAAGTTTGGAATCCAGTGTGTTCCAAGTGCATCTGTAGCAGCAGTGCTGCCGAATAGCGATACGATAAGGCCGAGTAGGGTGTAGATAAGGACTACAGAGAGACCAAAGATGGCACCCTTCATTACACCTGCCCTTTTGGTGGATGCTCCGCCGATAAGGAATCCTACGGTCATAGGGATCATAGGGAAGACGCATGGGGTGATTACACCGCCAAGGCCTGCAGCAAAGGCGATAAGAAGGAACCATAGAAGTGATTCATCTTTGGTTTTTGCTTTTGGAGCCTCTACCACCTCGGTACCTGCCATTTTCACATTTACTGTGATGTCATTCTCGTTGATAAGGCACTCTTCTCCATTGCAGGTCTGGTATACGAGTGTGCCCTGCAATGTGAAGTTTCCCTCTTTTTCAGGGGTGATTATCTGTTTGAATTGTCCATTGCCCTCAAAATAGTATACGTCAAGGCCAAATGCAGAGTCGAATTTGGTGTGGGCCTCTGTTCCATCCACCAGTGCCCCCTGTGCCTGGGCAGGTGTATCTGCTGAGAGGTCGAAATTTGCGGTCATAGGGCCGCCTTTTACTGGGGTAGCACTGTACATATACCACCCATCTGAGATTTGAACGTCAAAAACAAGCTCCACATTGCCGTCAGAGAGGACATTGTAGGATGTTTTTACGAAAGTTGCGTCTTGTGCATAGGTCGCAGATATGTTGAGCAAAAGGGCCAATCCTGCGATCATAGAGGTAAGGAATGTTCTCATATATTGTTTTATATTATCCAAATAGTTTCTATTTGTCGGCAAAAATATTAAAATATTAGTACTTTTGCACGTTAAATATAAAAACATCACAAAGGATGACACAAGAAGAACTCTTTAGAAATCTTATTGCTCACTCGAAGGAGTACGGTTTTATTTTCCCTTCAAGTGAAGTTTACGACGGTTTGAGCGCTGTTTACGACTATGGTCAGCTTGGCTCGGAATTGAAAAACAATATCAAGAAATATTGGTGGGATTCGATGGTGAAAGTGCACGAGAATATCGTGGGTATTGATTCGGCCATCTTTATGCACCCAAAAATCTGGGAGGCATCCGGCCACGTGGGAGCATTCAACGATCCTCTAATTGACAATAAGGATTCTAAAAAAAGATATCGTGCCGATGTTCTATTGGAGGATTATATTGCTAAGATCGAGGAGAAGATCAATAAAGAGGTGGAGAAAGGTAGAAAGAAATTCGGTGAGGCATTTGATGAGGAGCAGTTCCGTGCCACCAACCCTAATGTTCTTCGCAGCAAGGCTAAAGCTGATGCAGTTCGCCAGAAGATGGCAGATGCGCTTAACGCAAATGACCTCGTAGCACTTAAGGACCTTATCGTAGAGTGCGAGATCGCTTGCCCTATCTCAGGCACCAAAAACTGGACAGATGTGCGTCAGTTCAACCTTATGTTCAGCACCCAGCTTGGTAGCGTATCTGATGAGTCTGGTACTATCTACCTCCGTCCAGAGACTGCACAGGGTATCTTCGTGAACTTCCTCAATGTTCAGAAGACTGGCAGGATGAAAGTTCCTTTCGGTATAGCTCAGATCGGTAAAGCATTCCGCAATGAGATCGTAGCCCGTCAGTTCATCTTCCGTATGAGGGAGTTTGAGCAGATGGAGATGCAGTTCTTCGTTCGTCCCGGTGAGGAGCTCAAATGGTTTGCAAAATGGAAAGAGACCCGTCTTGCTTGGCATAAGGCACTCGGAATGGGTGACAAGAAATACCGTTATCATGACCATGAGAAGTTGGCTCACTACGCCAATGCAGCTACAGATATCGAATTTGAATTCCCATTCGGATTCAAGGAGCTTGAAGGTATCCACTCACGTACAGACTTCGACTTGGGTCAGCACCAGAAATTCTCAGGCCGCAAGATGCAGTATTTTGATCCTGAGACCAATGAGAGCTACGTACCTTATGTAATCGAGACCTCAATCGGACTTGACCGTATGTTCCTGTCAGTACTCTCTGCTGCCTACTGCGAAGAGAAGCTCGAAAATGGTGAGACCCGCGTGGTATTGAGAATACCTCCAGTGCTTGCACCTGTTAAGTTGGCTGTACTTCCACTTGTGAAGAAAGACGGACTTCCAGAGGTGGCTCACAAAATTATGCATGATCTCAAATACGATTTCAACTGCCAGTACGACGAGAAAGACAGTATCGGTAAGAGATACCGTCGTCAGGATGCCATCGGTACACCATTCTGTATCACCATTGACCACCAGACCCTTGAGGACAATATGGTCACTATCCGTTACAGAGATACCATGACTCAGGAGCGTATTCCTATTGATAAAGTCAGGTCTATCATTGAAGAAAAAGTAAGTTTCAAAGAACTTTATAAACAACTTGAAAAATAATTAGAGGGTCCTTTTATACAATTTTGCTGTTTTGGTCATTGATGATTTTCTCATCATGTTCCGTATTGACCACGACACAATTGGAGATGGTTGAAAATCTTTCTTTCCGCTCTGATTCGGTGGCATATGCGCCAAAAATTTTGTTTGAGGGACTTTCTGAAATAAGATTGGAGAGGGGGCTTTACTAAGCCTCCTCTTTGTCTTCACCCCAGGCTAGGGCACAGCAACTTTGGATTATGATGATCCTTTCATTGGTGGCTGTATCTATCAATATCATCCCTCTTGTCGGTGCAGTCATCTCTATGTTGATCAACATTGTTGTTCTTGTACTTGCATTCTTGGGTTGGAGAAACTTCTCAAATTCAGAACTTGGCACTTGCGAGGAAGATAAATAATGGGACAAAATAAAAAAGAGTTCTTTTTGAACAGATGGTTCAGGAAGATGGCAGACTACTTCGATAGAGTGTTCGAAGTGACAGAAAAAGAGGGGTATGAGAGATCCTCAAAACTTTGCCTATGGGATTTCTGGGCAGGGGTCGTTGCTGGTGCAATTGTAGCTGTAACATCTATGATCAATGACGCTTCACCAGTTGTACCTGGAACTCTAATCACCCTTGGAGTTTTTGTATTGGTTATGTTTACAGTGTATCTTATTAAAGATATCAAACATTTTGATGATCCTGTAAAACTCATCTGGAGAATCTGCTACCTCCTTTTCATACCAGCTTTCTGTGCCTCAATAGGTGCAATTCTGACAATTTTTGCAATTATTGTAGTGGTTATGATCCTGGTGTTATGGCTGGTTTTCACCATAATCTTCGGTACAAACGAAAAAAAGAAACTCTCCAATGGGGATGTAGTGACCAACAACGGAATTTTTGGTTGGACCGGAAAATCGGGCAAGTCCTACAATAAAAGACTTGACGGAAAATACGAAGAGAGAAAAGGGGTATAAAAGACCTGAATACACAATAATAAAGCCTGGATTTTTGGAGTCCAGGCTTTTTTATGAAGCTTCACTAAGATTTAACCAAACCCTATTGTTAAATAAGATTGTCTCTACTATACTCATTTCTTTTGGAACCACCTGCGCCATAGAAAATGCCAATGATTTGCAGATGGTCATAGTTCTCTCCCCATCGATTCTTTATAATATAAGCTTTAGCCTCATCTATAGTTGGTGTGTGTTCCGAATACATTAAATAGGTGTTTTCAATAGTAGCTGAACCAGAAGGATATCTACACAATATAGTATAGTTAGGAGATTTGTAATATCCACTCTCTTTCGGTTGCGCTAACTGAGGGTCAGGTTGTTTATCAATGTTTGAGGTGTCAGATGAGGCAGATGAACCTGATTTATTGTTCTCGGCAAGTACCATACAAACAATAACAACCCAAAAGGCAATTTTTACCAAAAGCATAATAATTTCTGCTGCGGTACGAATAAGTAATTCTCCCCATGACAAAGATTGTATTTGTAATTGTTTATCGCTTTCTATTGTAGTAAAAGGGGTAAGTATGGTGAGAATGGGGAATAAGATGTAATATAAAATAGGACTATTATCAACGAATAGTGCTATAAATACAACGATATATAGTGCTAAATAGATTATCAGCAATGAAAAAATAACAATAGGAGAATCTGTGAGTTTTTTAGATAGTATTCTATTTGTAACCTTTTTCTCTAAGGTTTCGAAAAATTTCCAGAACTTTTCTTCTTTACCATAAATACCCCTATGTGTTTCTAACCACAGATAGTGTTTCTTTGTAATCTTCCCGAGATACCAAGTAGGCAGCACCAATATAAAAAATATTAACCAACCTTCCCCATTAATATCATTACCTGATGTATCACAGGATGTCAATAAAAGGGCAACAGAGAGTGATGTTGCTATCTGTAAAAGAAGTTTATTCATATTAATACAGTTCGTGGTTTGTCATATTCGCAAAATAGGCAAAATAAAGTAGATTGTTGAAAGCGAATATTTTTATGTATATATACAAAAAAGCTGGATGATTTGCATCATCCGGCCTATTTCTGCGGTGAGAGGGGGATTCGAACCCCCGGTACGGTTACCCGTACGTCAGTTTAGCAAACTGGTGGTTTAAGCCACTCACCCATCTCACCAATCCGTTGGTTTTGGACTGCAAAGGTAGAAATTTATTCGAATTCAGCAAAAAATATTTTGAAATAAAAAATTAATGTCTACCTTTGCATCCGCTTTCGGGATGTGGCGCAGTTGGCTAGCGCACCTGCTTTGGGAGCAGGGGGTCCTCCGTTCGAGTCGGAGTATCCCGACGAAAGAAAGGCTTGATCTTCGGATTGAGCCTTTTTCTTTTTATTGTCAGGCAAAGAACAGAAATGGGCACGAAATAGGTCGTTTTTGTTCCCAAAGCTCATAGAAAACAGCAAACGGGCACTAAATCATATGATTCTGTGCCCGTTCTGTCATTTACAGCTTTATGTGCCTTTTATTTGGCTATATTCTCACGCATGTCGGTGTCGGCCTGGATGTTTTTGATCTTGTAGTAATCCATAATGCCGAGGTTGCCGCTGCGGAAGGCATCTGCCATAGCCAGAGGAATCTCTTTTTCTGCCTCGATAACTTTTGCACGTGCCTCCTGTGCTTTCGCTTTCATCTCCTGTTCCAGAGCGACAGCCATAGCCCTTTTCTCCTCTGCACGGGCCTGTGCAATGTTCTTGTCGGCATTTGCCTGGTCGATCTGAAGCACTGCACCGATGTTCTTTCCTATGTCGATGTCAGCGATGTCAATAGAGAGGATTTCAAATGCTGTACCTGCGTCAAGACCCTTTTGAAGTACCACTTTGGAGATGGAGTCGGGGTTTTCAAGTACCTGTTTGTGCGATTCGGCAGAGCCGATGCTTGATACGATACCTTCACCTACGCGGGCGAGAACAGTGTCTTCACCGGCACCTCCGACAAGCTGTTTGATGTTTGCCCTTACGGTGACACGGGCTTTGGCGATAAGCTGGATACCGTCCTTAGCTACAGCAGTAACAGGAGGGGTGTTGATCACTTTAGGGTTTACAGACATCTGTACTGCCTCAAATACATCACGGCCTGCCAGGTCAATGGCTGCTGCCATCTTGAAATCGAGGGCAATATTTGCTTTGTCTGCAGAGATAAGTGCGTTAACCACATTTGGAACATTGCCTTTGGCAAGGTAGTGTGCCTCCAGGGCATTTGCATCGAGTTTGATACCAGCTTTGGTACCTGTAATCATCGCCATAACGATGGTTCCCGGAGGGACTTTTCTCCAACGCATAAGGATGAGCTGGAGCAATGAAATTCTGACACCTGAAATGAGTGCCTGGAACCATAGTGCTACAGGGAAGAACCATAGCAATATGATGAGAGCGACCAATGATATCGCTACCCAAATTATTATACCGGTCAATTCCATATTTGATTGTTTTTAGTTGTTTGTTTTTCTGACGTAGATCTTATTATCCTGGATCTTGGTGATGGTTACGGCTGTTTTTGGGTCAATGATCCCATCTTCTGAGGTCACCTCCATTGAATGGCCGTTGAATTCAGCGTTGCCCATTGGGGCAAGTCGTGTGGTGGAAACACCCTCCTGGCCCACTTGGATCCCTTTCTCTTCGGGCTTTTTATCGACATGGCTCTCAATATTTGTCTCCAGAGAGAGTTTGTGCCAGGTTTTGGCCCTTAGGAGCAGTATAGTAGCGATGACAAGCACTACTATATTGATAATGAATATGATGATGCTGGTGGTGGGGCTGATGTTGTCGTAAGCAATGTAGCAGCCTCCCACTATGGAACCAAGTCCAAGCAGTCCGGTTAAAATGGTCCCTGGGACCAGAAGAAGTTCTGCCAATACCAGAACGTCTCCGAGGATCAGTAAGAATAGTATTAAGCCCATATATTATTTTTTAATTGTTTCTACAGATAGGTTCTCTGCTCCGAGTCCGAAGAGTAGGTTTTTAAGGTTTTCAGCCTCTTCTTTCTTGGTAAATGGCCCTACCATATATACAGTTTGTCCATTTTCTGTGGATTTGGCAAGATCCTTTTCACATGCCCCCCTAATGGCTGTAAGGATACCTGTAGGGATGCCGTCGGGATACCCTTTCAAGAGTAGTTGATAGGATATGTCTCCCTGCTCTGATACTTTCTGTTTCTCGAGAATTCTGGCATTTTTCACCGAGATGGACTTGCCGTTGTTGAATGCTACAATATAGGCTTTCGGGAAGCCCCTCTTGCGTACTTGATTTAGGTATTTCAAGGCTTCGGCATGTGTGCCCCATAAACCTACGGTGTACAGGTATTTGCCTGACGGCTGCCTGATCTCAAATATAGGACTCATCCCTTTAAATGGCTTTTTGCCGGCTTTGCTTGAGACTACCATCAGCTGAATCTGGTAGACAAGTCTATTTGGTAATGAATTGTCCTCGGCAAATTGGGCTTCGTCCAATATCTTGAAGGAGTAGTCAAATTCCGGTACGGGTACCTCTATGTTCATCTCTACCATATCCCGGAGGGTGTGGTTAGCGAAACGGTATTCAAGTGAGTCTGTGATCTCTTTCTGTGGGGCGTTGTCCTCCTCCTCTTCTTCTGCAAGGACTGGTTGGGGGATAATCCCTTTTGTCAAGAACTCCAACTCCACTTTTTGCACCTCATATCTTGCCGAATCTAACCTGCTTTTTATTTTGAGTGCATCTTCTTCCAATCTGGTGATCGATTGTTTGATGAATTCCCTGTCATCCTCATTGGTTACCCTCGCGTACAGAAGGCGGTTTTGCTCCTGTTCAGAGATATTCCTGTCCATCTCCTTGCTGAGGAGTCTCATGTTGGCAACCAATTTTGCATACTCGCTGATACCTTCCTGGGCAGGGGTGTTGGAATTCTGTTCATCCTCTATTTGGTCTTTTTTCAAGACTTCAATGTCAAGTTTTGCTATGTTTTGGATTTCTTTAATGTCACTGAGCTCCCTTTTTATTGCAGTCGGAATGTACTCAATTGCATAAACAGATATTTCCTCTTGGCTGGAGTTGTCTCTATTCGAGGCAATAATGGTATATTTTCCGTCGTAGCTATTGAGGAAAAAAATATCATCTGCAGTGGATGAGTATGGGAAGCCGAGATTCTCCGGCACATCCCAATCCTGCGCCTCTTCATTCCATTTGCTTACGTAAAGGTCAAAGCCACCCATTCCATAGTGGCCGTTGGATGCGAAGAAAAGCTCCTTCCCATCCGCACTTGGCATAGGGAAGAGTTCATCTCCTGGAGATGTTATGTTTTCCCCCAGAATTTTAGGCTCTGACCACAGTGTGTCAGAGAGCTGTGTGGTTTGGTATATGTTCCAGGAGCCGGAATTGTCGGGGGCGGAGTAGTATACTGTTTTGGCCCCTTCAGGGAAATATATGGCGTTGTAGTATTTATGGGTGTTTCCGGTAACCAGTGGATTTGGAATCTGCAGCCAACTTTGGTTTTCCAGTCCGGAGATGTGCAGATAGAAGTTTTCTATGGGGAACCCCTTTTTGACCAGTACATTTGGGACCACTGCGTATTTCAGCAGATTGATGCCGTTCTCGCATTGGATAATTTTCTCCCCGAGTTTCAGCATCAGTAGTGAGTCTGTGGTGTTTGAGAGGATTTTGTCATAGAGTGCAATTGCCTCTTTGAACCGGTATTCATGGTGAAGTTTTTCTGCCTCCTTCAGAAGGTTGTCCTGCTGGGAAAAGGCTCCGTCTGACAATAGTATAAGTGTTAGAAAAAGTATCGCATTGGATAATTTTGTTCTCATATTTCACCTCGTTCAAATCATAAAAATACTCAACAAAAATACTAAATACTTTATATATTGGAAAAAAATAGTACTTTTGTACCCTTATTTTGAAAACTAAATAATTTTAACATAATAAGATATGCAAAGTAAAGTCGTCATTAAACTAATGACAATTCTAGTCGGGTTGGCCTGCTTGTATCAGCTTTCATTTACAGCAGTGACCTACCTTCAGGAAAACAAGGCGGAGAAGTATGCGGAAAACGCAGTGCTTGCAGAGCAGCAATCGCCTTCATTTTCAAAAGTATCCGAGCTTGACAAAGCTTTCTATTTGGACTCTTTGAGAAAAGAGAAGAACAGATACTACATTGACAGTATCTCTACAGAGAAAGTTTACCTCGGTTTCACTTTTAAAGAAGTTAAAGAGAAAGAGATTAACCTTGGTCTTGACTTGAAAGGCGGTATGAACGTCATGCTTCAAGTGGAGTTGAGTGATCTTGTAGTAGCATTGTCAGACAATAATACTTCAGCTCAATTTACAGAGGCACTTGCTTTGGCTAAGAAAAATCAGAGAGATTCACGTTCAGATTTCATCACTCTTTTCGCAGAGGCATGGGACATCGTTGCTCCAGGTGAGAGACTTTCTACCATTTTCGCCACTTACGAAATGCGTGAGAAAATCAAGCCGGAAAGCACTAACGAAGAGGTTATCTCGGTTATCCGTGAGGAGGCTGAGAGTGCAATCGCAAACTCTTTCAACGTATTGAGAAACCGTATTGACCGTTTCGGTGTAGCTTCTCCAAATATCCAGAAACTTGGCAACAGCGGCCGTATCCTTGTGGAGCTTCCAGGTGTAAAAGAGCCTGAGCGTGTAAGAAAGCTTCTTCAAGGTACTGCATCTCTTGAGTTCTGGACTACCTATGAGGCTTCAGAGGTATTCGGTTATATGCAAGAGGCAAACAACCTTCTAAGAGAGTATCTGAACAATGATGTTGAGGAGGTTAAAGAGGAGGCTGCTCCTGCTTCAGATGACCTTCTTGCCCAAGCTACCCAAGAAGATAGCCTTTCATTGGATGAGGCAAACTATGCTAAAAACAATCCTTTGTTCTATGCACTTCAGCCAAGTATTTACAATGGTCAGGTGATGCCTGGTCCAATGGTTGGTGTTGCTCACTACAAAGATACTGCAGCTATCAACAAGTGGCTAGGTCTTCCTCAGATCAAATCTCTGTTCCCAAGAGATCTTAAACTTATGTGGACTGTAAAACCTTCAGCCCAATATGCAAATGATTCGTATTTCGAGCTTATCGCTATCAAAGCCAACACCCGTGACGGTAAAGCACCTCTTGATGGTGGCGCAGTAGCTGACGCGAGAATGTCATATGCCAATACAGGCTCTACTCCAGAGGTTGACATGTCTATGAACGCTGAGGGGGCAAGAATATGGGCCCGTTTGACTGCTGACAATGTAGGCAAATGTATTGCTATTGCTCTTGATGGTACTATCTATTCATATCCAAGAGTTCAGTCTGAGATTTCAGGCGGTCGTTCACAAATTACCGGTAACTTCACCATCGAAGAGGCTGAAGACTTGGCAAACGTATTGAAATCAGGTAAACTTCCTGCTCCTGCATCTATCGTTCAAGAGCAAGTGGTAGGTCCATCACTTGGTAGCGAGTCTATCAAAGCCGGTATCCTTTCTATCCTGGTTGCATTCGTTCTTGTATTGATTTACATCGCTATATTCTATAATGGTGCAGGTCTTGTAGCTAACGTAGCATTGCTTTGTAACGTAGTGTTCCTACTTGGTACTTTGGCTTCATTTGGTGCAGTTCTTACCCTTCCAGGTATGGCCGGTATCGTGTTGACCATGGGTATGGCTGTTGACGCCAACGTTATTATCTATGAGCGTATCAAAGAGGAGCTTCGTGCCGGTAAAGCACTTCGTCTTGCAGTAGCTGACGGTTATAAAAACGCTTATTCAGCAATTATCGACGGTAACTTGACCACTATTATTACCGGTATTGTCCTTATGGCATTCGGTTCTGGTCCAGTTCAAGGTTTCGCCACTACTCTTGTTATAGGTATCATCACTTCATTGGTAACATCTATCTTCATCACTCGTCTTATTTTTGAAAGAAGACTTGACAACAACAAGAACATTACCTTTGACAATAATGCTACCCGCAACTTCCTCAAGAATACCAAAGTTGACTTCTTGGGTCTTCGCAAATGGTCTTACATATTCTCTATCGTATGTGTAGTTATCTGCCTTGGTTCTATCTTTATCAAAGGTTTCTCTTATGGTGTGGACTTTACAGGTGGTAGAACATATGTAGTAAGATTCGACGCTCCTGTGTCAGCAGAAGACATCAGACAGGCTACAACAGCAGAATTTGGTGAGTCTGTTGAGGTTAAACAGTTCGGTGGCGAGAGCCAGATGAAGATCACTACCAAATATATGATCAATGACAACTCATCTGAGACAGATGTCTTGGTAGACACCAAACTTTACAACGCATTGAAGGGCTACTTTGCTACACCTCTATCATTCGAAGATTTCACTTCTACAGTAGAGAATCCTAACGGTATCATCAGCTCTGACAAGGTTGGTCCTACTATCGCGAACGATATCAAGAGAAATGCTGTTATTGCAGTAATCCTCGCTCTTGTTGCTATCTTCGTATACATCGCAGCACGATTCAGAAACTGGACTTACGGTCTTGGTGGTGTTGTAGCTTTGGCTCACGATGCTATCATCGCTATCGGTTTCTTCTCATTGTTTACAGGTGTACTTCCTTTCACTTTGGATGTGGACCAGACATTTATCGCAGCTATCCTTACCATCATCGGTTACTCTATCAACGATAACGTGGTTATCTTCGACCGTATCCGTGAGAACAATATGCTATATCCTAAGCGTGACCTTGGTCAGAATGTAAATGAGGCTCTTAACAGCACACTTTCAAGAACTGTGAACACCTCGCTTTCTACATTGGTTACCCTTATCGCTATCGCATTGTTCGGTGGTGAAGTGATCAGAGGTTTCGCAATGGCACTTATCGTGGGTATCGTATTCGGTACATACTCTTCAGTGTTCATCGGTACCCCTCTAATGTATGACTTGACACTTAGAAAAGCTAAAAAAGAGATCAAGAAATAGTCTGACACAGACACAATAAGCAAAGAAGGCTGTCACTCTAAGTGGCGGCCTTTTTTGTTCTCCATTCATAGTAAGGGAAACTATTCTCACTCTGATAATAAAAGGTTAATACAAAACAAAAAAACACCGCAGAGAGATACTTGATCTGACTGCGGTGGATGTTTTATGTCAGGGTCTGACCCGGTCTATTCGGCGAGGAGTGCGGTGATTACTTCGTTGAATTGAAGTTCAAGTGCGTCAGCCTCCTCTTTTGCTCCACATCCTGACAGGATCTCAAGCATATAACCGTACAGGGAGTAGCTGTTCTCTAGGTCAGATTTTGATAGAACTCCGCGACCATATGGCTTGGCGAAAAGCTCGACTGCTTCGAGTGTTTCAAAAGCAAACTCTTGAGCCAATTTAACCCCTTTTTCCTTCTCTCCACTCTTGATGTATATCTCAATGGCCTGAAGAACCATATACTCATTGACTGAATATAATATAGAGGTGTTAAGAGGAAAGTTCTGCGGTACCATTACCTGCTGCATGCGATCAAGTACCTGTACAGCCTTTTCTTTATATCCGTCTTCGTACAGACCGATGGCAGTTTGGACAAAAATGCCCCTTATATTCATGACGCCATTAAATGTAGCCAGATTCTGATAGTCTATATTAATAGAGGTATCTGAGAGGTTGTCCCACTCATATACCTTCATCACCTTGTCAAACATTTTTAAAGCGTCAATTTGGCCAATTTCAGCTGTTCTTGTAGTGCTCTTGATAGGAACAAGCTTATAAGCAAAACCTTCGAATTGGAGGTAGTTTTTAATGCCTATTTCCAGATCTCCACCTTGTGATACGAAATAGATAGGCCTATCCCAATTGTAGTTAGAAAGCATATCCAGAATCATAAGTTCAGTCTTGGAAATTGAGCTTCTGTTTGCAGGTATGTCCAGATAAAGGGTGTCTGCTATCTTGTCGTAATCATCCTCTGCCACAATATTGAATTTCTTCACATTTTCCTTGTTTACGGGAAGTCTCAGTTTGTGCTGGGCTATGAAAGATTCTGGTGTGCCATATCGGTTGATTTTTACACGAGGATCTTTGAACAGGGTGATAGCTTCTTTGAGTGTAATAGGTCTGTTTACTCTGTCCACAACTTCTGGGAATTCATTCTTTCCATACAGATATTGCTCTCTGTCCAAAGAGAAGATGATAGGTTCGGAGTCATAAATTTTTCTCCTCATTTGGTCAATATACCAGTCTGTTCCCAATAGTGATGTATTCATTACTCTCGTGTCAAGTCTTACCCCTTCCACCTCCTGAATATACCATAGAGGGAATGTATCGTTATCTCCGTGTGTCACGATAATGGCATTCTGGTCAAGGGACATCAGATAGTTGTATGCCAGGTCATGGGCTGTATATCTTCCACTTCTGTCGTGGTCATCCCAGTTTTGGCTCGCCATCTGTACAGGGACAACAAGGGCAAGAGCAGAGATTATTGCAGGGCAGATCCACTTGGGAAGTTTGTCTCCTTTGACAAACTGCTCTACCCACTGGTGGATAGCCATTACAGCAAGTCCGATCCACACGCAGAACATGTAGAATGAGCCTGCGTAGGCATAATCCCTCTCCCTTACCTGAAGAGGAGGTTGGTTGAGGTATACCACTATACCAATTCCCGTAAGAAGGAACAATAGCATGGTTACCCACCAGTTCTGTTGGTCCTTTTTCAGTTGGAAGAAGAGGCCGATAAGACCGAGAATAAGAGGGAGGAAGTAGTAGTGATTCTTCGATTTGCTGTTCACAATATAGTCTGGGCCTACCGACTGGTCCCCCAGACGCGCCTCATCTATGAACTTGATGCCCGACTCCCAGTTGCCTTTCAGAGGCTCTCCCGGTGAAGGGCTGTGCAAATCGTTCTGTCGGCCAACAAAATTCCAGAAGAAGTATCTGAAATACATCCAATTTATCTGATAGTCAATAAAAAATGCGATATTTTCCTGGAATGTGGGCATTTTGTGCTGTCCACCCTGAGGTACACGTCCATCGCCTGTATAGTGATTATAGAATTCGATGTGACCAGGAGATTTACTCCACATACGGGGGAAGAACATTTTTGATTGTGATGGGTACTTGACATCCATCGGACCATCAGTCTTGACATATTTGCCGTTAAGTGGTGTGTAGTACTTGGGTACAGAATAGTTGGTAGGGACGGATGCGAAGGTCTCTCCATATACCAGAGGGTTGCTTCCGTATTGTTCGCGGCCCAAATATCTTACCAATGTAAATGGATTGTCGGGCTGATACTCATTTGTAGGTGTGTTGACAGATGATCTTATCACTACCACAGCGAAAGATGAGTAGCCGATAACTATCATGGTGAAACACAGTGTAATGGTATTGACAAGCACTTTCCCTTTTTTGTGGGAGAAGTAAATCAGCCAGAAACATGCAGCCAGGAGCAATACCATAAACACAACAGCACCGCTATTGTATGGGAGACCAAAGCCATTTACAAAAAGAAGATCCACGTACGCTGCGATCTTGGGCAGGTATGGGATAATCCCCCACAGGATAACTGCCAAAATAACAGCAGATAGGCACAGGACTCCGAAAGCTTTGCCCCATGTGAATGATTTTGCCTTTTTGTAGTAGTATACAAATGCAATGGCAGGTATTGCCAGCAGGTTGAGCAGGTGCACTCCGATTGAGAGTCCGAGCAGGAATGCAATAAGGACGATCCATCTGTTTGCATATGGCTGATCAGCCTCATCCTCCCATTTGAGCATTGCCCAAAACACTACTGCAGTAAGCAGGGATGACATGGCATATACTTCCCCTTCCACAGCAGAGAACCAGAATGTATCAGACCAGCAGTACGCCAAAGCGCCTACTGCACCAGAACCCCAAAGGGCAATGGCATTTGAAAGAGAAAGGTATTCTCTGCCATTTTTCTCAAGCAGGCGTCTGCCCAGATGCATTATTGTCAAATAAAGGAATAATATTGTCAATGATGAGCAGAGTGCGTTCATCAAGTTAACTGCCAAAGCAGCATTCTCTGGTGAGGCAAACATTGTGAAAAAGCGGGCCACTAGCTGGAAGACAGGGTTTCCAGGAGGGTGTCCTACTTCCAATTTATATGATGATGCGATAAACTCTCCGCAATCCCAAAAACTGGTGGTGGGCTCGATGGTTGCCACATAAGTAATGGTAGCGATTGCAAAAACCACAAAGCCGACGATTCTGCTTACAAGATTAAATTGTTTTTTCTCCATGTTTCAGTTCTTTTCCGAATAAACGACAAATATACGAAATTGATTATTTATATCTAACTTTGCAAAAATTAAACCTTGATTATGGCAGAACAGGACTGGAAGAGCAGACTAGGGGTTGTTTTCTCCACAAATCCCGATTTCAAATACGATGTACCCGTAGAAGAGGAAGAGGCGACACTACCCCCGGCCTCACAAAAACTGATAGTGGCAATAGACCGTCGCAACAGGGGTGGAAAACAGGTTACGCTTGTAAAGGGATTTAAGGGTACATCCGCTGATTTGGAGATGCTTGCAAAAAAATTGAAGACAAAATGCGGAGTAGGTGGAAGTGCCAAGGATGGTGAGATTGTAATTCAGGGAGACTTGAGGGATAAGGTGCTCAGTCTTCTTTTAAATGATGGATACAACGCCAAAAGGGGGAATTGAAAATTTTTGCATCAAATATTCAATTTTGTTGTACATTTGCACCCCCAAATTTTAGTAAGAAAGATTGTTGATGAAAGTAAAGAACATTTTAATATCTCAGCCGACACCTGCGGCAAGTTCCCCATACACAGATATTATTTCAAAATATGGTGTGAATATAGATTTTAACCAATTTTTCTATGTTCAGCCTGTTACAGCAAGAGAATTCAGAGCGCAAAGAGTAGAAATTCTGGAGCATACGGCTATAGTTTTCTCTTCAAAATCGACAATTGATGCTTTTTTCACCCTTTGTGAAGAGACAAGAGTGGCGGTTCCTGAAACCATGAAATACTTCTGCACCACAGAGGCAATTGCATTATATCTCCAGAAACATATAGTATACAGAAAGAGAAAGATATTCTTTGGAAAGGGAACGGTGGATTCTGTGATAGAAGCCATAGGGGCCAAGCATAAAAACGAGACATTCCTGATTGCCGCTACCGACTCTACTAAGCCTGATGTATTGAAGGCCTTCACTAAAGCCAAACTAAAATTCCAGAGTGCAGTATTCTGCAAGACCATGTATAGCGATATGCGTGAATGGGATATGCACAAATATCAGATGGTGGTTTGCTATAGCCCATTGGATGTGAAATCCCTACAGGAGAGCTATCCAGAATTCAAACAGGGGGATATAAAATTTCTGGCTTTCGGCCCTGCTACAGCCAAAGCTTTGAAGGATGCTGGTATTGAAGTAGAGATCACTGCACCAACCCCAGAGGCTCCATCTGTAGCGCAGGCTCTCATCCTTTATTTGGAGAGAAACAAATAGATGAAACGGTCGGAGCTGATATATTCCCAAGGAGAGTCGATATTCAGTTACCCATTTAAAGTCATCTATAGGGATGCTGAGGTGGGAGATGAGAGGCTCGTTATTTCTGTTCCGAAGAAGATATACAAGAGGGCAGTCAAAAGAAATCTTATCCGCAGAAGGGTGAGGGAGGCTTTCAGGTTGAATTGCCGGGAACTCCCCAACGTCAAAGGTCGGGACTTGCTTTTGGTATACGTGTCATCACACATTATGGATTATGGAAAAATTACAGAAACACTTGTCTCCGCCATCCAAAAAGTGGGTGCAGACTCTTAAGAAAGTGGCAGTTTTTCCATTTGTTGTCCTGATAAGATTTTATCAGATATGTCTTTCGCCTCTCAAGCCCGCCTCTTGCAGGTTTATCCCTACGTGTTCGGCTTACGCTATAGAAGCATTCAGGAAGCACGGTCCGTTAAAGGGACTTTATTTGACTGTAAGGCGCATCCTCAGATGCCACCCTTGGGGTGGTAGTGGCTATGATCCTGTACCGTAGTGGTTTAGTAATTGAATCTGTTTAGAATCATTTCCGGATCTTCTGCCCCTCTGGCGAGTTTGAGGATTTCATCTTTGGGAACATCTGCAATTTTAAGGAATACAAGTCCGTCTATGCAGTAGTTGAAATCCTTGTCCACATTGAAGCATGCTATTTTGGCCCCTAATTTAAGATATTGTTTGACCAAGGTCGGGAGCCTGTATTGGTTGTCACTGAGCCTTAGCATAAATCTGTCAAATGTCTCTATGGACTTTATTTTGGTCTCTATAAGATCTTTAGGGGAGACTCTCAAGTATTGTGGTTTGAATGGAGTTCGTCCTTGTACATTCTCTTTGAGGAATGATCTTGAGTGCATCTCCATTATATAATATGTCATAAGGCTCCTGTAGAAAATAGGGTAGGAAGAACTTATACTTACAGGGCCGAAAAGGTATTTGCACTGGTCATATCTTAGAATACTGTACATAAGACCCCTGATCAGGAGCATAAGGGGAAGTGCATCCTTCTTGTATTCAAGCGACACAAATGAGCGGCCGAGTTCTATACTGTTTGTTAGGGTCTGCTCAAAATTTCTGGAATATTTGAACAAAGTATGGGAGTAGAACCCTTTTTTTCCGTATTTGGCTACAATTTCGTCGCCAATTCCCAGCCTATATGCACCAGCAAAGGCCTGTTTGTCATTGTCCCAAAGGACAAGATGCTTGTAGTATGGGTCAAAATGGTCCAAATCTACCTCCTGTCCAGTACCTTCGCCTACAGCACGGAAGGCCACCTCCCTTTTTATGCCTATTTCGTGGATGAGAGCCGGGATATCTTCATAATTGGCCAGGAAACATGAAAAATTGGCAGCGTCAAAGAGTTTGGCACCACTCTCTGTAAGTTTGGCAATCTCATCCAGAAGTGTCTTTTTCCCTTTTGACTGGGCAATAGGTGCCTCGTCCTCCTGTTTGCGCAGCTGCTCACCTCCTGTGGGGATTTCAATCTGGGCCTCAAGTGCATAGCTTCTGTTGCGCAGGTAACTCCTGAGGGAGTTTATATTGTGTTCTTGAATCTCGGATGGAGAGATGGGTTTCCCTATTCTCAATGTTATTGTTTGTCCCTCTTTTTTGAACAATTCTCTTGGGAGCTGTGCTGTTCTTAGTAGGGGATGTATGCGTCCCAAAGCATGGAAAGTTCTGCTGTTCTGCCCGTCAAAATAAACAGGGATGACAGGGACATCGCTTTTTTGGATCAATTTGGCGATGGATTGGGTCCATGGTATATCCTCAGTGTATCCTTTTCCGTGATATGTGGACACTTCTCCGGCAGGGAAGAGACCCAGTCCTCCACCATTGAGCAGGTGCTCTTTGGCTGCCCGTACGCCCGATAAACTGCTGCGCAGGTTCTTCATGTCAGAAAAAGGGTTTACAGGGAGGAAATATTCGGAAAGATTTTTGATATATGAGAGGATAAAGTTGGTCAGAATTTTGAAATCTGGCCTTATTGAAGATATGGTGTTGAAAAGTATAATGCCGTCAATAGCTCCAAATGGGTGGTTGGAAACAATGATAAAAGGACCCTCTTTGGGGATTACGTCCAGTTGGGAGGCAATTACATCAGTTTTGATATTGAGATTCTCCAATAATTTTGCGGTGAACTGCTGTCCATAATGTTCGCAAGACTTGGAGTAGATATCATTGACTTCGTTGAGGCTAAGGAGAGACATCGCTGCTTTGGCTACTGCAGTACCGAGAGCCCCTTTCATTCCAATAGCGCTCTTAATATCAGAGATATTGATTACTTTTGTTTCCACGTTTAGGTCCTTTATATGGTGCAAATATAACATTTTTATCTTTATATGGTTATTACTGATAAGATTAAGCTCCTTCCAGAAGTTCCGGGTGTCTACAGATATCTGGACGAGAATGGCGTGGTAATATATGTCGGTAAGGCAAAGAATCTGAAGAAAAGGGTTTCCCAATATTTTCAGTCACCGGAGAAATTGACCAGAAAGACAGCAGTTATGGTCTCCAAAATAAGGGAAGTGGAGCATACTGTGGTGGATACGGAAGAGGATGCCCTCCTTTTGGAGAATAACCTTATTAAGGAGTATCAGCCCAAATATAACATCCTGCTGAAAGACGGTAAGACCTATCCGTGGATATGTGTCAAAAAAGAGCCCTTTCCAAGAGTGTTTCTTACCAGACGCTTCAAAAAGGACGGCTCTCTATATTTTGGTCCATACAGTTCGGTGATGCATGCACACAAGTTGCTGGATCTCATCAATGCTCTATACAAGCTGAGGACTTGCAATCTTCAACTTACGGACCATAATATAAGCTCCGGCAAGTTCAAAGTCTGCCTCAATTACCACATAAAGAAGTGTCTGGCTCCATGTGCAGGGCATATCTCTACTGAAAGGTACAAAGAGCAGACTGATGCGATAGTTGAGATACTCAAAGGTAATAGCTCATATCTTATTAAGGAGTTTGACCGGAAGATGAAGGAGGCTGCATCAAAACTTGAATTTGAGGTTGCTAATGAGTTTAAAGAGAAAAAGATACTTCTTGAGAAACATTATAGCAAATCCATGGTTGTCCACTCTGGAATCATAGATCTGGATGTGTTTTCATTGATTTTTGAAGGTCAGGATGCCTTTGGAAACTATATGAAAGTCAGGAACGGGTGCATTATAAGATCAATAAATCTTCAGATAAAGATGAGAATCGAGGAGGAGAAACCCTCTGTCCTCTCTTCTTTCATGGCTGAAATCTATTCTCGAAATGATACAGAGCAAGATGATATAAAAGAGATACTTGTCCCTTTTTTGCCTGATCAGGAATTTAAAGGAAAAAATGTCCATATTCCTCTTAAAGGGGATAAACTTGCCGTCCTGGAGCTTTCAAGAAAGAATGCAGCTGAACTCAGGTTCGACAGGCTGAAACAGGAGGAGTTTGTAAATCCGAAGGAGCATACGGAGAGGATCCTGGAAAATCTGCGCAAGGACCTGAACATGGATGTGCTTCCAAGGCATATAGAGTGCTTTGACAACTCCAATATTCAGGGTACAAATCCAGTTGCGGCATGTGTGGTATTCAAGGATGGAGTGCCTTCCAAGGGAGATTACAGACATTTCAATATAAAGAGTGTGGTGGGAGCCAACGACTATGCCTCGATGAAGGAGGTCGTAAACAGAAGGTATACAAGACTTCTTGCCGAGGGGGGTGAGCTGCCTCAACTCATAGTGATAGACGGAGGTAAGGGACAGGTCAGGTTTGCATATGAAGCTCTGGTTGAATTGGGGTTGATTGATAAGTTGAAAATCATAGGTATAGCAGAGAGGATGGAGGAGCTTATTATTCCTGGGGATCCTTATCCGATGTTCCTTGACAAGAATTCAACCTCTCTTAAACTCATTATGCAGCTTAGGGATGAGGCTCACAGGTTTGGAATAACACATCACAGATTCCGCAGGACTAAAGCGCAGGTATCGTCGGCTTTGGATCAGATACCGGGGGTGGGTCCTAAAACGGCAGAGAAACTTCTGGCAAAATACAAGAGTGTGGCTAGAATAAAAAATGCAGCAGAGGAGGATCTCGCTGCATTTGTGGGGTTAAAACTGGCGAAGGCCATTAAGGAAGGTCTAAACTGAACAGGAATTGAAAGTAGTGCCTGTTCCCAACTTGAGGCCCTGTATATGCGTATCTGATTCCGAGGGATACTGGTACATTGAATCGGAGTGGATATATGTCGAACAGCAGGTCAGTTCCAGCAGACCAGTAGGTGCTCAGTCTGTGGCCTGGAATGGCGTCAATCGCGTAATCTGCAAATGGTACAAATGTCATACGTTTAAAGTATAGTATTGACCATAAATTATAATCTCCCAAATAGATAGGTAGTGCATAGTCAAGTGTTGCTTTAGCAAAACTTTCGGTAGGAGTCATATCCTGATATCCTCGTGGAAGTGTGGCATAGGAGCCAAGATAATATGTTTTACCCTCTACATTCTGTTTTTGGATGGAGGCTGTCAGCTTCAAACCTTGTTGGGGGGTAAAGCCTGGGAAATAGAAATACCCGTTGAGGTAGACCATATTTCCGAAGTTCTCCCCAGTTCCAGGGGCACTGCCTCCCATCAGGCTCAAACCGAATCCCCATTTTGGGTAGAATCCCGATTTTGCTATGGGAAGTGTCTGGTAGTATTTTATTCCGTAATTGAGCTGGTGTTTGTATACAAATTTCTGTTTGAGGCTAGAATAGTACTGGTCATTTGTAAAGGTCCATTGGAATTGGGGGATCAATCCACGATTCCATCCTCCTCTGGTCAGATTCCATGGGTAGTAGACAAGTGCATATGTTTGGAGATATGGTGTGTGGAGATACTCAGTTGTCTCAATGTAATATTGCCCTTCGTCGTTTTTAGCCACTTTCATGGATCTCCTGTTCCTGTCATTGTAATTTGCAGCAAGCTCTATTGCAGGACCCCATCCTGTATATGTGAATTTGGCGTGACCGGAGTGGAACCCTTTATGGTATGAATAGCCCAGCATTGTGACCGCTGTTCCCAGGGTATTTTGTGAATAGACTGTAGCACCCAAGGAGGCCAGATCATAGAAAGACTCATAACTCATACTCATAATGTTGTCCACATTGTAGTAAACGGGACCCCAGGAATGGATTCTGAACAAGTGTCCAAGTTTGCTGTATTTTTTTGATGGGTAGAGGTCAGGGTCTGTTATGTCTACGATTTTTAGAGAGTCGAGTCTGGTTTGCTCTTTGGCTTGAGAGGAAAGCATCTCTGCTATCGGATACTTGTAGGGAGCAGTGAAGTCTGCTGCTTCCCATTTAAGCTCAGAAAGGTTGTTTTGGGCCAAATGGTAGCCTTTGTGACCGAATTCAGAGTAGATGAGCCTGTCTTTGTCAATATATCCGTCAGAAGCTCCATAAAGGGCGTTTGTCAGTTTGTAGAGAGAGTCCTTTGCGGTGTCGTAGGCGTATATGTTGTTTACGCCCGACAAGTCACTTGTGAAATAGAGGTACTGGTCGGATGACTTCATACCGGTCAAAGTCTGGTTCTGTTGGGGTATAACCTCTTTCCATTCTGTGCCGTCAAAACAGTATATCCCTAGTCCTTTATCCAATATGACAGAGCAATATATGGTATCTCCTATATACGCTATCTCTTTAATTTGCCCTTTTTCTGGGGCCTCGATTTTACCTATCATATGTTGTTGGCCGGAAGTCAGCAGTACCAGGTATGAAGATCCCGCAACAGGGTATTCGGCTACTGCTATTTTATCTCCGGACGGAGATGGGGTGGGGTTGAAATATCTGGTTCCGAATCTCTTGTAGGACAATTTTCTCTTCCGAAGGTCATATGAGCCTATTATGGACTGGTCGCTTAGTTGATTTGGACCATTGAAGACGGACTCACTCCAGTAAATGTGCCCATCCCGGCTGAGGGTGAGCGGAGAGGTGTAGTTTCCAAATGGACGGATGTGGGTCTCTTTTCCTGCTGAGTCTACTGCCACAAGGCTGCTGGCCCCTTCGAATCCCTCCTTGACAGCGATAATATGGTGATGGTATCTGGATAAGGTGTCGTCTATAAAAACAGGGTAACGATACTCAGAATACAGATCTTCTTCTTTTTCTTTAATATTATGTCCCTCAGTGGTTTCACCAATGTTATCTAAATCTTTTTTCCAAATGTCTGTGAGAATTTGCTGCCCCTCTTCCAGAAAGTGTTGTCTGCTTTTTCCCCCTATACTGTTGAATGCTCTGAAAAGCACACTGGGGTTGTAGAAGTGTTTAACTTCATATTTGAGAAGGTTGCCGGGGTAAAAGTAGTTTTCATTTGTGTGTCGGACTGCCGTGTTGATTATGTATCCAATTACATAGTGGTCCGGGGTGTAGTATTTGTATGAACCGAAATTCCATTTGTCCCAGTCACGGTAGTCGCCGTTGAGGTATGCAGCCCTCATGTACTGGAGAAAATCAGCATTGCGTCCCCTGCCGGCATTTGTCAGCTCTGTTTCTGCAATGACAGCATCTCCCTCCAGAAAGGCTTTGGATGGGTAAAGTCCTACACCAATTCCTGTAGATTGCTCACCGATAAGTGGATACAGCACTTTCCATACACCCTTTTCGAAATGGGATACCTGCCCTACATGGCGGCTTTCGTGTATGGTGACATTTTCAGCCCATGGCTCTGATGTGTTGGAATATGCAGGTGGGGTAGTGAAGATGTCTACCCTTTTTGGTGCCCATGTAACAACTCCATTGCTTCTTGTGTAGTATGGGTGAAATACCACAGGGATCCTTTTAGGGTTGATCCCAAGAGGTTCCATTACCCGTGCCCTGTTGGTTTCAAAGAGTGAGGCGTATCTCCTGGCCAGGGAGTCTATCTCCTGAGGGTAGATGAATATGTAGTTGTCTGTCCTTATTTGTCTCCATCTGACATTTCCCGGGTCATCGCCCATGGTGAAATACTGTCCCAAAACTGGTGATTTTGGGGCAAAAAACATCAGAAGTATGGTCAGTATGAGATAGTTTGCTCGTCTCATTCGTGTGTCTCTTTTGGTGCAAATATACTAAAACAAATGCTATATGGAGTGGAGTCGGTCCATCAGGGTGTGTAATGGAGCATCTTTCAAAATGACCCTTTTATCCCTATCCAGCAGATAAAGTGATGGAATGGCCCTGATGTCATAAAGATTTTCACCCTTTATTTTCAAGTCTTCATTATAGCAGTTTATCCATTCTTCAGGGTAAATAGGCATATATTTGTACCACTCAGATAGATCCTCGTCAATATATATGTTGATTATTGTCAATTTCTCCTCAGAAAGGAGCTTTTGGACCAGGAGTGAGCGGTCAAGGGTTTCAATTATCTCCTTGCAGGCGGTGCAGCCTGGGTTTGAGAAGAAAATCAATGTGGCATTCCCGCCAGTTTTGTAAAGAGCGGAGCGCTTCCCATTTCTGGTAGTATAGCCGAAATCTGCAGCTGGTGTTCCGATTCTGTTTTTTGAACAGTTTATCGCCTCCTGCGCATATCTGGCGCGGGTGGTGGGATCTATCAGTTCAAAATCTGCCAGTGCTGACGCAATGGGAAGATACAGCTCCTCATTTCTATAGTCAGAATTTACCCCATAGAAAACCTCTTCGGCATACTCGACTGCTGTGTAAAAAACGGTATTTGCGGGATTTGAGCGATGGAGCGCGATGAGCCTGGAGATGAAATTGGTTTGGGCTCTTATCCCTTCTTGAAGTGGAATAGAGTTTACTATATGGGCGTATTCTCTACCTGCGTTGAAAAATTGATCTTTCGGTACGCCTCCAATAAAGGACGTGTCCTGAGAGAATACCACTGATGAATCGATGAAAGGATTCCAGTAGTTCTTGGCTACATATGCCAGGGCAGGAGTCCCTTGTCCAAGCATTGCAGGAGGCTGGACTCTGGGGAAATTGTGGGGTTTTGCCCCTTTCTGCTGTGAGTGGTCTCCGCACCCCCCTAAAACAAAAATTGCAGCTACTGATATAGCTGCAATTTTGGCAAAAATCTTTTTCATATTGTTGACTTACCAGGATTCGAACCTAGACAGACAGAACCAAAATCTGTAGTGCTACCATTACACCATAAGTCAGTTTGCGGGTGCAAAGGTAAAGAAATCTTTTTTAAATGCAAACAAAATTTTCAGAGCCAAGGCAGATTGCCCCCAAAAACCTCAAACAGAGCTATCCAGAGGAGAAAACGGGTTGCTTTTCCTATCAGCATGTAGATGCCGCATCTTACTGGCGGCAGCTTGTAGAATCCGAGTCCGATGGCAAAAATATCCCCCACAAAAGGGAGCCAGCTCATGAATGCCAGGAGTGATCCGTATTTGTCTATTTTGGCCTTTTGGGCAGCCAGTTTTTCAGGTGTCACTTTGAAAAGCCGTTCGATCCACTCCCATTTGCCAAGCCATCCGAGTCCGAATGAGGTGAGCCCTCCAAGCCAGTTGCCGGCGGTGGCACTGAGAAAGCACAAGAGAGGATTGCCTCCTGCCAGCAGAAGGCCGATTATAAGGAAATCCGATGAAAAAGGGACCACAGTAGCAGCCATAAAGGAGCCGAGGAAGAGCCCTATGTAACCCCACTCCTGCAGAAATTCCATTATCTTATTTTTTTGAAGAAGTCTGACACCAGTTGTCCGCACTCATCTGCCAATACCCCTGATACCACCTCAGTGCGGGGGTGAAGCAGTGATGGAGAGAAGAGTGAGTACCCTCGCTTGGGGTCAGCGGCACCATAGACCACTTTGGCCACCTGTGCCCAGGCGAGTGCAGCGGCACACATCGGGCAAGGTTCCACAGTGACATAGATGGTGCAGGAGGTGAGATATTTCCCCCCGAGGTGCTCTGTGGCCATAGTGATGGCCTGCATCTCTGCGTGGGCAGTGGGATCCTTGAGCAGCTCGTTGAGGTTGTGGGCGCGGGCTATTATTGACCCTTTGCATACCACCACCGCGCCAATGGGAATCTCCCCCTTTTCACCTGCTTTGACCCCCTCTTTCAGGGCCTCACGCATATATTTTTCGTCAGATTGAGTAGTCATGTTGTGTTAAAAAAACAAAAGATATACCGCTGCACCTGCAGCATAGCTCAAAAGTGCTACCCAGGAGAATTTTTTCAAATAGTATACAAACGAAATCTTCTCCAAACCCATAACGGTCACACCGGATGCAGAGCCTATTATCAGGAGGCTGCCACCAGTTACTGCACAGTATGCCAGGAATGTCCAGAATGTTCCGTTCACCATAAATGCACCGGTCTCAGCGATAGGGTACATACCGATGGATGCTGCTACAAGAGCCACATTGTCAAGGAATGACGAACAGATACCTAAAAGGATACTTATGGTATTGGGATCGCCAATAAGTTTGTTCAGACCCATAGATAGCTCTGTAAGGAATCCCACTGTCTTGAGAGTATGTACAGACATCAGGATGCCCAGGAAGAACAGGACGGTAGAGATGTCCAGCTTGCTGAAAAGATTGGATACAAGTAGTTTTTTCGATGCTGCATCGTGGGACTTGTGAGCCTTGACATCTGTGATGATCCAAAGGACTACCAGACCGAGGAGGACACCCATAAAAGGGGGAAGGTTGAAGAGGCTCTGGAACACAGGTACCATCGCCAGAGAGCACAATCCTACCAGTAGCAGTGTGGTCTGATATTTATGGGTTATATACTCAGGGAGATGTGACTTCTCGAGCACCACATCCTGGATATTTGACCCTTTGGGGAACATCAGCGACACGATGGTGCAGGAGATGGCTGCATAGACGGCACTTGAAAGGATAAGGTGGGATATCTGATGGGTCACAGTAAGGTTCCCTCCGGTCCAAAGCAACAGTGTCGTTACATCACCTATAGGGGACCACGAGCCGCCCGCATTTGCTGTAAGGATAGTAAGGCACGCATATATCATCCTGTCCGATTTGTCCGATATCAGCTTCCTCAGGACAGCGACCATCACAATAACTGTGGCAAGATTGCCAAGCAGGGCTGAGAGAATGAATGTCAAGCCGCCGAATGTCCAGGCAAGTCTCCTCTTGCTTTTGGATTTTATCGATTTGGTAATCACGCTGAAGGCCCCGTGCGAGTCAAGAACCTCCACTATGGCCATAGATGCCAATACGAAGAAAAGTGTGGTGGATACATCACCGAGGGCCTCCACAAGGGCCACCTCCACATATTTGAAAGCCTGCTCTGCTGGGGACATTGCCGCAAAAGCGGGGAAGCCGGCGATAAAATTCTCCATATATGCAGGGGTGTGCAGTGCGAAAAGGCCGGCAGCGTCGAGCAGACATATCAGCCATAGCAGGATACACATTCCCACAGCCACTGCTGCTTTATTGATATGGGTAACATCTTCAAGGGCAATCATTATGATTCCCAAAACGAAGATAATAGGCATTACATAGAATAAAAACATAAGCTTATTTATTAAATTTGTATCGCAAAAATAAAAAATGTGCCAAAATGTCACAATACCTTTCTGGCACTTAATTTGCCATAAAGAGGGCATTGATTGAAATTGAAATAAATAATATAAAACATTAAAAATTTACAATTATGACTATCAAACCTTTAGCAGACAGAGTTTTGATCGAGCCTAAAGAGGCTGAAACCAAAACAGCAAGCGGAATTTTTATCCCAGACACAGCCAAAGAGAAACCCCAGCAGGGTAAAGTAGTGGCAGTAGGCAATGGCAAAAAAGACGAACCTATGGAGCTTAAAGTGGGTGACGAGGTCCTTTATGGCAAATATTCAGGCACAGAGATCACCGTGGATGGTAAAAGTTATCTTATGATGCGTCAATCTGACGTACTCGCTATCATGTAATTATTAACGGAGAAAAGAGAAAAAAGATATGGCAAAAGAGATCAAATTCAATATGGAAGCCCGCAACCTTATGAAAGAGGGTGCTGACGCTTTGGCAAATGCAGTGAAAGTGACACTTGGTCCTAAAGGACGCAATGTGGTTATTGACAGGAAATTCGGCGCACCTCACGTGACCAAGGATGGCGTGACAGTAGCTAAAGAGATCGAGCTTGAGGACCGCTTCCAGAATATGGGTGCCCAGATGGTAAGAGAGGTGGCATCCAAAACCAATGACCAGGCAGGTGACGGTACTACTACCGCTACAGTACTTGCTCAGGCGATTATCGGTGTAGGTCTTAAAAACGTGACAGCCGGTGCAAACCCTATGGACCTTAAGAGAGGTATCGACAAGGCAGTGGCAGCAGTTGTGGCAGACCTTAAAAAACAGACTCAGGATGTAGGTGATGATATCGCTAAAGTGGAGCAGATCGCTACTACATCAGCCAACAACGACGCATTCATCGGCAAACTTATCGCTGAGGCTATGGCCAAAGTGAAAAAAGAGGGTGTTATTACAGTAGAAGAGGCAAAAGGTACCCAGACAGAGGTTAAAGTGGTTGAGGGTATGCAGTTTGACAGAGGTTATATCTCTCCTTACTTCATGACCAACTCTGACAAGATGGAGGCAGTTCTTGACAACCCTAAGATCCTTGTTACTGACAAGAAGATCTCTGCTATGAAAGACCTTCTTCCTGTACTTGAACCTATCGCACGTGAAGGCAAATCACTCCTTATCATCGCTGAAGATGTAGAGGGTGAAGCTCTAACAACACTTGTAGTGAATAGACTTCGCGGTACTTTGAAGATCGCAGCTGTTAAAGCTCCAGGCTTCGGTGACCGTCGTAAAGAGATGCTTCAGGATATCGCGACCCTTACTGGTGGTGTGGTAATTTCAGAAGAGAGAGGCTTCTCACTCGAGACAGCTACTTTGGCTATGCTTGGTGAAGCAGAGAAAGTGACTGTAGATAAAGAAAATACAGTTATCGTAAACGGTATTGGTGACAAAAATGAGATAGCTGACAGAGTGGCTCAGATCCGTAAACAGATCTCTACCACCACTTCAGACTACGACCGCGAGAAACTCCAGGAGAGACTTGCCAAATTGGCCGGTGGTGTAGCTGTTCTTTATGTAGGTGCAGCTTCAGAGGTAGAGATGAAAGAGAAGAAAGACAGAGTGGAAGATGCACTCAACGCTACCCGCGCTGCTGTAGAAGAGGGTATCATCCCTGGTGGTGGTGTGGCATTCATCCGCGCTATCGACTGCTTGAAAGATGTTCAGGCTGACAATGAAGATGAGCAAACAGGTATCAATATCATCGCTAAAGCTATTGAGGCTCCTCTACGTATGATCGTAGAAAATGCAGGTGTTGAGGGTAGCGTAGTGGTAAATAAAGTTCGCGAAGGTAAAGATGACTTCGGCTACAATGCACGTGCTGACAGATACGAAAATCTATTTGCAGCCGGTGTTGTTGACCCTACCAAAGTTACTCGCGTGGCTCTTGAGAATGCAGCTTCAGTAGCAGGTATGTTCCTTACTACTGAGTGTGTCCTAGCAGACAAGAAAGAGGAGACCCCTGCAATGCCACCTATGAATCCAGGTATGGGCGGCATGATGTAAAATTCTGATATTTAAAATCGACCGGGATAGTTGTAAAATCGGTGAGATGGTTGACGTCTCACCGATTTTTTGTTAATATTAAATCCTGCTACCTTCTCCGAGATCAAATGTTATCTTACTCCCTTCTACAAATGAGAATGTAATTGGTTTGTATTGGAATTTGTCGACCCGGGTGTGCTCGGTACTGATGCAGAGTATGTATTCTCCTTCTCTGAAGCCTTTAATTTCACAATTGTAACTTGTGTGACAGAAACAATAGGACGCCATGCCCACATTCCTTTCATTGATATTGATGGTGTTACCTTCATTTGTTATATCAATAGCCATCTCTGCACTGCAGTGAAAGTCACCTTCTCTATAAAGATGTAGGATACCATTTTCCCTCATCTCCAATGTTACAGTTCTATCGGTCAAAGCTTTTGTATTCTTTTCGCATTTCGAATACAGATAATTATCAACAGTTAAAGAGTTCTCCTCTAAAGGTCTGTTTTTATCACATGATATTATGGACACAAGCAGAATAAGTATAGTTATAGCTTTTTTCATAATAGTTATTTTAAAATTATTGATTCAAAGAGAATGTTCTTACAAATGTTGTTTGCTGGCCTATAGGATTTATAAATTCTACAGAGATTGTTACAAATTGATCATCTCCCCTTAGGGGATTAATAAACTCTGCAATATAATATCCTTGGTCAAGGACAATCCAACCTAAATCACAACTCCAATTGTATCCATATGCTCCATCTATATTAGATGTAAGCTGCACAGTCCCTCCATAAGAATTTATGTTGCCTATAATTAGATTTTCTGATACGTTTATCCCGGATTTCCAAATATTTATATCAGAGATGGTCCTGGTCTGAGTTTCTGTCGAATTACTAATTGTGGCACCAACTGTCAGTCCAAGAGTGGTGATATCTGTTCTATTGGCGCAGAGGGTAATAGTAGCACTGGTTGCTGTCTGGTTTCTGGATACTTCACTAAAATATTGTGGAATATTCCAGATTACGCTAGTGTTTTCTTGAATATCAGATATTGTATATGTGATATTTTGACCTAATGCTATATTTCTGGCACCTGTGATAATGGGGTTAAGTGGTTGAGGCGGTTGATTTAGTAGAATAGATGATAGGCCATAATTCTCAGTGTAATAATTGTCCATTGAGTGAAATTGTCGTGTTTCTACGCATTCAACTGACGGACTATTCCAATCTATCCTGTCTAGATCTGTTATGTAATCAAATGCCTCCTGGAAAGATATTATCCTATTCTGATTGGCATCAGCATCAGTACTTGGAGTAAATGTGTCAAAGTCATTCATTGCACCGAGCCAATGTCGATAGAACTCAGAACGAGACAGATCTAATGTAGGATAAGCAGATTCACTTCCAGAGCAAGAGGTTACGATATGTTTACATCTTGCACTAATGTTGTCAATAAATCCTCCCGAAAAACATTGGCCCATAATTACATTAATGGGAATATTATTTGGTATCTTATTTAATTGCGTCGCAAATTCAAAATCTGTGAAATACTCCTTCCCCAGTAAAATTATAGAAGAGTTGTCATTTCCCGATGTCTCTCCATGTGTCATCACGAAAATAGAGAGTGTATCTCCTTGTTCTAAGTTAGAGCTTAAGTGGTTGAAGACGTAGTTTATATTTTCTCTATTAAATATGTAGTCAACCTCGGTGTCTGATGTGTCGTAGTCAAGATCTGTTAAGGCCCCCTCAATGGTGTACATGGCTATAATTTGTTCCTCGGAGTAGCGGTATTTGTCTCTAAGCATTATATAGATTTCACGACACTCTGTCTGGATTGACGACATATCACTAATACCGTCGTAACCTCCGCCCAAAATTATAGCCCATTTGGTAGGGTCTATGGTAATATTGCGGGCCTGAATGTTATTTGAAGATAGCGTTGGTTTTTTGTTTTGTTGAGGAGGATGTTGGTAGACGCATTTTACAGTATCCATAGATACGTCAGGAGGAAATCTGTTATCGAAAGAAGATACTTCACCTGTGCTAGCATTTACGAAATAATAAATACAATCGTGCCCCCAATAAGCATAAGGTTTGAGGTCAATAAAGATCAGCCATGATGCGAAATTAGGACTATAAAAATCTGCAACTTTCTCTATTTTGTATTGCGGGAGTATGATCTCATTACTGATGAGAATATTGCAGTTAGAAAAAAGAGATGTGTCTACGAGGTTTAGTGCTTGTTCTTTTGAAATACACTGACCAAGGTTATTAGCTTGAGATGAATTAATAATCTCTAATGAATTATTGTTATCTGGCGTTACATACGTGCATGAAAACAATAAGCATAAACTTAAAAGAATAACTATTTGTCTCATAGGCGTATTATTTAATGATTGCAATATAGTAAAATTATTTACTGATTGCAAATGGTACATAGAGCCCTCATTCTGAGGATATAAACTTGCCATCTGGTATTGGAATCGTCCAATTTAGCGAATCTAAACGGATAAAATACGAACAAGAGATGATTTCAGAACATGATTATAACAATATCCTGGCCACAGCCCGCGAAGAGGGGCGTATTGAAGAACGGTCAGTAATGGCTAAGAAGTTGAATAGGCGACGCACCATATTTCATACAAATCCACTGCGTCACACCTCAAAAAAACATCAAAACGGCTCCAAATCCCGCTTCACGCAATGAATTATGTACATATTCGCTGCGTCAATAAGGATGCACACTTCAAGCGAGAAATCAGAACTCAAAGGAGTAGCTGATCAAGGATTCTTGTGGTTGTAAAGGTTGTAGATTGAGAAGTTTATAGTAGTTGGCACTTATATCCATCCTGTGATAATCCTCAAGCCTGTATTTGTTCCTTTCGCTATACTGTGATATCCACATATAGAAGTCATAGTTCCAGGTGGGTGTAGGTGGTTCTCCACTCGGGACCAGGATGGTCATAAGTCTATTATTTCCCCTCATCGGCGAATTTGCTGCCTTTTTTTTACCTTTGCACAAATAACAATGATATATGAAAAAAGTACTGTTGCTGATATTCTCTTTTTCACTTTTGTTCCAATCATGTGAAAAGTCTCCGATTCATGAACCGGAACTGCTTTCATTTGCATTTTATCAAGCGAACAATTATTCTTTGCTTTACGATATTGAGTTGGATACATCAGGTGGAGAGGTGATCGGTCATACAGTGTCATTTCCAGTGGACCTTTCTGTATTGAAGGCCTCGTTTGAAGTGCCGGAAGGGTGTGTTGTTACAGTAAATGGTATTCAGCAGGAGAGCGGTGTGACAGTAAATGATTTCTCATCTCCAGTTGAATATACAGTTACCAACCAGAAGGGTGATCAGAAGAGTTATACCATAGCATTGTCAGTTGGGTACGAGAAGTTTACAGGCCTGCCTGTCCTCTTCATAAATACTGAGGGGAATAAGCCCATCCTGGATAAGGAGAACTGGATTGCAGGAGATTTTTCCATAATGGGAAGTAATGGGGAATACCTTTTGGAAAACAATGAACTGGAGATAAGGGACAGGGGCAATACTACATGGCAAAATCCCAAAAAACCATATGCACTGAAATTGAGCTCAAAAACTGAACTTTTCGGCATGCCGAAGCATAAGCGTTGGGTGTTATTGGCGGCATACAATGACAAATCCATGATCCGTACGGATCTGGCCTTTTATTTGGCACAAAAGTATTCGAATATGCGCTGGAAACAGGGGGGACAATTGATAGAACTGGTGTTGAATGGAAAATATCTGGGCAATTACTATTTGTGTGAGCATATAAAAATAGATGACAATCGTATTCCTGACGGTTATGTGCTTGAGGTTGACTACAGGGCAAAAACTGCCAATGGAGACATATTCTTCAAGAGTGAACATTCAAAACTGAATTTTGTTATCAAGGATCCTGATGTGGAACAAGGTGGGGAGGAGTTCCTTTATGTGGAGAATTATATAAATGCACTGGAAAAGGAGCTTAAAGAGAAAAATATATCAAACTACAGCAAATACATCCATCTGGAGAGTATGGTAGATTGGTATTTGAACAGCGAGCTTACCAAAAATCCCGATTCCGGCTTCTTTTTGAGTGTTTACATGAACATTTCAAATGATGGACATCTCTATATGGGGCCACTTTGGGATTATGACCTCTCTTTCGGTAATCAGGTATATGATGATGGAAACGGAAGTGACAATGGCTATGCGGGTTTTACAATCCGTGATGGTGACCGCTCCAAAATATGGCTTTCTGCAATGTTTGAAAATCCGGCATTTGTCGAACTTCTGAAGAACAAAATGGCGGTTATAGCTGCAAATGAGGCGGAGATAATGTCCTTTATAGACAAAAGACACGGAGAGCTTAAAAAATCTGCACTCTACAATGACAGGATATGGCATTTGCTGACCCATGCAGGGGCCTCGGATGAGGAAATACAGAAGGTATATGATGAGCAGATAAAATATTTGAAAGAGTGGCTTCACGGAAGAATCGAGTGGCTGAATACCAATATTCAAGGGTTATAATCTATGAAAATTATATTTGGATAAATCCAAAACACCTTCTTATATTTGCACCCGAATATTTTATGTAATTAAATGGGACTTTATTCCAAACGTACATTAGACAACGGCGCTACTATCGCCATCTGGGAGATCACCGAAAGTGAGGATGAGCTGCGAACGTTATGCTCACCTATCCCCAACGACGAACTCGAAGAACTTGAAATCCTAAGAAGTGAAGCCAGAAGAAAAGAGAAACTGGCAGTAAGAGCTCTTCTCAATGAGCTTTATCCCGAAAAAGTATATCTCGGTCACCACGACAACGGCAAACCTTACATCCAGAACTGTGCAGACGAGATAAGCATATCCCACACAAGCAGATTTGCCGCTATCATCACCCACGACGAAGAGGATGTCGGTATCGATATTGAATGTGTCAACAGAGACTTCTCCGCAGTGGAGAAAAAGGCCCTCTCAGAGGAGGAGATTGACGATCTGAGCGACAAGAACCATAACCTTCAGCTTGCCATCTACTGGTGCGCTAAAGAGGCAATCTACAAGAGGATGTCTCAGCGCAGAGTGGATTTTGCAGAGCAGATCGAACTTGAGAAGTTCACTCCACGCCGCGACGGAGAGCTCGAAGCGGTCTTTATCCACAAAGATGGAGAGGAGGAGGAATTTGAATTGGAATACGAGATGGTAGAGGACCACGTAATGGTCTGGTTAGTAGGAGAGAAATAAAAAATTGCCCGAAAACTCGGGCAATTTTTTTTATTCTTCCAGCCAACCTTTCAAAATATTGATTGCCTCGGCTTTTGCCTCATCCGGCAGGGTATTGATTCTTGCGCGGTGGCTGCCTGCAGGGTCGATGAAAAGGTGCATAGTCTGGCGACCTTTCCCTTTTTTCTTCAACTCTTCATTTTTTACTGGTGCCACAGGCATTACTGCACTCCATGGATCAAACTCTCCATAGATAAAGAGCATCTTGGAATCTGTTTTGGCCAGGAATTTTTTGATATCCTTATAGAGGTACTTGTCAAATTTGAACTCCTGACTCTGTGGGACAAATATATCCAGGAGATACCCTTCAGCGTCCTTTATCGATAGGAGCCCTTTGAAAGGTTTGGTGTCGTATCCGTAGTAGCCGAGCTCTTTGGCTGCCTGCACGAAAAATGGTGCAGATGAGTCGCCCTCAGCGAAATAGTCAGGCCCGCTGGTTTTAACTAGAAAGTCGAACATTTCACGATCGGTAGCTTTGGCAGGATCGGGTACGATGTCTGTCGAATAGCCCCATTGCCAGAATGCAAATGGGAATTCCAGTACGCAGTAGTCATAGACTGCATCCATTGGAATTTTGTATGTGAGGTTGTTTTTCGCAGAGAGCTCCTCGAACATTGGCCTTATGGCCTCCCTTCTTTTGAGAAACTCCACCTGGAAGTTGTGAAGAATCTCGCGGTCTCTTGGTGTACCGGCTACGTTTGCCAAAAATGGTTCGTGACGGCCATCCTCCTGTCCTTTGCATAGAGGCCCTACGTATGGGACCGAGATGTCAATGTCTTCAGGGTAATAGGTGGTATAGAACATAGTGGTCTGACCACCTTTGCTGATACCTGTGGCGATCCATTTTCCGTCATAAATCTTCTTGAAAAGCTGATTTACGCGGTGGAGGTCGGCTGCCTCATTTTTAGCGGTCATATAGTTCCAGTTGAGGGTCTCATCTGTGATGGTGCTGTCATCCTGCATAAATGGGATGGACTCTCCGAAGTAGCGGTGCTCGACCTCTATCATATTGGTCTTGAACATAGTGGAAAGCTCGTTGGAGTAGCGTGGATGACCTCCGTTTGAGGTATATCCCTCGGTGATAAGGAGCATAGGCTGGTCGTAATCGATGTGGAAAAGGATAACTTTCTGTCTGAAAGTTCCGAGGGCGGGATTTGTATGGTCGATGGGTTGTTCTATGAAGAGTCTGTATTTCTCCACGTAAAGGTCTTTGAGGCGCTCCCCAATCTCGATAGCCTCGATGCCGCTCACTTTGAAACCGCACTCGGCAGCAGCAGCCTCAATCTTTTCTGGTAGTTGGGCAAATGTGGGGATAAACAGCAGTAGCGCTACAGCTGCCAATACAAATTTTCTTATCACTCTATTCATATCTTTAAGTGTTAAATGTCTGTGTGTACGCAAATATATAAAAAATATTTACTTTTGCAGATTATTATCACTGAGATAGAAATTATAAAAATATAAAGATGAAGAATTTTGTAAAGGAACTTGAGTGGAGAGGGATGATCAATGATATCATGCCCGGCACAGAAGAGGAATTGATGAAAGGGGCTACAGTGGCATACCTGGGTATTGACCCTACCGCTGACTCGCTGCATATCGGTCACCTGGTGGGTGTTATGATCCTCAAACACTTCCAGAACTGCGGTCACAAACCTATTGCCCTGCTTGGTGGTGCTACAGGTATGATCGGTGACCCGTCAATGAAATCGGCAGAGAGAAACCTTCTTGACGAAGCTACTCTCCGCCACAATCACGAGGCTATCAAAAAGCAGCTTTCTAAGTTTTTGGATTTCGACAGCGATGCTGAGAATGCTGCTACACTTGTAAACAACTACGCCTGGATGAAGGAGTTCAGCTTCCTCAATTTTGCTCGTGATATCGGTAAGCATATTACCGTTAACTATATGATGGCCAAGGACTCTGTGAAGAAGAGACTCTCTGGTGAATCGCGAGAGGGTATGTCGTTTACAGAATTCACCTACCAGCTTCTTCAGGGATACGACTTCCTCTACCTGTATGAGCACTACGGATGTAAACTCCAGATGGGTGGCAGTGACCAGTGGGGCAACATCACCACAGGTACAGAGCTTATTCGTCGCAAACTATCGGGAGAGGCTTATGCTCTTACCTGCCCACTTATCACCAAGGCTGACGGTGGCAAATTCGGCAAGACCGAGAAAGGAAACGTATGGTTGTCACCAGAGTACACCAGCCCTTACACTTTCTACCAGTTCTGGATGAACGTGAGCGATGACGATGCCAAAAAATATATCAAGATTTTCACAATGTTGACTCAGGAGGAGGTAGAGGCCGCCATTGCAGAGCACGAGCAGGCTCCACACTTGAGATCTCTTCAGAAACTTCTTGCCAAGGAGGTTACCTGCATGGTTCACTCTGAGGAGGAGTACAACAAGGCTGTTGAGGCTTCGGGTATCCTTTTCGGTAACGCTACATCTGAGGCTCTTAAAGGTCTTGATGAGGCAACATTCCTCTCAGTGTTTGAGGGTGTTCCCCAATTTGAGCTCCCTACTGAGAAACTTGGCAGCAACATCCTTGATCTTCTGGCAGTGGATACACAGGTGTTCCCTTCAAAAGGTGAGTGCCGCAAGATGATCCAGGCCAATGGCTTGAGCATCAATAAAGAGAAATTTACCGATGCAAATGGTGCATTGACCGCTGAGCACCTTGTAAATGGCAAATATATTCTGGTACAGAAGGGTAAAAAGAACTATTTCATCCTAAAATTTGTATAGTATGGAAGGCGAAAGCACAAGACAACTGAAAGTGGCCAAGGAGCTTCAGCGCCACCTTGCGGAGATAATCCGTGCCAAGGGGATGGCAGCGTTTGATGGAGCATTGGTCACAGTGAGTGGTGTAAAGATTAGTCCCGATTTGGCTGTTGCCAGGGCATATCTGAGCATCTTCCCCTCATCAAAGGCACCACAGGTGATGAAGACTATCGAGGAGTCTTCAAAATCTCTCCGTGGTGAGCTTGGAAGGATAGTGGCAAAGCAATTGAGGATCGTCCCTGAATTGATTTTTACCCTCGATGACTCCCTTGATTATGTGGAGCGCATCGATGAGCTTCTGAAGAAGTAACTTAAATTTACATAGAGATGAACCTGCCGTTATTTGTAGCGAAGCGATATCTTTTCGCTAAGAAGTCACACAATGTGATTAATATCATTTCGCTCATCAGTGCGGTGGGAATCGCGATCGGGACCACTGCACTTGTAGTGGTCTTGTCCGTTTATAATGGGTTTGAAGATCTTGTAAAGGGGATTTACAGTACATATGAGGCAGATTTGGTGATAGAACCTGCCAAAGGCAAGTTCTTCTCCCCATCCGGAGAGGAGTTCTCTATAATATGGGGTGATGGGAGGATTGCATCTGTCTCTGAAGTGCTGGAAGAGAACGTGTTTCTAACCTATGCAGGGAGGCAGAGTGTCGCAGTACTGAAGGGGGTTGATTCGGTTTATCTCTCCAAACCCCATCTGGCAGAGAGTGTTGTTGAAGGGGAGTTTGCCCTTCAGGTAAAGGGTGTCGACCATGCCATAGTCGGTCGCGGTTTGGCAGGGGAACTCGGTTTGAGGACACGTTTTCTTGATCCTCTGGAGATATACTATCCCAAGAGAGGTAGCGATGATGCCCTTTTGATGATGAATCCTATGGCATCTTTGTCTAAGGAGATACTCTTTCCATCTGGCATAGTGAAAGGTGATCAGAATATCGAGAAAAACTATGTATTTGTCTCCATAGATAATGCCAGAAGACTTCTTGATTGTGCTGGAGAAGTGTCATCTCTTGAGATAATTCTCAATGAAGGAGCAGATGTGGCGGCTGTGCAAGGGGATGTTGAGAGGGCACTTGGTAAGGAATATCAGGTCAAGAACAGATATCAACAGAACGAGACCATATATAAGATGATGACTTATGAGAAGGTGGCTATTTATATGATCCTGCTCTTTATTATAATAGTGGTTTCGTGCAATGTCTTTGGGTCACTTACCATGCTTATCATTGAGAAGGTTGATGATATACATACTCTTGAAAGTATGGGGGCTTCCTACTCGCTGATAAGGAATATATTTGCCCTTGAAGGATGGCTTATTACATTTTTGGGTATGCTATGCGGAGTCGTTATGGGTGTGATTTTGTGTTATATACAGCAATACTTCGGTGTTATCAAGATGCCAGGCAGTTTTATAGTTACAAGTTATCCTGTGGTGGTCAATTGGGTAGATATTCTCATTACTGTAGTGGGGGTTTCGTTTGTCGGATTTGTCATTACTGCTCTTCCTGCATGGAGAGTTTTGCCTAAACTCCTGTCGAAAAATTAAAATTTCAGAATTTTTAAAAATTTTTTTGATTCCGATGCAACGAAAATGCATCGGTCTGCATCTATGTAATAGGTTTAGGTTTTAGTACACAAAGAAGGGGTACCTGTTGTAGCAGAGGGGTGCCTCTTTTTTTATTGGCTCTCGCCAAACTAGCGCTCCCGGCCTTGCCGTATTCGCCTTCGGCAAATACACGGCCTCCGCGGGGCGTCTGATGACGCCATGTTAGTGGCTCTGATTTGGTCTCTCTGTGGAGGGACGGATGCACGACCTCCCGCCTTTGCCGTATTTGCCTTCGTCAAATACACAGGCTCCGGCCGGTCCTCTGAAGAGGAC
>JAZRHK010000067.1:0-25362 GCA_045644725.1 Candidatus Coprenecus sp. | reverse complement strand
ATTGAGAGGCGGCGGTTCTGCTGTGGATCTTTCTTGTTTTGATGATTATGACTTGTGCGCAAATGTGGCACAATTCCCTTTGCCTGTAATGGTGGCGGTAGGGCATGACCAGGATTATCATATCTGCGACATGGTGGCTTGTACAAGTGTCAAGACCCCCACTGCGCTGGCAGATTATATACTTGATATTTTTGCACAGGAGGAGGCTATGCTCTCATCGCTGGCATCAAGGCTTGCATTGGCATTGAACAATAAGTTTTCGGCGGAGAACAGCCGTCTGGAGATGTTGCACCGCACCCTTGTGCACAAGTTGGAGCACCTGTTTGTGGTCAGGACCAATACTCTTGACCTTCTGGAGCAGAGGATAAAAAAGGGAGATCCTGCAAATTTGATGAAAGGGGGGTATTGTGTTGTGGAATCGGAGGGGAGGAGGGTGACCTCTGTGGCGGATGTGAGCTGTGGCGACAGACTCTGCCTTATGCTCAAGGATGGAGAGGTGGTCTGCAATGTGGAACAGATTTTGGAAAAGAATTTCTAAAGATATGGAAGATAAGGAGAAAAGTTATGAGGAGCTCGTAGCGGAGCTGGAGAGTCTGGTGGCCGGTATAGAGGATCCTGCCAAGTCACTCTCGGAGGTGTCAAAGGATGTTCAGAGGGCGATGGCCTTACTGATGCATTGTAGGGAAAAATTGCGCATTAGCGAAGTGGAGGTAAAGAAAAGTTTGTCTGCAGAAAATTAAGATGTCGGATGAATAGGGTTAAAAGGGTCATATTGTTTCCATTGGTGCTGCTGGCTGTGTTCTTGGGATCTGGGAAGGCGAGTGCTCAGTTTGTGGCATCCAGTGACTCTTTGCCCCCTGATCTTTACGATTATCTGGTCAATTCTTCCAGTAAGCACTTCCATGATCCTTCCATCCCCCGTTTTCTTATCAAGGACAGATCGTATAATTTTATTCTGGGTATAGGTGGGTATGTCCAGGCTTTGGCTTTGTATGATATGTCAGGTATGGATGATATAGCTTTTGTTACAAGTGAAATTCCGGACGGTACCATATCAAAAGAGAACCCTTTCAAGAATACAGATGTGATGAACTTTGATATGGGAATGTCACGTCTGTATCTAAAGCTTATTGGGGTTACATCCAAAGGGTATATAAATGCCTATGTGGAGACAGATTTTCATAATTCTGAGAACTATCTCAGACTAAGACAGGCATATCTGCAGTTTATGGGATTTACCGTAGGGCAGGCATGGTCAACTTTCAGAGGGGCGGAGTCTCCCACTACGCTGGATGTCCAGGGTCCTCCCAGTATGTCCGACAGGAGGATGCCTCTCGTGGCATATACGATAAAACTCAGTAAAAAAGAGGATGTGAAATTGACATTGGCTCTTGAGTTGCCCAGTTCCACTACCATATCGGTGCCTGATCTGAATGGTGGGTATGAGGTGAAGAGTGTCTATCAGGATGTCCCCGATATACCAGTGTCAGTCCATTGGAATAGGGACAGATTTTATCTTTTTGCAGCCACTAACGTCAGGTCAATGAAGTATCCTGTTTCTGGGGACAAATACAAAAAGGCTTTATCCTATGCAGCCCACTCTAGTGCTAGGTGGACATTCCTCAAACAGTCACGTTCGACTCACAATTTCTACCTTCAGGGTATTTATGCCTATGGTATGGTGGATTGTATTCAGGATCTGGATGGTATGGGAATGAATATTGTGGTGGCTCCTACTCTGGATGCGCTGGATATAAACCGCGGCTGGGGGGTTAGTGCAGCATACCAATTTTTGTGGGGGTTGAACCAGATAAATGCTATATATTCCAGAGTCCATGTGAATGGTGATATCATCTCTGGGGAGGATGCCATGTACAGAAGTGGACAATATTTGGCTTTCAACTATTTGAGAAATATGCTGAAGCACGGTGTAGTGGGAGTTGAAGCTCTCTATGGCCGTAAAGTGTTGCAGTCAGGAGATGTACTTGATGATTTGAGATTTAATATATTATTGCGATATGATTTTTGATTCAGACTCTTATTTGATGCCCTTCAAGAGGGTTATAACCGACAGATATCAGAAGCTGGTTAACAAAAGGCAGGATCTTACAGGCAAGGATGGTACCATTTCATCCTCTGCCAACAATCACCTTTATTACATGCTTCATAAGGAGGGAAAAGAGTGGGTTGTCAGAGAGTGGGCCCCCAATGCTACTGCTATTTATATGGTGGGTGAGCACAGCGCTTGGGTGAAGGACGATAGGTATGCATTCAAGAAACTTGATGGTGGGAATTGGGAGTTAAGGATTCCACAGAATGAGCTGAAGCATGGAATGCTTTACAAATATATAATGGAGTGGCAGGATGGATCAGGCGAAAGGCTTCCGGCATACGCTGTGAGGTGTGTGCAGGATGAGCAAACCAAAAGTTTTTCTGCGCAAGTGTGGAGTCCGGACAAAAAGTACAGATGGAAAAAGAAATACACTAGGACATTCAAGAACCCGCTCATTTATGAAGTGCATATCGGTATGGGGGTAGAGGAGGAGAAAGTCGGTACCTTCAATGAGTTCAGGGAAAATGTTCTACCTTATATAGCAGAGCTTGGTTACAATACCATACAGATAATGGCCCTTCAGGAGCACCCTTATTACGGCTCTTTTGGTTATCAGGTAGCCAATTTCTTTGCAGTCAGTTCCCGTTTCGGCACGCCTGATGAGTTCAAACAACTGGTAGATGAGGCTCACGGTTATGGTATTGCTGTGATTATGGACGTGGTCCATTCGCATGCTGTATCAAATGAGGTAGAGGGGTTGAGCAAGTTTGACGGGAGCGAGGATCTCTATTTCCATCCTGGGGAGAGGGGCAAGCACCCGGCCTGGGATTCGAGATGTTTTGACTATGGTAAAGATGCAGTAATCCATTTTTTGCTCTCAAACCTGAAATTCTGGATGGAGGAGTATCATTTAGATGGTTTCCGCTTTGATGGTGTGACCAGTATGCTCTATTATGACCACGGTCTTGGGAGGGATTTCTGCTCATATGATGCATACTATGATGGAGGGCAGGATGTTGATGCCCTCGTGTATCTGGGTCTTGCCAATATTCTGGTCAAGGAATTCAGAAGCGATGCCTTTACCATTGCAGAGGAGATGAGCGGTATGCCAGGTCTGGCAGCCCCTATCTCCCAGTGTGGATGGGGCTTTGATTACAGAATGAGTATGGGTGTCCCGGACAATTGGATCAAATGGATAAAGGATGTCCGTGAGGAGGATTGGAGCATGGGGGGGATGTACTATGAGCTTACCAACAAGAGAAGGGACGAGAAGACCATCAGCTATGTCGAGTGTCACGACCAGGCAATGGTGGGAGACAAGACAGTTATCTTCAGACTTATCGATAAGGAGATGTATTTCAGTATGGATAAAGCCTCCAAAAATCCGATTGTTGAGAGGGGTATAGCTCTGCATAAGATGATAAGACTTGTGACAGTGGCTACTGCCGGGGACGGTTATCTGACATTTATGGGTAATGAGTTCGGACATCCGGAGTGGATTGATTTCCCGAGAGAGGGTAATAACTGGTCTCACAAGCACGCCAGGAGACAGTGGAGCCTTAAGGATGATCCTGAACTCAGGTTCAAGGCCCTCGTCGATTTTGACAGGGATATGATTCATCTTATAAAAGGTGGAAATGTCCTCAGACAATCTCCTATGCAATTATATGTGTCAGATACAGAAAAAGTTTTGATTTTTGCGAGAGGAAGATTTATCTTTGCGCTCAATTTTAATTCGGTACACTCCTTCTCAGATTTTGAATTCTGCGCCCCATCCGGAGAGTACCGCGTAGCATTAAGTTCGGATGCCGGAGTCTATGACGGGTTCGGCAGGATAGATGAGAGTGTTCACCACCATACCATAAGGAAGGATGGAGGTGACAAACTTTCTTTGTATCTTCCGAGCAGAAGTGCTATGGTATTGGAGAAAATTAGATAATATCGATATATCAAATGTCTTATTTAAAATTTAATCAAGAGGAACTAGTTAATCTAGAGTACTCGTTGCCAAGAGAGGTGGTATTGGCCAATGGAACAGGTGGCTACTGCAATACCACTATCGTAGGTTGCAACACCAGAAAGTACCACGGATTGTTTGTAATGCCCATCGAGGAGTTCGGTGGAGTAAACCACATTCTTCTTTCATCAGTTGATGAGACACTGATTCAACATGAAAAAGAGTTTAACCTTGGAATCAGAAGCTACGGTAAGATTTATGAGCCGAGAGGCCATAAATATATCGTGGATTTCCAGTTTGACAAGGAGTGCACTATAGAATACAGGGTTGGCGGCATGATCTTCAGAAAATCGATGATTTTCGTCAAAGGCAAAGAGCAGCTGCTTATCAAATATACCCTGGTTCAGGCCCATTCGGAGACATATCTCCGTCTGAAACCTTTTATGGCATTCAGGGAGGTCCATACCCTTACACAACAGAACCCTGAAGCATCTGCAAACTACGGTATTGTGGATAATGGTGCCAGCTTCAAAATGTATGAGGGTTTCCCTACACTACACCTTCAGTTGAGCAAGGAGAACGATTATTTCCATAATCCTGACTGGTACAAGGATGTAGTTTACAGTGATGAGCAGAGACGCGGTTTCGAATACAAGGAGGATCTTTTTGTTCCAGGTATATTTGAGATGCCTATCGCTGCAGGTGAGTCTGTCATTCTTTCAGTTTCGACATCTGAGGTTTCTACAAAAGGTCTCAAGAGACAATATGATAAAGAGGTGAAGAGTGCTCCAAGCAGAGCCGACTACGACTCTTGCCTGAGAATAGCAGCCAAGGATTTCATCGTCAAGACCCCTAAGGGTACAGAGATCCTGTCGGGTTATTCTTGGGAGAGCAAGGGTCTCAGGGAGACACTTATCTCGCTTCCTGGCCTGACGCTGTTTGATGATGGTGATGTGGTAACATTTGACAAAGTTATCAAGACAGCTGTAAAAATATATTCAAACCAGCTTTTCAACGGTTCGCGCCAAGTGGAGGCTGCTCTATGGATGTTCTGGGTAGCACAGCAATATGCTGCATTCACAGGTGATGCACAGGCTGCATGGGATAAATTCAAGACCACCCTCAAGAAGATAGCAGACAGCTTTATTGGTGGTGGCAGAATGGGTGTCAGCCTTAACAAGGACAACGGTTTGCTTTGGACCAAGATGAATGGTGTAGCTTTGAGCTGGATGAATGCATACGGCTCAAACAGCCTTCCTATTGCAGAGCGTGGCGGTTATCAGGTGGAGACCAACGCCCTTTGGTACAATGCCCTTTGCTATCTTATCGAGAATGAGACCAAGTATGGTAAAGGTGGTAAGGCCGTTTATGCCTGGATGGATGTAAAGGAGAAGATAGAGAAGAACTTCTACAATATCTTCTGGGTAGAGGAGAGGGCTCACCTTGCCGACTATGTGGATGAGATGGGCCAGAACAAATTTACAAGACCTAACCAGGTATTTGCTTGCGCCCTTGAGTACTCTCCTATAAATGATGAGGTCAAAGCAAATGTCTTGAGAAGTATCCAGAGAGAGCTTCTTACATCAAGAGGCTTGAGAACCCTTTCACCCAAGAACCCTCTTTACAAAGGTGTATATGAAGGCAACCAGGACCAGAGGGATCACGCACACCATCAGGGTTGTACCCGCCCTTGGATGATTGGCTTCTATATCGAGGCATCTTTGAAACTTTTCGGTGGCGCAGCATTGTCAAAAGCTGAGGAACTTGTGGATGCATACGAGGATGATATGACTGTTCACGGTATCGGTTCCATCGCAGAGCTTTACAATGGTGACCCTGAATATGTGCCTCACGGAGCTATCTGCCACACAGGTGCTGTGTCAGAGGTGTTGAGGGCAAAATATTTAATTGCTAAATTTAAAAACGACTAGGTTATGAGAGTACTTATGTTTGGTTGGGAGTTCCCTCCCCATATTGCAGGTGGTCTCGGAACAGCTTGCTACGGTATTGTCAAGGGTTTGGCAAACAACGGAGTGGAGACATTGTTCGTAATGCCTTCAGCTTCAGGTGATGAGGACCAGACCTACACCAGAATTCTTAATGCAAGTGACGTCGAAGTTAGCGATGTTGTAAAGAATCCGAAGGAGTTTCTTGAGAGAGTACAGTTCCTTCGCGTAGGGACAAATATGGTACCTTATATGGATCCTGAGAAGTTCACAGAGATGTCATCAAAGGACCAGAAATCCCAAATTGAAGAATTTAAGGTAAATTTCAAACAGAAATATAAATTCTCCGGCAAGTATGGCACAAACCTTATGGAAGAGATTTCAAGGTATGCCATGGTGGGTGGTGAGATCGCTGCCCAGCATCAGGATGAGTTCGATGTGATTCACGCTCACGACTGGCTTACATATATGGCCGGTATTGCTGCCAAGAGAATTTCGGGCAAACCTCTTGTTATCCACGTTCATGCCACTGAGTTTGACAGAACCGGCGAAAATGTGAATACACAGGTATTTGCCATCGAGCAGATGGGTATGAGGGAGGCAGACAGGGTTATTACTGTAAGTAACCTCACCCGCAATATTGTAATCAATAAATATGGCATCAATCCTGATAAAGTGTTTACAGTGCACAATGCTGTGGACTTTGCAGACAGGAAACAGATGGTGGTGGAGAGGAGTGTAGATGAGAAGGTTATCACCTTCCTTGGCCGTATTACTTTCCAAAAAGGTCCAGAGTACTTTATCGAAGCGGCACATAAGGTGCTTAAGAAGTGTCCCGATGCCCGTTTCGTGATGGCAGGTAGCGGTGATCTCCTTAACCGCAGTATCAGACAGGTGGCAAAATTGGGTATCTCTGACAGATTCCACTTTACAGGATTCCTCAGAGGTGCTGATGTGCAGAAGATGTTCGCATATTCTGATGTGTATGTGATGCCTTCTGTATCTGAGCCTTTTGGTATTTCACCACTTGAGGCGATGATCACAGGTGTACCTACCATCATCTCGAAGCAGTCGGGTGTAGCCGAAGTGCTCAAGTACTCCATCAAGGTGGACTTCTGGGATGTGGATGCATTGGCAGACGCCATGTATGGTCTGCTGAGATATCCTGCATTGGCACACACAGCTGCCGAGAAGGGCTATGATGAGGTGAATGCCCTAAAATGGGATCACGCAGCAGCCAAGATGAAACATATTTATGAATCAACATTGAAATAAAAATTACAACATATGAAACCTTCAATTTGTTTGTACTTCCAGGTACACCAGCCTGATCGTCTAAGACAATACAGATTCTTCGACATCGGAAAAGATTCACACTATTTCGACGATTTCTCAAACAGAACAATCGTGAGAAGAATAGCAGAGAAATGCTATCTTCCTATGAACGCCATTATGCTTGAGAATATCAACAAGCTTGGCAAATCTTTCAAGATTGCCTACTCAATTTCAGGTTCGGCTATTGAGCAGTTCGAGAAATATGCTCCGGAAGTACTCGACAGTTTCAAAGCTCTTGCAGCTACCGGTTGCGTGGAGTTTTTGGCTGAGACATATACCCATACACTTGCATCTTTGGTGTCAAAAGATGAATTCAAGAAACAGGTGGAACTTCATAGCAAGACCATCGAGAAACTTTTCGGAAAAAAACCTAAAGTATTCAGAAATACTGAGCTTATCTATTCTGACGAGATCGGTGAGATGGTGGCTAAAATGGGTTTCAAAGGTATGCTTACAGAGGGTGCAAAGCACATCCTTGGCTGGAAATCTCCAAACTATGTATACTCAAATGCCAACAATCCTAAACTAAAAGTCCTTTTGAGAAACTTCACATTGAGTGATGATATTGCATTCAGATTCTCAGATAAAGGTTGGGGTGAGTGGCCTTTAGATACTGACAAGTTTGCATCATGGATAGCCGACCAGGCTTCAAAGGATGAGATTATCAATCTTTTCATGGACTATGAAACATTCGGTGAGCACCAGAGTGCAGCAAGCGGTATCTTTGATTTCATGAGAGCTCTTCCAGAGGCACTTCTAAGCAAGACAGGTGTAGAGTTTGTAACTCCATCAGAGGCAGTGAAGAAACATGAGGCAGTATCACCTATCAATGTTCCATTCTCAATCTCATGGGCAGATGAGGAAAGAGATACATCTGCATGGTTGGGCAATGAGCTTCAAAATGAGGCCTTCAGCAAACTTTATGATTTGAGCGATAGAGTACTGGCTCTTCAGGATGACAACATTACAAAGGATTATATGAAGCTTCAGGAGAGTGACCACTTCTATTATATGTGTACCAAGTTCTTCTCGGATGGTGCGGTTCACACATACTTCAATCCTTATGATACACCATATGAAGCATTCATCAACTACATGAATGTGTTGAGTGATTTGATTATCCGTATTGAGAGAAAGTTAAGACTGGGATAAAGCGACGGATTTAATCATTTATGAAGAAAAAGAATTTGATTAGCCCCGACTACTTGTTCGAGGTGAGTTGGGAGGTATGCAATAAAGTGGGGGGGATCCATACTGTAATTGCTACCAAATCCATCGGTATGGCAGAAGGGATCAATGAAGAGCAGATCTTCATTGGTCCCGATGTCTGGATGGATACCACTCAGAACCCCGAATTTACTGAAGATCCGCTTTTGTTCAGGACCTGGAGGGTCTCTGCAGCTCAGGAAGGGATCAGGGTGAGGGTAGGTAGATGGAATGTACAGGGGAAGCCAATAGCATTTTTAGTAGATTTTTCCCAGTATATAACTAGGAAAAATGATATTCTCTCTGAGTTTTGGGAGAAGTATAAGTTAGATTCGCTCAGTGGCGGCTGGGATTATGTGGAGTCTGCCCTGTTTGGCTATGCTGCAGGTAGAGTTATTGAGAGTTTTATCAATTTCTACCTTCTTCCAAGCCAGAAGGTGGTGGCACAGTTCCACGAATGGATGACTGGTGCCGGCATATTGTATTTGAAGCAGACATCTCTTCCTGTTGCGACAGCGTTTACCACCCACGCCACCACATTGGGGCGCAGCCTGGCATATAACAATATCAAACTTTACGATGTTATTGATGTTGTAGATGGCGACCAGAAGGCGAAAGAGTTGAATGTGGCAGCGAAACACTCATTGGAGAAGTGTGCTGCGCACAATGCGGATGTATTTACCACCGTCAGCGATCTCACTGCCAAGGAGTGTTCACGATTCCTCAGCAAGGATGTGGACCTTGTGACACCAAACGGTTTCGAGGATTCTATTGTGCCAGAATCAGAGGAGTTCGAAAAATACCAGAAAGAGGGTAGGGCAAAACTTATTGAGGTGGCTCAGGCTATGACAGGCGAGGTGTTTGAAAACCCTGTACTGGTCGGAATCGGAGGCAGATATGAATATAAAAACAAGGGTATAGACATATTCGTGGATTCTCTCGCCCAATTGGAGAAGTCTTCATATAGTGGAAGGACCATCCTGGGCTTCATCATGGTTCCTGCAGGTATTAACGGATATGACAAAGAACTTGTAGCCAAACTGGGCGGCAAGGAGTGTGATTACACCACTCACACCTCACACAATTTGCAGTATCCCGAAAACGATCCTGTCCTATGTAGAATGGGGGCGTTGGGATTGAATAACAGAACCAATAAGAATGTGAAGTTGCTCTTTGTTCCATCATATCTGAATGGGAATGATGGCGTATTCAACCTCCCATATTATCAGCTTCTGTCAGGTTTGGATCTGTCTGTATTCCCTTCATACTATGAGCCGTGGGGGTACACACCTCTTGAGTCACTGGCTTTCAAGGTCCCTACAGTCACTACTACGCTTGCAGGTTTTGGACTATGGGTAAATGAATACTATACTAAGGATCATCCTGGTATCTCTGTAATAGAAAGGGGAGAGTCCAACTATTCAGAGGTGGTGGATGGTGTATGTGAAAAGATAGTGGAGGTATCTTCTCTTGACAAGAAAGGGGAGAAAAAATACAGAGACAATGCCAAATCTGTCTCAGAGATAGCATTGTGGCGAAATAATTTGAAATTTTACAAAGAGGCATACTCTTTGGCAATAGAGAGAGTAATAGAAAGAAAAGGGAAATTCCCTGAAAAAAACAATATAAAAAGTATGACATATAAGAAAATTGACGTAGGAACACCTTCCTGGAACAGAGTATTGGTGACAAGGAACATACCTGAGAGATTGAGATATCTGGATATAATCTCAAAGAATCTATGGTGGTGCTGGAACCAGGAAGCAATGGATTTGTTTAAGAGCATTGATAAAGAGTTGTGGGTAGCATTGGGTCGTAACCCTATAGCGCTTCTTGACCATCTGTCATATGAGCAATACCAGCAATTGGAGAAAAACGAGAAATTCGTCCGCCAATTGGATAAAGTGGCAGCTTTGTTCAATGAGTATATGGAAGCTAAGAATCATCGTGAGGGTGCTTCAATAGCATACTTCTGTATGGAGTATGGTCTTGACGCATCACTTAAGATCTATTCCGGTGGTCTTGGCATTCTGGCTGGTGACTATTTGAAAGAGTCAAGTGACCTGAATGTAAATATGATAGGTATCGGTCTGCTATACAGATATGGTTATTTCAATCAGAAACTTTCAGGATATGGCGATCAGATTGCTGACTACGAGCCTCAGGACTTTATGAAAATACCTGCTGTTCCAGTGAGAGACGCAGAGGACAAATGGGTTACCATCTCAGTAGCATTCCCTGGCAGAAATATATATGCAAGACTATGGAGAGTGGATGTAGGTAGAACAGAACTTTACCTTTTGGATACAGATTACGATGCAAACCTTCCGGAGGACCGTCAGGTTACCTACCATCTATATGGTGGGGACTGGGAGAACCGTCTGAAACAAGAGCTTCTTTTGGGTGTAGGTGGTATCAGAGCTATGCGTGCTTTGGGTCTAGATGCAGATGTATACCATTGCAATGAGGGTCACGCTGCATTTACCGGTCTGGAGAGACTTAGAGAGTATATCAACAACGACAACCTCTCTTATGACGAAGCATTGGAGGTAGTGAGAGCTTCATCACTATTTACTACTCATACCCCTGTTCCTGCAGGTCACGATGCTTTCCACGAGGATCTTTTGAGAAAATATATCTCACACTATCCTGAGAGACTGAAGATTGGCTGGGATACACTCATGTCCCTCGGTAAGAACAATCCATACGACCAGAATGAGAAATTCTCTATGAGTAATCTTGCCTGCAACATCTCTCAGGAGGTTAACGGTGTGAGCTGGCTGCACGGCAAAGTGAGTCAGGATATCCTGGCAAGCATGTGGCCCGGTTATCTTCCAGAAGAGAACCATGTGGGTTATGTAACCAATGGTGTACACTATCCTACCTGGACAGCTCCACAATGGAAGGAGATCCACGCCAGAGTATTCGGTGATGAATTCAAATCACACAAATATGACAAAGAGTGCTTCAACGGTATCTATGAAGTGAAAGATGCTGAGATTATGAGTGTCCGTCAGGAACTTCGTCAGAGACTTATCAAAGCTGTCAAGAAGCAGCTTTCTGACCCTACTGTTTCAAGCCACTACTCACCACAACATATCGTGGAGATCAAGAGAACCCTAAGGGACGACGTATTGACCATCGGTTTTGCAAGACGTTTCGCTACATATAAGAGAGCACACCTTCTATTCAGAGATTTGGACAGACTTTCAGCGATTGTAAACAATCCCAAGAGACCTGTACAATTCCTGTTTGCAGGTAAGGCTCACCCTGCAGACAAGGCCGGCAGCGATTTGATCAAGAAGATCGTGGACATCTCAAAGATGCCTCAGTTTATCGGCAAGATCGTATTTGTACCAAACTACGACATCAACATCGCAAAATATCTTGTTCAAGGTGTAGACGTATGGATGAACAACCCTACAAGACCTCTCGAGGCTTCAGGTACATCAGGAGAGAAAGCAGCTATGAACGGTGTAATGCACTTCTCTGTACTTGACGGCTGGTGGGTAGAAGGTTACAAGGAGGGTGCAGGCTGGGCACTTCCTCAGGAGAGGACATATGATGACCAGAACTTCCAGGATGAATTGGATGCAGCTACCATCTACAATATTATCGAGAGTGAAATCGCACCTACATACTATGATGTAAATCCTGTGACAGGTATCCCTACAGAGTGGATCAAAATCATCAAAAACTGTATTGCCAAGGTAGCATGTGACTTCACTACCAACAGAATGTTCAACGATTATATTGACAAATATTACAAACCACTTGCAGCAAGAGCCGGCAAACTTATCGCATCAGACTATGCAGAGGCGAGAGAGATCGCACTTTGGAAGAGGAAAATGCGTAAAGGCTGGGAGCAGCTTGAGATTCGTGAGTCGAATTTCATGAACGATGCACAAGGACAATTGCTTCTGGGCAAGGAGTTCAAATCATACGTCTCTGTATTCGTAGGTGATATGGATCCTAATGATATCGGATTTGAGTTGGTATATGCCCGTCAGAATGCCAAAGGAAGATATGTCAAAGAGGGTGTTTACACATTTGATTTTGAGAAGATTGAAAATGGTGTAGCTACATACTCATCGACTATCGTTCCAAATACTACAGGTGCATACCAGATCGCCGGCAGAATCTTTGCCAAGAGCGACAAACTTCCTCACCGTCAAGATTTTGAACTTGTAAGATGGTTGTAGCAGCTACCGGTTTCTTTGATGGGGTGCATGGTGGGCACCGTGCTGTTCTCGATAGTCTGCTCAAGATAGCTGCCGAGAGACAGGCGGAGAGTGCTGTGATCACTTTCTGGCCTCATCCTAGAACAGTACTGCAACAGGATGCACACTCGCTAAGATTGCTGAATACCCTCGATGAAAAGAGGGAAAGGATACTCTCATTGGGAATTGACCACTTTCATGTGGTCAATTTCTCACGGGAGTTCAGCAAACTCAGCACCAAGGAGTTTATGGAGGAGTATCTTGTAAAGATGTACAATGTCTCAACTTTGGTTATCGGTTATGACCATAGGTTGGGGAATTCCTCTCTTCAGACCCAGGAACAGATGCGTGAAATAGCTGCTTCTCTGGGGATAGAGACCATTAGGATAGAGGAAGTGCATCTTGGGGAGAAGATGGTCAGCTCCACCAAAATAAGGGCAACACTTCAGGATGGGGATGTACGATGTGCATCTGAACTGCTCGGCTATAAGTACCGTCTGCATGGTGTCGTTGTTTCCGGTAAGCAATTGGGAAGGACCATTGGTTTCCCGACTGCAAACATGGAATTGTATGAACCTCTTAAACTTGTTCCAGGAAATGGTGTATATTTGGTGGATGTCCATGTGCTGGGACGGGATTACAGAGGGATTTGCAATATTGGTAACAGACCGACAGTGGGGGATAATCAGAGCAGAACAATTGAAACACATATACTTGACTTTGATGAGGATATCTATGGTCTGGACATGAGCATAGAATTTGTGAACAAAATCAGGGATGAGAAGAAATTTGGTTCAATGGAGGAGTTGAAAGAGCAAATTTCTAAGGATAAAGAATTTGTTATAAACCCATAATTTAGTACATTTGTACATAAACTTCAGGTTATTATGGGAGAATCTTGGATATCGGTCCTGGCAATGGTCGCTTTTTTTATTTTACCCATTATTCTAGGCAATAAAGGAAAGGGTAAAAAGAAAGAGAATACCATTGAAGAGTTCCTTTCAGAATTGGGATTTGATCAGGAGGATTTGATTGAGGAGGTTGAGGCGGTTGAAGCGCAAAAAGATAAATATGAAAGTCCGCAAATAAAAGAAGTCTCAGTAAATAATACTCATACTGAGAAACCGGATGCGGATAATAATGCAGAGCTCATTGTGGGGAAAGGTATGAGCAGGGAAGAAAAGAAGAAACTTGTAATATACTCTGAGGTGATGAGCCCCAAGTATAAAGAATATTGAATAGAAAATAAAGAATAAGAAAATATTATGTCTGAAATTCACTATGTAACAGCTGAAGGGCTGGAGAAATTGAAAGCGGAGCTTGCTCAGCTGGTGGCTCAGCGACCTGTCATATCAAAACAGATTGCTGAGGCAAGGGATAAGGGTGACTTATCTGAAAATGCAGAATATGATGCTGCAAAAGAGGCACAAGGCCTATTGGAGTTGAAAATTTCAAAACTTGAAAATACAATTGCAAATGCAAGGGTAATTGATGAGTCACGCATCAATACAGAGCAGATTCAAATGCTCAACAAGGTAAAATTGAAAAATCTTGTCAACAATACTACAGTTGAGTACACATTGGTCGGAGAAAGTGAAGCCAATTTCAGAGAGGGTAAGCTTGCTGCCGCTACACCTATCGGTAAAGCTCTTATCGGAAGAAAGAAAGGTGATGTTGTGGAGGTAGTGGTACCTTCAGGAATTTTGAAGTTTGAAGTATTGGATATCTCCATTTAATACCATGGCAACAATTTTTACAAGAATAGTTGAAGGGGAAATTCCCTCATACAAAGTGGCAGAGAGTGACAGATTCTATGCTTTCCTGGATATCAACCCATTGGCACAAGGACATACTCTGGTAATTCCCAAGAAAGAGACAGATTACATCTTTGATATTGATGATCAGGAGTACAAGGATCTTTTTCTCTTTGCAAAAAGGGTGGCTGCTGCTATCAAGAAAACGATTCCATGCCAGAGGGTAGGCGTTGCTGTATTGGGTATGGAGGTGCCTCATGCACATATCCACCTTGTACCACTTCAGAGTGAAGGGGATATGGACTTCAGAAAAGCCAAACTCTCCCTTACTCCAGAAACATTTAAAGAAATTGCAGAAAAAATATCACAATCATTTGAGTAACCGATGAAAAAAATTGTACTATTGCTTTTTGTGCTACTTGCGGTAGCATCATGTTCTTCAGACAATAAAGCCAAAGTATCTTTCAATATATCAGATGCAGTGGACAGCACCGAGGTTGTTGTTGCAAAATTGTCTGTCAATAGGGTCAATGTGGTGGATACTATATATGTAAAAGGTAAGAAAGCCACATTTGAAACGACTTGCAACCCAGGTTCGCCTGACTTTTACTATTTTCTCAACGGGACAAACAAATTTGCATCAATTGTCCTACAGAATGGCGATAATTTGTCAGTGGAAGCAACCCTTAAAGATGGAGTTGTGTCTTTAACGGGTTCTGAAGAGGCTGTCAAATATTCAGAGTTGGAAAAGGGAAATGATGAAGTGTTGAGAAAAGTCAATGCGCTTTCAGAAGAGCTCATCAATGCCCAACTTGCCAAAAACGAAAAAAGGGCAAAGGAGGTTACAACTGAATTGACCAGACTTTTTGTCCATCATAAACAGCAGGCTACCAAATATCTGTACAGCAATTCAAAATCAATTACTGTTATCCCCGTAATCTATCAGAGACTCTCTGCTGACCTTCCATTGTTCGGTGAAATCAATGATGTTTTCATTTTCAAGGCAGTATATGACTCTTTGAGTACCGTATATCCAAACTCTCCATATGTTACATCTTTGGCAGATGATATCAAACGTAGGGAAGGTTTTTTGACTCTGGGGTCAAAAATGCAGAATGTGGATGAGACAAACTATCCTGACATCAGTCTTTATGACCAGAATGCCAAGGTGCGCAATTTGTCAGAGTTGGACGGAAAGGTAATTGTCCTCTCTTTCTGGTCAACCACAGAGCCTACCCACAAAATATTCAATGTTGAACTTAAGGAGATTTATAACAAATATAAAAACAAAGGGATGGAGGTGTATCAGGTTTGTGCTGATGCAGACAAGACCGCATGGGCCACTCAAGTGAAGTCACAAGGACTGGAGTGGGTGAGCGTATGTGATCCTGGAAATATGACAGGTACACTAAACCTTTACAATGTAACCAGAATACCGGCCATGTATATCATAGACAAGAACGGTAATATTGTGGAGAAAGATGTCTATGATACAGATAAATTGGAGAAAATTATCTCGAGACTAGTCAGATAAGTGATTTCTTGCTTACACCGGCAACGAAATCCTTAAGATAGAAGGGTTCAAAGTACGCTATGTCTTTGAACTCTTTTTTATTGTATGCAGCCATGGCAGCCTTTGCCATATATCTGGCATCAGGGCGACATCCTATTATGATGGATTTGCCTTTTTTAACCTTATCCAAGCATGATTCAAATTTCTCGGCACCATCCCCGATGAAGATGACCTGATCATAATTGTCAAATAAATCCCCAAAACTGTTTTCATCCAGAATTTCAGCTCTGACATCTGATATCTTTTGTCCATTGCAATTGTAGACGGCAGTATAAACCTCCATTCTTCTGGCGTCCAGCATTGGAACTATTACTGCATTTTCCGAGGTGACTTTTTCAAGACCCATTTGGGCCAGAATATCCAGGGTGGGAACACTCAGCAATGGAATGCCCGCTCCATAGCATATCCCTTTGGCAGATGATACTCCTACTCTGAGACCTGTATATGAGCCGGGACCTTCGCTGACAGCTACTGCAGAACAATCTCCAAATGATAAGGAAGCCTCTTTGAGGATCTTCTCAATCATAGGGATGAGAAGCCTGGCATGGGCCTTGAACTCCTGCACATAATCGTATGAAATAACTTTGTCACCTTCTGCAAGAGCCACTGAACATGCATCCGTGCTAGTCTCTATCAATATGAACTTTTCCATTGTCAGTCAAATTTTTGTTGATTGCTTCGTATGGTGCAATGACCACCTTTTCATCCAGCCCCACACCTTTAAGTATCTCAATATTGTGGAGATCCTGTATGCCGGTAGTCACCTTCCTCTCTTCCACAGAAGCATTGTTATTTTTGATTACAAATATACAACCATTTGAGTTTATACATCTAAGAGGAATGGTAATAATATTATCTTTTTTCTCTGTGTATATGGTTGCAGATGCAGACATGCCTGGTTTTAATTGTGGGATGTGTCCCATTATCATTATATTCACTTCAAAAGAGGCTATCTGCTCAGAAGTATAGCCCCCCCTTTTGGATGTGTTGGCAATTTGTGTGACAAGGCCATCAAATTCTACCCCTCTGAAGGCATCGAGACGTATTGTGGCACTATCCCCTTCTGATATCTTGAATATGTCATTCTCGTTTATTTCCACCACCACCTCCATTTGTGACATATCTGCTATCCTCATTATTTGGGTACCTGCCATCTGGGAAGTTCCTACTACCCGTTCACCTTTCCCAACCAGCAGCTGTGTAATGGTCCCCTCCATTGGTGAGTAAATAGAGGTCTTTGCCAGGTTCTCGCGAGCCTCCTTGACAGATGCCTTAGCACTCTGGATCTGAAATCCTGCAGTTTCCATCCCCTGACGTGCAATTGTATGCTGGACTTCAGAATCCTCATATTCGGATAATGATATAACCCCCTTTTCATAGAGTAGCTTGCATCTTTCAAAATGGAGACTGGCCTGGTTCAATGTGGCCTGCTGTTGGGAAAATTGAGTTTGGGCAATTTTGAGGGCCGCTGTGCTCTGCTCCAGAATTGACATATAGATGTCAGGCTTAATTTTAAGCAGGAGTTCACCTTTATGTACAAAGTCCCCTTCTTGAAAAAATATCTCCACGATCTCTCCAGAGACATCAGGGGAAATATATATTTCTGAGACTGGCCTTACTTTTCCATTGGCTGGTATTGACTCGGATATTGAGCCCATTTCAGGTGTTGTAACATGCACTTCTATGTAATCATCTCCTCTTGCTGCTACAATCAACAAAATGAAAAGCAATATGGGTAACCACCACCATTTGAACCGTATTTTTCTAATAGCCCACACTTTTGTAGAAATCTAAAACTTTGAGTTGAAAAATATATTTGTATTTGGCCCGGATAGATTTTGATCTGGCCTCCATAAGCTTGTTTTTGGAGTAGTTGTAATCAATTGGTGTTATGAGTCCTACCTCCAGTTTTTCCTGATGGTATATGAAAGCCTCTTCAGCAGCTTCCACCAGCTTAAGTGCAGCCTGGTACTCCTCGTAGTAGGATATTGCGTCCTGTACTGCCATCTGTATCTCCTTGTATAGCTGTTGGTGTTTCTTTTTGAGCTCAATCTCGTATCTGTTCTTTTCCAATGCACTCTGTTTGATGCTATAGAGTGCATATCCTTGGTTGAAGATAGGTATATGTACGGTTAGTCCGACCAGATTGGAGTTTTTCCGGAGGTTGTACGACATATCCATGGAAACAGTAGGGAGTATTGTCCCTTTGGCAATTTTCTCTTCATACCCCTTTTTTCTTACCTCCAGCTCTGCTGCCCTTATCTGCGGCAGCTCAATGGCTGATGCGTATATTGAATCGACGATATTCCTATGTGTCATTACGATATCTTGGTGAGTTATCAGGTCAGAAATTAAAAAATCTTCAGAGTGTGGAAAGTTCATTAGCTGTGTTAACGTTACTGTTTGAGAGATTTGCTGATTGATGGCGTTTGTCAGTTCCATTAACTCTGAAGATTTTTGCGACTCCATATCCAGAAGGGACGAATAAGAGACCTTGCCCGCTTCGTGCAGCGTTTTTTGCCGCAGGTACTGCTCCTTGATATTGTCATAGCTAAGCTTTGCGACTTTTGCCAATTCATTTGCCAGCAATAGCTCCAGATAGGCCCGTGTGATGGATATGGTTACTTCATTTCTTGTTTTGAGGTATTCCTGCCCACTTATTTGATGCAAAGTTTTAAGGCTCTTGGTGTTGTTGAATCTCTTCATTCCGTCAAACAAAGTGACTGAAATGTCAATTTCCGGTTCAAACCTCTTCTCGTGGTTGAGAGCGAGGTAACCTGTGCCGTTAATTGAAGGGGTGTACTCCATTTTGGATTTCTGGTATTCACCTAAAGAATGGAGTGAGCCTATTTTTTCAGACATAAGGTCCAGATTGTTGTCCAAACCATAGGCGATGCACTCTTCCAAAGTCCATATTTTTTGGGCTCCTCCATCCCTCGGGCTAAAAAGGATAAGTGTGAAAAGGATAATCCTAACTGGCAGGCTGTCTTTGGGCATCTTTGAATGCAGATTTAATTTTGTCTATAAGTTTGGCAATGATGCCGAACCCCATTCCTATAAATTCCACAATATCAGCTATCTCTTCAGATTTTCCTCCGCATATGGTATAAAGTTCGTCTTCTTGTACCAAAATCAAATTTCCGTTCATTTTTACCTCCATTTTAAAATAAGTTCCATCCATTCTCATAGCCTTTTTTGAAGTCATCGTAGTAATCATGGGCAAACTGGAAAAAGCTCCCGATCAGTTTAAAGATCCTTTTGATGTCTCCTATGCCCAATCCACCCCTTATGGTTTCGGACTCAATAGAGGATACCTCTTTCCAGACATTCATCTTTAATAATTTCTCGTCCATAGTATTTGGTATTAGTTTCAGCTGCAATGGGAAGGTGTGCAGCCATTCACCTTTGTGTACAATGTATCAAGATTGACTATATAATCAGAGCATTCCATTATGTTCTGGTCGTGGCTTATGTTAACTATTGTAATCCCCTGGTCAGAAAGGCTTCTGGTCAATGAAATAGTCATCTGGATTGATTTCCTGTCCAGTTGGGATGTCGATTCATCCATGATTATAATCTTTGGGTCGCGATATAGAGCACGGACCAACAAAATCTTTATCCTCTCCCCGCCTGAAAGGTTCTTCCCACCTTCTCCGACCTGTTTGAGCAGCCCCTCTTCTGAGTGATTGATAAAATCAATCATCCCTACAACCCCACACAACCTCAGCACTTTGTCAATATCCGGATGTTTATCCCCCATAGCAATATTTTCCAGCACACTTCCATTGAACAAATTACCATGCTGTGGGATGATTGATATATGTTGCCGCCATTGTCCGATTTCAAAATGGTGTATATTTATATTGTTTATAAGAATTTGTCCTTCTTCAGGGATCAGGTTTCTCATAATAAGTGATGCAATGGTGCTTTTCCCGCAGCCGTTAGCACCTGTAATGGTATTTATCTTCCCGTGGTGAATTGTAAAGGAGAGTCTCTGGAATAGGGGATGCTTCCCTGGATAACGGAATGACACCGATTCAAAAATGATGTCCCCTCCAAATTGTTCCGGCATCGGAATCATCCTGCTTTTGTCTATTTCCTTTCCCAAGTCAAGCACTTCAAATACCCTTTGAGCGGCAATTTTAGCTTCATTCAACTCCCGCGTACTCTCGATCAAAGCACCTAGGGGTGAAGTGAAAAAGCTTGTTAAAGTGTAGAATGATATCAGTTCTCCGGTGGTAAGTTCTCCTTTGACCACAAATATTGCACCCAAAGTGATTACCATAAATGTCATAATTTGGGAGGTAGCTTCAATTAATGTGCTGATCAGAGCATTGCCTCTCCCGCCACAGTAAAGTGCCTGGGCCATATTTGTGTATTGTATCTCCACCTGCCTGGTGAACAACTCCTCACATGAGAAATTCTTGGCTGTGTCGATGGAAGAAATGGCCCCTATGGCAGTGCTGTCAAATTTTGCTGATGACTCAATTATCCTTCTGTGGTTTGTCTTGTTCTTCCTGTCAGCCCAATAGTATAATATCAAATATATCGGTATGAATCCCAATATCATTACAGCAAGCTTCCAATAGAATGAAAATAGGAGAAGGAGGGATCCTGACAATGCAATTGCAGATATGAACATCACTGTCAGTTTCCCGGATACAAATGATCTGACTCTGTATACATCATTTATTCTGGAGTGGATCTCCCCGATGCTATGTTCACGGAAAAAAGAGAGAGGCAGGTGGAAAATATGGTGAATATATTCCATTATTATTGTAGCGTCTATACTTATGCTTCCCCTGATAAGGCAAATGGTCCTTATGTACCCTATGAAAATGGATAAGATTATTAATATGCCGAACAATATGGCGCAGTTGAATATAGGCTCAAAGCTGTTCAGGGGTATTATATGGTCTATTGTGTACTGAAGAAGGAGTGATGTCCCCAGCCCTATCAGAACATATGTCAGAGAGCCCAGTACAGAAGGTATTATCTCTTTTCTGTGATTCTTGAGCAGGCTGATCATTCTTGCAGAGAAAGGGGTGGTGAAGTTGCCTTTCAAAAAGCTGGAGGAAGGTGTTACCAGCACTATGTATCCAGTCCACAATTTTTTAAATTTATCCTCATCCAGCTTGTGCATCTTCCCATCCTGAGGGTCCATTATAAGGATGTTTCCGGATGAAATGCGATATAGAACGACGAAGTGTAACCATCCATCTCCAGTCCTGAAGTGAAGAATAGAAGGGACAGGGATTCCGGTGAGGTGTTGTATAGCATAGCAAGGTGAAGAAGTTTTATAGGCACGCGCGTTCATAGAAAGGTGAGAAGCGGCCTCCAGAATCCCTTTAAGACTTGTCCCTTCTGTGGTTGTACCACACTTTTGACGTATAATGGTTAGTGGAATATCCAATCCATAGTGCGAAGCGATGGAGGCAAGACATGCTGCTGCGCAGTCCTGCTTGTCCAATTGGCGTATTTCTATTTTTCTCCTCATAGTACAGTTGTTACCAAGGCTATGAACAGGAGGGTAGAGATAATGAGCGAAATATGGTACAATACCCGCACTATTGGGTTTAACTCGGGTAGCATTCCCTGTACACTCTCTGCAATCTCTCTCCTCATCTGTCTCATGGCTCATCGCTTTTCGGCAGCAAACATAGCGGGAAGCGCACAATAAAAATGACACAACCGACAATACTTGAAAAAGTTGTCGGTTGTGTCACTATATGCTGATTTTTAAAAAAAAATTATCGGGCCGCTATAGGGTGAAGAATTTTTTTAAATATGGGAAAATCATATTCGCTATATCCTCCAGAGGCTGATACAATACAGATTCTGCTATTTTTTCCTGTGGGACAATAACAAACCAGGTCTCGTTTATATAGGAAATGAGTGAGAGTATTGTTCCAAGAATAAATGCGCATCCGGCAAAGGCCAACAGTATTCCAAGGAGTTTATTGAGCCATCCGAGCATGACCAACGAAAATAATTTTTCGATTATCTTGGACAAGATGGTGGCCAGAAGTATCACTGCGACAATTATCAGGGCAAATGAGATGATTTTGATCACCTGTTCACTGGCGCTGATCCATTGGGCTACATACGTGGAGAGGAGTGCTGAAAATCTAGAGCCGAGGATTATGCCCAGAATGATTCCGCTTATTCCTGCTACTTGGCCTACAAAGCCGTTTTTAATCCCTTTGTACAATGCATAGGCGAATGGTACCAGAAGTATAATGTCGATTACGCTCATAGTTGTAAGTTTAAATTTTCTCAAATATAATTATCTTTTCGTATCTTCGCAAGTTAAAATTTATAACCATATGAAGTTCGCAGAGTATAAAGGATTGGATCTAGTCGATGTAAATCGTGCAGTACTAGATAAATGGAAGAAAAACAACATCTTCGGCAAGTCACTTGAAGCAAGAAAAGGGTGTCCCAAATTCGTATTTTTTGAAGGTCCCCCTTCAGCAAACGGTATGCCCGGTATCCACCACGTGATGGCACGCAGTATCAAGGATGTATTTTGCAGGTACAAGAGCCAGACCGGTTATCTTGTAGAGAGAAAAGCAGGTTGGGATACTCACGGTCTTCCTGTGGAGTTGGGTGTGGAGAAGATGCTCGGTATCACCAAGGATGATATCGGCAAGACCATAACAGTGGAGCAGTACAATGACACTTGCCGCAAGGAGGTGATGAAATATACTCAGGAGTGGATGGCCCTTACTGAGCAGATCGGTTATTGGGTAGATATGGATGATCCATACATCACCTATGACAACAGATATATCGAGACCCTATGGTATCTCCTCAAGAAGATTTACGACAAAGGTCTCCTTTACAAAGGGTATACTATCCAGCCATATTCTCCGGCAGCAGGTACAGGCTTGAGTACTCACGAGCTTAACCAGCCGGGTTGCTACCGTGATGTGAAAGACACCACTTGCGTAGCCCAGTTTGAGGTAGTAAAGGACGAGAAATCAGAGGTGCTCTTCTCAAGAGCAGGCGAACTTCCTGTGTATTTCCTTGCCTGGACCACTACCCCTTGGACCCTGCCTTCAAATACTGCATTGTGCGTAGGTCCCAAAATCAAATATCTTACAGTAAAATCATTTAATCCATATACCGGCATCCCTGCACTCTATGTAGTGGCAGAGCCTCTATTGAATGCCCACTTCAGCCCTAAAGCTGCAGAGGTGGCAATGGCAGATTACAAGCAGGGTGACAAACTTGTCCCTTGGGAGGTGGTAGGTGAGCCTATGCTTGGCCCTGAACTTTGCGGGATGTCTTACAAGCAGCTTATTCCTTGGGTAAAACCTGAGGCAGGTGCTTTCAAAGTGATCCCTGGTGATTATGTTACCACTGAGGATGGTACAGGTATCGTGCACATTGCACCTACATTCGGTGCTGATGATAATAAAGTGGCAAAAGCTGCTGGTGTTCCACCATTGGTAGTTGTGGATGCACAGGGTGTACGCCAGGCACAGGTGGACAAGGCGGGAAGAATGTACCGTATTGAGGATATGGATCCCGCTTTTGTAAAATCAAATGTGGATGAAGAGCTTTATGGTCCATTCTCAGGGAGATATGTGAAGAATGCGTATGACAGCGAGGCTACCGAAGATACCCCTACACTTGATGTGGATATCTGTGTGATGCTTAAACAGGAGAACAAAGCGTTCAAGATCGAGAAACATGTCCACAACTATCCACACTGCTGGAGAACCGACAAACCTATCCTTTATTACCCTCTTGATTCGTGGTTCATCAGGACGACTGCTGTTCAGCAGAGGATGGTGGAACTGAATAAAACTATCCAGTGGAAACCAGAATCTACAGGTACAGGCCGCTTTGGTAAATGGCTGGAGAACCTTCAGGACTGGAACCTGTCACGAAGCAGATATTGGGGTACACCTCTACCTATATGGAGAAGCGAGGATGGCAGCGAGGAGAAATGTATCGGCTCTGTAGCAGAACTCTATGCAGAACTTGAAAAATCTGTAGCAGCAGGATTTATGGCCAATAACCCTCTTAAAGAGAAGGGTTATAATCCTGCAGATATGACAAAAGAGAATTACGACAAGATAGACCTTCACAGACCTTATGTTGATAACTACTTCCTGGTTTCAGATTCGGGCAAGAAGATGGTGAGGGAGACAGACCTTATCGATGTATGGTTCGACTCAGGTGCTATGCCTTATGCACAGGAGGGTCTTGCGAAACTTGATGATCCCGCTTTTGGTCAGACAGCAGACTTTATCGCTGAGGGTGTGGACCAGACACGCGGATGGTTCTTCACACTCCACGCTATCAATACTATGGTAAGCGACAAGTGTGCATATAAGACAGTAGTGTCAAATGGTCTTGTACTTGACAAGAACGGAAACAAGATGTCCAAGAGACTTGGCAATGCGGTGGATCCTTTCAAAGCCCTTGACCAGTATGGTGCAGACTCTTTGAGATGGTATATGCTTACCAATGCTCAGCCATGGGATAACCTCAAATTTGATGAGGCCGGCGTGGATGAGATGCGCAGGAAATTCTTCGGAACACTTTACAATACATACTCATTCTTCGCACTTTATGCCAATGTGGATGGCTTTGACGCCAAAGCGGCAGAGGTTCCTGTGGAGAAGAGACCTGAGATTGACAGATGGATCATTTCACTTATGAACAGCCTGATCAAAGATGTGAAAGAGTGTTATGAGAACTACGATGTGACCACCGCAGGCCGTATGATCCAGGACTTCGTATGTGACCACTTGAGCAACTGGTATGTAAGGTTGAACCGTAAGAGATTCTGGGGCGGTGAGATGAATGAGGACAAGCTTGCAGCTTACCAGACACTCTATTCAGCTCTTGAGACAGTTGCATTGCTTGCTGCACCTATCGCTCCATTCTATATGGACAGACTGTTTGCAGATTTGAATGCAGTATCAGGCCGTCATACCGAAGAGTCTGTCCACTTCGTGATGATGCCTTCTTATGAGGAGAAATATATTGATAAGGACCTTGAAGAGAGGATGGAACTTGCCCAGAGGAGTTCATCTATGGTACTTGCCCTCCGCAGAAAGGTCAATATCAAAGTGCGTCAGCCACTTGCCAAGATGATTATCCCTGTGCTTGACCCTAAGATCGAAGAGCAGTTTGAGAAGATCAAATCACTTGTTTTGGGTGAGGTGAATGTAAAAGAGGTGGAATTCATCAAGGATACCACCGGCCTTATTACCAAGAAGATCAAACCTGTATTCAAGGTGCTTGGCAAGAAGTACGGCAAGCAGATGAAGGAGATTGCTGCTGCATTCGGCGAACTGT
>JAZRHK010000066.1:0-1487 GCA_045644725.1 Candidatus Coprenecus sp. | reverse complement strand
ATCTCAGGCACCAACTTCACACAATTCTCAACTGTAACTTTCACCTTCTTTACCTTCTCCTTCACTTCCCCATTCTCATCGGTATATTTCTCCACCTCCTCAGGGAAACTGTCTGGAACAAGTTTGGCCAAACGGTCACTCTCCGGAAGGGGAACCTGCTGTATGCGGGCCACATCCTTAATGGCACTCTTTGTGGCCATGGTACCAAAGGTAACTACGTGCGACACGTGGTCCTTTCCGTATTTCTCCTCTACATATTGCAATACCTTGCCTCGACCGTCATCATCAAACTCCACGTCTATATCGGGCATTGAGATACGATCCGGGTTGAGGAAACGCTCAAACAGTAAATCGTATTTTATTGGATCTAAATTAGTGATTCCCAAGCAGTATGCCACTACAGAACCGGCAGCGGAACCACGGCCCGGACCTACCCATACACCTATACTTCGTGCAGCGGCTATGAAGTCCTGCACAATAAGGAAATAGTCCGGGAATCCCATCTTCTTAATGGTACCAAGCTCAAAATCTATACGCTCGCGGCACTCATCAGTAATGGTCTTGTATTTCTTCTCCGCTCCTTTGTATACTAGATGGCGGAGGTATTCGTTACTGTCGGGAAACTCCTCAGGAATTGGGAATACAGGCAATACGTGGTCTCTGTCAATTTTATATTTCTCAACCTTCTCCACAATCTCCAAGGTGTTGTCAATCACCTCGGGGTGATCTGGGAACAGCGCCCTCATCTCCTCCTCGGTCTTGAGATATTCCTGCTGGGTGTACCTCATACGGTTAGGATCGTCGTAGTTGGCGTTGGTGGTAAGACAGATCAGGCGGTCGTGGGCCGGAGCATCCTCCTTGGTGGCAAAGTGGGCATCATTAGTTGCAACCACCTTAATACCAAGGCGTTCAGCCATCTTAAATATTTCCGCATTTGCTACCTCCTGCAAATCAGCCACCTCTGTGGTCATGCCTGGAACCTCGGTACGGTGCAGCTGCACCTCAAGGTAATAGTCATCCCCAAAGAGGTTCTTGTACCAGAGTGCAGTCTCCCGGGCCTTCTCCAGCTGGCCTGTATTTATGTATTTTGGTATCTCTCCACCCAGGCAGGCTGAGCAGCAGATAAGGTTCTCGTGGTATTTCTCAAGAATCTCACGGTCTATCTTTGGCTTGTAATAAAAGCCCTCTGTCCAGCCGGTAGAGACTATTTTAACCAGATTATAGTAACCCGCCAGGTTCTTGGCCAACAGAATAAGGTGATACGCTCCCTGGTCTTCCTTTCCACGCTTGTTGAAACGGCCGTCGGGATTGACATACACCTCACACCCAATGATTGGCTTTACATCGGGGAAATCTTTTGCCACCTTAAGGAACTCCTTCACACCAAACATATTGCCGTGGTCTGTTATGGCAAGGGCCGGCTGATTGTCTGCCGCCGCCTTTTTGAAATGGGCCTTGATGCTTGCCTGTCCATCCAGGATTGAATA
>JAZRHK010000065.1:0-10132 GCA_045644725.1 Candidatus Coprenecus sp. | reverse complement strand
TGCTTGCCAGAGCGGGCAGGCACCCGATCTCATCAAGGTGGCAGAGGCTCTGCAGGAGAAGAAGATTGTGCAGATTGCAGAGGAGATAGAGGAGAGGATGCACTCCGAAAAGCCGGTCCGTCTGGTACTCATCACCGGCCCGAGCAGCAGCGGCAAATCAACATTCTGCAAGAGGCTCAGCATCCAGCTCAAAGCCTGCGGAATCCGCCCCATCTCTTTCTCTACTGACGACTATTTTGTGAATAGGGTAGAGACACCTCTATTGCCCGACGGCTCATACGATTTTGACAATTTTGATACTGTTGACCACAAATATCTGCAGAGCGACCTGGTAAAACTTCTTAATGGAGAGGAGGTGGAAGTTCCTGAGTACAATTTCGTTACAGGACTCAGAGAATTCAATGGCAAGAGGCTGAAAATTGAGCCCGGCACTTTGCTCCTGGTGGAGGGCATACATGCTCTGAATCCCCGCCTGACCGATCAGGTGCCTGAGGAGATGAAATACCGGATCTTCATCAACACCATCACCAGCATATCGCTGGATGACCATAACTGCATCCCCACAAGCGACAACAGGCTCCTGCGCCGCATTGTCCGCGACTACTCAAAAGGGGCATTCAGCGCTAAGGAGACCATCGCCAATTGGCCAAATGTGCGTCGCTCTGAGGTGCAATGGATATACCCTTATCAGGAGAATGCAGATGCACTCTTCAATTCATCCTATATAGTTGAATTCCCTGTAATCAGGGCATACGCGGAGAGGGTGCTGATGACCGTGCCGAAAAATTGCCCTGAATACAGCGAAGTGCACAGGCTGCTCAAGTTCCTGAGCTATTTTACCCCAGTATCAGACAAGGATGTGCCGGCGACCTCACTGATAAGGAGTTTCATCGGAGGGAGCAGTTTTTAGTCAAAAAGTTACATAAGTGTTGTAAATCAGCTTGATTTTACTATTTTTGGAGATTGAAACGTAATAATAGAAAGTTATATGTCAGAAAGAATAACAATACTCGATTTTGTAGATAAATATGCAGCCAAATATGCAGGTGACACATTCCTCAGAGAGAAGCTCAATGGGGTATGGCAAGAGACCTCTTTTGAGAATACACGCAAGGAGGGTCGCGTGCTTGCAGCAGCATTCATGAGCCTTGGTCTCCAGAAAGGGGAGAGGGTTGCACTTATCTCAGAAGGACGAAAACTATGGATTATTGCTGAGCTTGGTGTTCTCTATGCAGGTGGCACAGATGTTCCCCTATCGGCCAAACTGGAAGAGTCAAACGACCTCCTTTTCAGAATCAACCACTCCGATTCAAGATTTGTAATCGCATCGCAACAGCAGCTGCCTAAAATACGCAAAATCATCGGCCAGCTCCCAATGGTGGAGAAGATCATTGTCCTTGATGACTTGGCCGAATATGGCGAAAAAGAGATAGGCATCACTGAATTTACCAAAATGGGTGAGGCATATATTGCAGAGCACGAAGACATACTCATAGAGCGTTCCAAATCTGTGGGTCCTGATGACTACGCAAATATCAGCTACACCTCCGGTACCACTTCTGACCCTAAAGGTGTCATCCTTACACACAGGAACTACACTGCAAACGTGGAGCAGGGCTCTTCAGTAATTTCAGTTAACAGGGGTGAGGTTATGCTTATCCTCCTTCCTCTTGACCACTGCTTTGCACACGTGGCAGGTTTCTATACCATGATGATGTACGGCGGCAGCATTGCCACTGTTCCAGTTGGCAAAAACCCTCTTGCAACCCTTAAAAATGTCCCTACTGCCATCAAAGAGGTGCGTCCTCACGTGATGCTCTCTGTCCCTGCACTAGCCCGTAACTTCAAGAAAAACATTGAGACCGGAATCGCTGCAAAGGGGCCTAAGGTGCAGAAACTGTATAATTTTGCCCTCAATAATGCCATTGCATACAACAAAGAGTATCACAATAAGGGTGGCATCCTCCAATGGTGGAGAAAACCGCTTATGGCTCTGTTTGACAAACTTATTTTCAGCCAGGTGCGCCAAAATTTCGGTGGCAGAATGAAATTCTTTGTTGGAGGCGGCGCTCTGCTTGACATTGAACTCCAAAGATATTTCTGCGCAATAGGTATCCCAATGTTCCAGGGCTACGGTCTCTCGGAGGCAACCCCTATTATCTGCGCCAATGCTACCGGTCATGCCATCTTCGGCTCATCCGGCCGCGTGGTGAAACCACTTGACATCAAAATATGCGACGATGAGGGTAAAGAGGTGGCACCAGAGGTTCGCGGTGAGATTGTTATCCGTGGTGAAAATGTAATGGCAGGCTACTGGAAAAACCCTGAATCGACTGCTAAGACCATCGTGGATGGATGGCTTCATACAGGAGATATGGGCTGGATGAAGAAAGATAAAGAGTACCTTTGGGTTACCGGCCGCTTCAAATCTCTTTTGATTTCACACGATGGTGAGAAGTACAGTCCGGAGGGATTCGAGGACTCACTCACAGATGGTTCGAAATATATTGACCAGGATATTATCCACAACAATCAGGACCCCTACACTATTGCTTTGATTGTTCCTAATAAAGATGCACTTAAAGAGTATGTACTGAGTGTCAATCCTTCGATCGATGTGACTTCAGAAGAGGCTCGCCGTATGATGCTTCAGAAGATTCAGGATGAGGTCAATGCATACAAGACTGGTGGTGCTAAAGGTGGAATGTTCCCTGACAGATGGCTTCCTGCAGCACTTGCAGTCCTGCCTGAGCCATGGACCGAGAAAAACGGTCTTATGAACAGTACGATGAAGATTGTCCGTGGCAAAGTGGAGAAATACTTTGAAGACAGGATAGAATATGCTTATACCCCTGAGGGTAAAGACCTTTTCAACCCTAAGAATATGGAAGCAGTGAAATAATTCAAGTGCGCACATATAATCTTTAAAAAAGATTTACTTGAGAAACAGCAAGTAAATCTTTTTTTGTATATTGCAGGATAAATTTGGAAATAATGAAGAGATTTAAACTTATTATTCTACTGCTTGCCATATTCGGCACTCTCTCTTGCTCCAAGATAGAGTTTGAATTTGGCAACGAGTTCAATTCTACAATTGAACAATCAGGTGAAAGCAGAATACTGAGCTTTGAGTTTCCCTACAGGTGGGACACATTGGCTATGAGCAAGATAAATGAAGCCTCTATCCGCTTTACTGCTATAGACGGCGGAAGCACTTTACACGAGTATAATGTATCCCTGCAACATATGGGAAAGAAAATGACCAGGATGTCAGTCAACATCCCAGGAGGGAAAAACATTGAAGATGGAAGATATCTTATGCAACTTATCCTCAATGGTCACACTCTTAAGGGGAGATTTTCTGTGCAGATGAAAAATGAGAGGATAATGATGGCCAATTCTACCTACAAGTACACAAAATTCATAGGTTCAGGCACAACATACGATCCATATCTCATCATGTCCATAGATGATTTCAAGAATTTCCTATATCAGGTAACAGAACTAGACCCGTTGAATGGTGCCGGAGTATGCTTTTCACAGCTTGCTGATTTTCAGTGGGATGAACAGAAATTTACCGGTGACTATATTTCAGAAGGTGTAAGATTTGCCGGAACCTATGATGGAATGAACCACACCATCAGCGGATTTTCCAGGACATATATCAGCACTACTGAAAACACAAGTGATCAGGATGTGAATATCGGACTATTCTCAGAGCTTCTCAACGGTTGTACAATCAAGAATCTCAGCCTTGAGAATGTAAGCTTCATAGGTATAGAAAAGAATGGCGGTCCTTTGGCAGGAAGGGTAGAGGGGAAGATTACTTTATCAAATATCCACACCAGTGGAAGCATTACAGGATCTGACAATCACCTTCATCAGGACTGTATTGGGGGATTGATTGGTGCTGCAGAAAATGTCACCCTCACCATAGAGGGCTTTACAAACAATATGGAAGTACACGGAAGAAACTACGTTGGTGGTGCTGTAGGATATGTATCTTCCGGATCAGTAGTGCTGAAAAAGTGCTCCAATATAGACAATGGAGCCATGAACAAATATTATGTTCAGGGGACAGACAATATTGGAGGTGTAATTGGTGGTATTGCAAACGCCAATGTCGCAATATCAAATGTCAATTATAAGAGGGAAGATGCACAGAATATTGTCTCAAAGGGATCAAATGCTGGAGGTATCATAGGGAGCATAACCTCCACATTCAGCCAATCGGTATCGATCGACAGCATTAGAGTCGATGCCAATATATCAGGAGTAAATAATGCAGGTGGGTTGGTAGGCTATATGGATTTGCCTAATGAATCAAATGTAGACATAACAGATTGCAAGTTATTCGAAAACAGGGATATAAAAGCAACTGCAACATCAGCTGGCGGTTTGGTAGGCAATGCTAAAGGTGCCAACATAAAAGTCACCAGTACAAATATCTCGAGCACCATCTCTGGGGGAAACAGTCTTGGAGCATTGTTTGGCGAGACAACATCATGCAATATTACTGTCGACAATCTGAAGATCTACACAAATGTAATGACTACCACTGGTGAAAATATTGGACTGATGATAGGACTTATGAGGGGATCAACACTCGAAAATCTATTCAAAAATCTTGATATGTCCACAACTTTCAAGGTAAAAGGTGTAAATAAAGTGGGAGGTTTTATCGGGTATATGGAAAATTCTACATTCAATACTACAGATAAGGCTTTTATGTTCGATACCGCTGTGCCGTTTATCCCAAACAAGAATACCTACCAACCTCTGAATCTTGGAGAAATATCTGGAAGCGGTGAATATATTGGTGGTGCAGTAGGATATGTAAAGAACAGCAAGATAGGTTCCCTGTACATCAATGCCACAGTAATTGGCGGTGCCAGAACAGGGGGTGTTTTCGGATATTTCCAGGGTAATGCCACTTACCCTATGAAAGGACACATATTTTATGGGATAGTAAAGGGAGATGGTAATGACGTGGGTGGAATCGCAGGAAAGACACATGGAAATTCATATGATGATTATCTTGTAGTGTCACACTGCGCAAATATGGGTGTTGTAGATGGGGCAAAATATACTGGTGGCATTATAGGTTATGCCGAAAAATATACCCGTAGCATAGAGTTTTGTGCAAATTACAGCAAACTGTCCGCTACAGGTTCTTTAGGTGGGATTGTTGGTGGCCTGATGGCTGCCAAAAAGTCCAATACTTATACCACAACCATATCCAAGTGCGGCAACATGACTGCCGACACACTGGTCTCTTCAGGAAATTCAGATGGAGGACTTGGTGGAATAGTGGGAATTGCCCATAATAGAGAAAGTGGTGCATTTGTAATCCAACACTGTTTCAATGCAGCTCCACTCCGTGCATCATCATCTGTATTTGTGGGTGGAATTTTGGGCAAAGCCATAATGGCGGACTACTATGGGTTCTTAATCAAGGAGTGTGGTAATTTTGCACCTATATTCAGTGATAGTGACGATTCCCGCAAAGGTGGTATCGTAGGGCTCGCAGATCTTAGAGTCTCAACAAATATGGTATGTGATATTGTTGACTGCTACAATAAAGGAAGGGTATATGTAGGGGAGGCCCCCCCTCCAATTTTCTCTGTAAATCCGCAAAGTTTGATCCATTATAACGAAAGTTCCTGTGGAGGCATTTACGGGGAAGCTACTCATAAGACAGAAGCACACAGATGTCTCAATCTTGGTAAAACTACAGGAAATGCATTCATTGCATACGAAAACGGATTGAGCACTGACTTGTATAACTGCTATGCTCTAGATAATACTGGGGATGCGTATTACAAAGAGGATTTCGACTATATGTCAATGGGGGATATTTCCATCCCCAGCAATCTGAAAGGATTTGACTTTAATAATGTGTGGGAAATGGCCGACCTTCCCAATGGTATGCATATTGGTGTTAATGGTAAAGAATATAAAAATCCAAAATTAAGAAATTGTCCATTTCAAAATGATGAATTATGGTAAGATTTGTATTGTTATTGCTTTTGCTGGTTCTATCAGGATGTGAAAAAGATAGACCATTTTTTCATGATGAACAGGATAATTACCTGGGAAATGCTTATAACATAACTCTGTCTCACGGTGTGGACTCCATACATATTTCTGATCTTGTGCTATATATCAAAAGTGAAGATGGATCAGTTTTCTCCAGAAGATGTAATTTCAATAAGAACAGAAATGAGTATAAGATAGAACTTTTCACAGGCTTAAAATCCGGAAAGTACGAGCTGCTTTATTTTCAGGATCAAGAGAGTAAAAAGAAGTTTGGTCTGGGACCAGACATCGAAGTATCTGAAGAGAAAGTGGAGATCAAGTCAAAATACAATCACACTATCGGGATGTACGGAGAGGGGTCAGAGTCTGCACCATACAAGATTACCTCGGAAGATCATCTGGTTCTGCTTGCAAAGCTGGTCAACAGCTCTGAAACAAATAAACACATAACCAACTCCACCCACTTCAAGCAATCGATAAATCTCGATTTGGGAGAATACTGCTTCAATGTTCCATATGGAAAAGGGTGGGAACCGATTGGTTTCAACAACAACCTTCCATTCAGGGGGGTATATGATGGTGATAATTGCAAGATCTCAAATCTGAGCATTAATAGAGTTGAGAATTTCTTTGTCGGACTTTTCGGCACATTGCACCAAGCCCAATTGAGAAACATACATATTGACAATGCCACTGTATATGGTCAGCTCGCCTCTGGAATTTTGGCAGGTAGTGTAATTACTGCCGGTGGAGCAAATAATGCTTCAATAATTGAGGGGTGTAAAATCCTAAGATCCAGGATATCTGACAGCAAAACAGCCACAGGAGGAACTACAAGTGTCTCTATTGGTGGCATATTGGGCCTAGTGGATCTGGGTGCAAGGCTGCATATCAACAAATGTCAGACCGATGAACATACCGAGATTACCAGTGCATACGGTGCCGGAGGTATAGTCGGCAGTGGTGCCATATATTCCAAAGTGGCTATAACCGAGTGCATAAACAATGCTAAAGTCTCTTCTGCATATTCATGTGCAGGGGGAATTGTGGGTACAGCAGACTCTATCTTGATATCATCTTGCAAGAACTATGGAGCGATAGCAGGTGCCTTGATGTATACTGCCGGGAGCACAGATAACAGTGGTAGGGGGATTGGAGGTATTATTGGAGGCAGTGGTCCTGGCGTCATATTGTCTTCATACAATTTCGGGGATGTTTCCGGTTTTGAAGGCGTAGGCGGAATTATAGGCAGCACAAGGATTGGAAATGATGAAAACGGATCAATCATCTACAACAATATAATCGTCAAATATTCATCAAATTCAGGTAATATATCGGGTAAAGCCAATGGTATCGGCGGTATTTGCGGTGAAGGACAGTTCGGCGGATTTGCTTTGGTAAATACAGGAAATGTTAGTGGTGTTGACGATATTGGAGGTATTGCAGGACTTTCCCCTGTTTCGGGTATACACAACAGTGTCAATACAGGCAAAATATCGGGAAGGGATAGAATAGGTGGAATTCTGGGTTCATCTTTGGCAACATCCCTGGCCATAAACACTAACTTCGGAAACGTGGATGCTACAGGCACAGCCATTGGCGGAATAGTAGGCTCAGGTGGAAAGAATACAGTCGTCCACTATTGTTCAAACAGCGGAAACATTGCCAGTCAATACCTTGATTCTGTACTCGGAGGCATATGTGGTGAAGCAGGTACAACTGCAGAGAGGACACCATACAACATAGCATGTATAGCAGTAGGTTCCATTGAAATGATAGTAATGCCTTTTGTGAATCTGGCTTTTGCCGGCATCACACATGGAATGCTACAAACTTCAAAGAAATATTTGGGTGTCAAACTATTGGAATTGGGTCTCAATGGCGCATTTGGATGTTTTGACGCTTATGGTTTCGGAATGGGCATAGCTGACTATTATCTCGATTCTGAGCTTGAAGATCTTGAGGAGAATCTGAAAGGGGTAGGCAGAACAGATGCAAACAACATAAACAATCAACTCAACAGTATAAGAACTGAAAAACTTGCCTTATGGGGGACTGCAGGATATACCGATGATTTTGTGAAGTTTTATACAGCCTCAGACTCCAATGAGGACCTTATCAACAACAATATCAATACTACCATAGAAGATATTGCTCAAGAAATTCAGAACACTATGGACAAGATCACTCTAGCCCACAATGCAATAGCTGGTATTGCACTCTTTACTTCATCAGCTTGTCTGCTTGCAGGAACTGTAGTAGGTGGTGTAGGTACTGCCATAGTATTTGCATTGAGTACAGCCGCTTCAGTTGTTGGAGGGGCAAATACTGTTGTCCAGAATGCAGTGAATTTTGAAGAGAATGTCATGTATATTACCCAGTCGTTCAATAGCGGCAGAACATCTACCGGTGGTTCGTACAAAAGTGTAGGTGGTATTGTCGGGCAACTCAACGATTTTGCAAGTGTCAGCGACTGTATCAATGTCGGCACATCTGGTGCTAAAGGACAAGGTGGACAGATAGCCGGAGAGGTAAGAAAGGAGAACAGTATAATGAACTGTATTTTGGCTGCAGATCCTGAAAACTGGGGTGGAATGTACTCAAGTGAAAGTAGTGACAGCAAAAAATTCACCATCGCCAACGTATACTACCTGAATGACAAAGGGCTGGAGCTTGAAAATTATGAGAGCTGCAAATCATTGACTGCAAAAGAGATGTCAGACAGCTCCCAATTTGCAAGTTTGAGTATGACAGGTGATCTTCCTCTTTGGAAAATGGGTAAGAATTATCCTCTTCCATACAGATCGGAAATGCAGAAGCCTTTACAATAAGAATTCATTGAAGAATCCCTGGATTTGCTGCCAGTCCTGTGTGCGGGTCAAAGCCAATATCAGAATAACACGCGATTTCTGAGGATTCAATGAGTTGGAAGCTACAAACTGATATTTCTCATCATCCACCTCATTTTCAAGTGTGGTGGGACCTGTTGGGACCCTTGATGAGCGGACCACCAATATTCCCTGTGCTCGGGCTTTTTCCAGCACGGGGAATATGTTTTTATGGATATTGCCATTACCAACACCGGCATGGACAATTCCCTGATAACCTGCACCAAGCATTGCGTTAGCCATATCTGCATTGACACCGGAGTGTGAATATATGATTCCCACTTTGGGAAGTGTACGGAGGCCGGAGATATCGAAGTGAAGTGGGGTGCGGTGAGGAATGGTCTGATAGTTGACTTTGCCGTTTAGAATTGTCCCGAGAGGGCCAGAATTGGGTGAGACGAAAGATTCCACAGATGTAGTGTGCATCTTCACTACCTGTGCAGCTGCATGAACCTGTCCGTTCATTGCCACCAGAACACCGCGGTCACGCGAATCTTGTGATGCTGCCACCACTACAGCATTGAAAAGGTTTAGCGGGCCATCAGCGCTGAGGGCTGTAGAAGGACGCATTGCACCTGTGAGGACTACCGGCTTGGAGGTGCCGACGGTGAGGTCGAGGAAGAGGGCTGTCTCCTCCATTGTGTCTGTGCCGTGGGTCACCACAATACCATCAATATCAGGGTCTTGCACCAATTCATTGATCCTCTCTGCAAGACGGAGCCACACCTCATCTGACATATCTTGCGAACCGATATTGACTACCTGCTCACCGCGCACCTGCGCAATGTTCTGAATCTGTGGTACAGCATCGATCAGTGTCTGGATTGCCACTTGGCCTGCGGAATAGGCTGTCCCGGTACTTGATGCGCCTGTGCCGGCAATTGTCCCTCCAGTAGCCAAAATATATACATTGGGTTTCTGCCCCAAGGCAATATGTGAAAACAGGATAAGGGCCAAGGTAGCCAAGATGGTGGTGATTCTTTTCATGATGGTCGTAGTTTTTGACAAAGATAGGAAATTCGTGTGCGAAATAGAGCGATTTGGGTATGAAAACAGATAGAAAAGGGGTATGCCTCTGCTGCCGCGTCTGAAAAATGCGAAAAGTAGACGCGGGAAGCGAAAAATCAAGCTGCCGCGTCCAAAAATTGCGAAAAGTGGACGCGGAAAACGAAAATCTGTCCTACCGCTACAGAAAACAACGTAAT
>JAZRHK010000064.1:0-15146 GCA_045644725.1 Candidatus Coprenecus sp. | reverse complement strand
CATACACTCTTACGTATACATGAATGTGGAACAGGAATATGAACAATATTTGGCAGAGATCCCGTCTAAAGCCCATACTCCAGTATCTTTCAAGGAGATAGTCGTATCTCTCAATATCCCAAAACTTCTGTTTGGAAAGATAGACATACGAAGAATAAGGTTAGTGAGCCCCAAAATATACGGTTACATCTCACCATGGGGAAAAGCCAACTGGGACATCTTCCCCATTTCTTCCGCAGAAGAAGAGGAGACAGAGTCAGAGTCAGAGTCAGATTCCGGATCAGGTCTTAACTTGTCTGTCAAAAGGTTTTCCCTTTCCGATGCCTCAGTCATCCTTCACGACGGGGCCAACAAGAGCATGTACAGTGCAAACATCTCCAGATTCTTTACCCGAGGCAACATCTCCATGAATATGGAAGAGATAGACATCCGGAACATTATGTTGAAAGAGGGCGATTTCTCTGTAAATATGAAAAAGGGGGGCAACTGGATCAAAGTAGGGATAGATTCGCTGTATATAAAAGGGGACAGAACAAATGAAGAGTATAAAGTGATTCTGGCCTCCAGAACCAATGCCGCACTCGGAGGAAAGGCTTATACACACGATTTCCCGTTTGACATCCAAGGCACCATAGGGATGGATATCACCAACCCTGTAAATTTCACTATTGACAGCACGACAATATCTATAGCAGGTTCACCCATAATATTTGACGGAAAGATCGGGTTTATGGGTGAGAACATCTTCACCAACATGGAGTGCAGCATTCCGGAATTCAAAATCGGCAAGGCCATATCATATCTGGACACTGCAGCATTCCCCATTTTCAAGGGGATGTCCACCAACCTGAAGGTGGCCATGGAACTCAGTGCGCAAGGACGCTATGAAACTGAAACAGGACTTTTGCCAGCCATAACTGCAGAGATAAAAATTCCGGAAGGCAACTTTCACTATCCCGGAATCGACATGACAGTTCACAAGCTTGGCTTTGACGGCAATCTGTCATACGATCCGTACATCGTGGATTCCACATCCATCGTCATCAAAAGTATGGATCTTGATGCTACAGGAATGCATCTGGAAGGGCATGGAAAAGGGACACAACTCCTGGGTGACCCCCAATTTGATCTCCAGTTTGAAGGTAGAGCAGACCTTACCAAACTTTCATCGATATTCCTCAAGGACGCAGGGATCACTGCAAAAGGTGATATCGCCATTGATTTGAAGGGAAAATTCAAAGGGAGCGACCTCTCGATTGAAAAAATCGGGAATACAAAAGCCTTCGGCCGCTTCCAGACTGACAACCTTCTGGTAGATATCCCACAAGACACAATTTACGCAGACCTCAACGGGGTTACCCTCCTGCTGGGATCGCTTGAGAACAAGAGGGACACCACTATTGCTATAGGAGAAAAAACTCTTCAGGCATCATTCCGGGCAGACTCCGCACATGTCGTGTACAAGACTCTGGCAGAAGTGGAGCTGTCTAAAGCAAAGGCATCTGTCAAAAGTGCTGCAGACGGGTTCACAGGAGACACCACCAGTGTGCATCCCCTGAAAGGGAGCTTCACTACAGAGAGATTGAAACTGGAGATGGCGGATTCCATCAGGTTAAGAGGATCCAAAATCTCCTTGAGCGGCGGAGTGTATCCATCAAAGGTGGATTCCCTGGCTCCCGATCTGAATTTGAGCACCTCTGCAGGAAGACTGGCATACCGTGATGCTGAAAACTTCATCTCTGTGCGCAATGCAGAGATAGGATTCGGAGGGACACTTCGCTCTGTCAGCCGCAAGCTGAGGGAGAAAAGCCGGACATCTGCCCCCAACAGGGATTCCCTTATGGCAGCATGGCGGGTCAGACGTAACAATACCCCTAAAGATATTCTGGGGAGCGAAGGCAATATTGACATGAGTGTGGGGGACAATATAAGCGGACTATTGGAGAAGTGGGATGCCAATTGCACGATAAAAGCAGATGGAGGGATGTTGATTACCCCATACTTCCCACTGAGAAACTCTCTTGGCACTGTAGAGATAACCATCAGCACAAATGATATAAAATTGCGCAACACACAGGTCAATCTGGGGAATACAGACCTCAACCTTACCGGACGCATATGGGGCATACGCAGGGCCCTAACCCATGGAGGCAAACTCTATGGCGATCTGCTTATTTCATCGGACACCCTGGATGTGAACCAGCTAATGATGGGGCTCGAAGGGTACTCCGTATACACAGAGAACAGCGACTCCATCAGGAATGCCATTGCCCAGCTTGAAGACGAAGATAAAATTGCTGAAACTGTAGCACAGATGACCGACTCTTCAGAGGTGGCATCATCCCTGTTCCTGATCCCTGGCAACATAGATTTCAAAATAGGCCTTTTCGTGGGGTACGGAGAATTTTCAAATATTGCCCTCAATGGTGTTTCAGGCAATCTGTATGCAAAGAACAGAGTACTGCAGATAGAAAAGCTCAAGGCCCTGACAGAAGCTGGAAACATCTCCCTGACAGCCCTCTACTCCACCAAGTCCAAAGAGGACCTCTCCACCGGTTTTGATTTGGAGCTACGCAACGTGATGGTGGACAGACTCATCGATATTGTACCATCGGTAGACACACTGGTCCCTATGCTCCGGTCTTTCGAAGGGGTGCTGGACTGCGAAGTGGCAGCAACTGCCAAACTTGACACCAATATGAACATCCTCCTTCCTACCCTCAACGGTGTAGCTAGAATTCAAGGGGACAATCTGGTTCTGCTTGACGAAGAGACCTTTGCCAAAGTTGCCAAATTACTGAGATTCAAGGATAAAGACAATAATGAAATAGAACACGTTTCCATAGAGATGCTCGTCAAGGACAACAAAGTGGAGATGTTCCCGTTCGTGGTGCAGATGGACAGAGTGGTAGCGGCAGCCAGTGGAGAGCACAATCTGGACATGAGTTTCAAATACCACCTCTCTGTGATCAAATCACCGCTTCCGATGAGATTGGGCATAAATGTGTCAGGCACCTTTGATGATATGAAAATAAGACTGGGCAAACCCCTATACAAGGATGCAAATGTCCCCAGCTATACCAAGTTGATTGATGAGTCCAGGATAAATCTCCGCAAAAGCCTGAATGACATATTCCTGAAAGGGAGCCACGATATTACCCGCATAGAGGTGGTAAGGCGCAATGAGGAGATAGACCAGGCCTTGAGGATCAAGGAATCTGAAGAGCTCAGCGAAGAGGAGAAAAAGGCTTTGGAAATGGAGGGATTCTCTATTTCTGCTCCACAAGTTCCTTAGCCCTGACCGGGTGGTCTGTAGTAATGAAGTCTACCCCAAACTCCTTCATTCTGACAATGGATGTGTCCTTGTTTACGGTCCACACATTCACTGTCATGCCCAGATCGTGCGCATCCTTGACCCATCCCTTTTTAAGTCTGATTACCGACTTATGGTAGTCTATACCGTCAATACCCACCTCCTTAAGCTCCTGGGGAGACTTGTCACCATTCAAGTATGCCACCGGTATATTTGGGAAAAGCTCCGCAAACTTGTAGCACATATAGTAGTTGAATGATATGAACTCCATCTGACCTCTCTTATAGGCCTTGGACTTCTTCACTATTGAAGCCACAGTCTCCACCGCCCTCACATCATTCTCATCACTTGCGTGATTCTTCAATTCAAGGATCAGCTTGAGGTTTTTGTGCTTGGCTCCCTCTTTGAGGTACTCTTCCAGGGTAGAGATTACCTCTCCATTGGGTAGCTTCTGATCCTTTAGCTGGGCATAGGTGCTTTTTTCTATTACCACACCATTGATATCCTTGTCATGATTGACAACAGCCACACCATCAGAGGTTATCCATACATCAAACTCTGCCCCGTATACCTGGGCTTCTGCAGCTTTCTGCAATGCTGCAATAGAATTCTGCGCAGAACCATCTGTTTTCCAGAAACCTCTGTGTGCAATAATTCTTGTCTGAGCATTAAGTGTAATTGATAACAGGACTGAAGCAAGCAGTGTACAGATTCTCTTTTTCATACTCTTTTTCTTTAAAACTTCCCCAAAATTATACAATTTTTACTACTTTTGAAGAATATATCAAAAATCAAATCAACATGACAACCCAGAAAAAGAATTATGCATTGCCTATCGCGATGATGTTTGCACTTTTCGCGATGATTGCATTCGTAACAAACCTCTGCTCCCCCATGGCCGTAATAGTAAAAAACCAGTTTGGAGCATCAAACTTTGCAGCACAGCTCGGAAATACAGCCAACTTCATTGCATACGCAGTAATGGGTATCCCTTCAGGTATGCTTCTCAGGAAATATGGCTATAAAAAAACCGCACTTCTCGCTATCCTGGTAGGTTTCGTAGGTGTATTCCTACAATACATGTCGGGATGGGACTCAATACAGAGCTTTGGAGTATACCTTGCCGGAGCATTTGTAGCGGGTTTCTGCATGTGTATGCTCAATTGTGTGGTTAACCCAATGCTCAACACCCTTGGTGGCGGCGGAAACAAGGGCAACCAGCTGATCCAGTTCGGAGGGGCACTAAATTCACTTTCTGCAGTATTTGTAACCATTCTGATGGGTTCTCTTATCGGAGATGCCACCAAAGCCAACATTTCACAGGCAACCCCTGCACTTTTTATTGCTTTGGCAATTTTTGCATTGGCGTTCGTAGTGCTCCTCATATCCAGAATCCCTGAACCTGCAGCTGAAGCGGATGCTCCCAAGTCTGAAGTCAAGGAGAAACACAGCGCATTCTCATTCCGTCACTTCAAGCTCGGTATTGTGGCCATTTTCCTATACTTGGGTGTAGAGGTGGGAACTCCTACCTATATTCTTCAGTATCTTACCTCTGCCGCTGATGCAGCTACTCCAGGCTTCGGCATGGATGCCGGTATTGCCGCCACACTTGCTGCAATGTACTGGCTATTGATGCTTGTTGGCCGTCTCGTAGGTGGCTCTATCGCAGGTAAGGTATCGAGCAAAAAACTGTTGGTATCGGTATCAGTAATGACACTTGTCCTTGTATTGGTAGGAATGTTTGCACCTACAGATGTACTTGTCACTGCATTCGGATTTGAAGGTGCTACAGGCAGTTTCGTTGCTACCAAAGTACCGGTAGGTATCTTTGCCCTTATTCTTGTGGGTCTGTGCACATCTGTGATGTGGGGCGCCATCTTCAACTTGGCAGTAGAGGGTCTTGGCAAATACACTGCTATCGCTTCAGGTGCATTCATGACAATGGTCTGCGGTGGTGGTATCCTGATACCTCTTCAGGGTTGGGTAGCTGACCTTACCGGTTCATTCCAGATGAGTTATCTCGTAGTTGTAGCCTGTGCCGCGTATCTTCTTTTCTATGCACTTGTAGGCTCCAAGAACGTAAATACAGACATAAAAACAGAATAACAATGGAAAAATCACTAGTAGTAGGTATAGATATTGGGGCACAGTCCTCAAAACTCGGAGTAGTAGACGCACAGGGCAATATCCTTTGCCAAACTGTAATCACCTCGCTTCAACCCACACTTGATGAATACATCAGTGATCTGACTTCTGCCATCGAGGCCCTTATAGAGCAGGCTGGTGGCAAACACCTGATCAAAGGTATAGGTATCGGCGCACCAAACGCAAACTATTACAAAGGTACCATTGAATGCGCTGCAAACCTCACATGGGGAAGGGATGCAGAGGGCAATGGCATATATATTGATTTTGCCAACATCGTAAGCGGCAAACTCGGACTCCCTGTAACCATGACCAATGATGCCAATGCCGCAGCCATTGGAGAGATGACATACGGAGCAGCCAAAGGGATGAAGAACTTCATCATGATTACCCTTGGCACAGGTGTGGGAAGCGGCATCGTCATCGACGGGAAAGTGGTATACGGTCATGACGGATTTGCCGGTGAACTTGGACATACCATTTCCATAAGGGACGGCAGACAGTGCAGTTGTGGCCTCAAAGGGTGCCTGGAAGCATATACATCTGCCATAGGTGTAGCCCGCACAGCTTTAGAGTGGCTCGAGAGGGACGATACCCCTTCCCTTCTAAGAGAAGTTCCAAAAGAGAAAATGTCCTCAAAAGAGGTATATGATGCAGCCAAGAAAGGGGATAAACTGGCACTTGAAATTTTTGAATTCACTGCCAATCTCCTGGGTGAAGCCTTTGCAAACTTCATTGCATTCAGTGCGCCTGAAGCAATCATCCTCTTTGGAGGTCTTGCCCGCTCCAGAGAATTTATTGAGAAACCTATCATAGAGAGCATGAACAGAAATGTCGTGAGCATCTGGAAAGACAAAGTAAAGATAGAGTTCTCACAACTTAAAGATTCTGATGCAGCTATCCTGGGGGCAAGTGCCTTAGGATGGTAATCCGGTAACAAAAACAGATGGCTTGAACAGCCATTTGTTTTTATCTATAAGATTTCCATAAGAAATTTGTTTTTTTAGAAATTTTGCCATAGCTTTGCATTGTAATAGATTGCAATATTTAATGTCATGACAAAACTTTTAACAAACATAGTTCTAGGCCTGCTACTGGTTGTGAGTTATTCGGCATGTGCCCAAGGACAGACTAAAAACAATGGAGATAAAATGAAAACTATAGAAATAAATAAAGAGCAGTTCCTGCAGAAAGTGGTAAACTACGAGGTTAATTCCAGTGAGTGGAAATATTTGGGAGACAAGCCTGCCATTATAGATTTTTACGCCAGCTGGTGCGGCCCATGCAAAATGGTGGCTCCAATCCTGGAAGAGTTGGCCCAGGAGTATGCAGACAGCATAGTCATATACAAAGTGGACACAGAAAAGGAGCGTGAATTGTCCGCTGCATTCGGTATCAGATCTATCCCTACCATAATTTTCGTCCCAATGGAGGGGAATCCACAGGTAGCACAAGGTGCAATGGGAAAGGCCGAATTCAAGAGGCTTATCGATGAAATCTTATTAAAAAAATAGTATATATGAACAGATTGAGCAAAATTAGAGACATCCAGCATGCCATTTATCAAGCAGAACACCTATTCAATGAGAAATATGGAATCTGCTTTAATGAGGGTATGCTTTTGTGCCATCTCAGCGAGTGCGAAAAACCTATCACTTCCGGGGAAATCAGCGACCTTTTGAAGTTGAGTCACTCAAACACCTCCAAAATTATCTCTTCATCAGAAGACAAGGGATACATCCACAGAGAACTGGGACATGATGACAAACGTCACATGTACTTCAACTTAACAGAAAAAGGGAGAGAGCTTCTGGACTCTATTGACTGCTCTATTCTGGAGATTCCAGGGATCTAGTCGGAAAGAGGCGACTCGAACGCCCGACCCCTACGTCCCGAACGTAGTGCGCTACCAACTGCGCTACTTTCCGAAAAAATAAGGTGACCAATCAGGTCACCTTTATTTTTGTCGGGATGAGATGACTCGAACATCCGACCCCCACGTCCCTAACGTGGTGCGCTAGCCAACTGCGCCACATCCCGAATTGGACCGCAAAGGTACTAATTAATTTTTAATAGCAAACTATTTTTAATACATTTGAACTATCAAAAACAAACTTCAAATGACAACATTGAAAAGAGTACTCGCACTGGCAATCCTCACTTTTGCCATTTCGTTCACTATCAACGGACAAACTAAAGATTGGGCCAAATTTTCACGCTACGCAGAAAAAAACACCACTCAGACAGGCAATGTGGACGTGGTATTTATGGGGGACTCCAATACTGAAATATGGTACCGTGACCACCCTGCATTCTTTGACAACAATGCATTTGCCGCAAGAGGAATATCGGGACAAACTACTGCTGAGATGCTCTGTCGCTTCAGACCTGATGTCATCGAACTCAAGCCCAAAGTGGTGGTATTCTGTGGTGGAACAAACGATGTGGCACAGAATATAGGTTACATATCTGTGGATAACATTATGGACAATATCCAGTCCATGTATGAACTGGCAAAATACAACGGGATAAAATTCGTAATAATTTCGATCCACCCCTCTGCAGGTTTCTCATGGAAGAAGGATTTAAATCCTATCCCTATGATCCAGGAGTGCAATGCACGCCTTAAAGAGTTTGCCAAGGCAAACAAGATCCCATTTGTAGATTCATACACCAAATTTGCAGACGAGACATATGCATTCCCCAAGCCTTACAGCTATGATGGCGTACACTTTACCAGCTATGGCTTCACATTTCTGGAAGACATGGTGATCGAAGTACTTGCCAAAGAGCTGAAAAAGAAAAAGGGTGACTTTTACAAATCACCCTCAGAAAAACCTGCCTTGTAGGTTTTATTCTCCTCTGAATCTTCTGGCCTGCTCCTCGATAAGCTCCTTATCCTCGAAGTAGTTGATTCTCATCGAACGGCGCACATCCTCAAGTGTTGCGGCAGCCACTGCACGTGCCTCATCGCACCCTTTCTTGAGAATATCGTAAACCATAGGGATATCTTTTTCAAACTCTTTGCGGCGTGCTCTGATTGGCTCAAGCATCTCCTGGAGGATAGAGTTGAGGAATTTCTTCACTTTCACATCACCAAGACCACCTCTGCGGTAGTGTGCTTTCACCTCGTCAAGATTTGCATAATCCGGCCAGTATGCAGCAAAATGCTCAGGACGGCAGAATGCATCAAGATAAGTGAATACTGTATTCCCCTCCACTTTGCCCGGATCATCCACGCGAAGGTGGTCAGGGTCGGTAAACATACTCATCACCCTCTTGCGTACATCCTCTGCTGTGTCTGAAAGGTAGATGCAGTTGTTGAGCGATTTTGACATCTTGGCCTTGCCGTCTGTGCCTGGGAGGCGGAGACAAGCGGAGTTGTCAGGAAGAAGAATCTCCGGCTCCACAAGTGTATCACCATATACCGAATTGAATTTGCGCACTATCTCACGGGTCTGCTCTATCATAGGCTCCTGGTCCTCACCTACAGGGACAGTGGTAGCCTTGAAAGCTGTAATATCTGCAGCCTGGCTGATAGGGTATGTAAAGAAACCTACCGGGATACTGGTCTCGAAGTTTCTCATCTGTATCTCAGTCTTAACTGTAGGATTCCTCTGAAGACGTGACACGGTCACCAGGTTCATATAGTAGAAAGAGAGTTCGCAAAGCTCAGGTACCATAGACTGGATGAAAATGGTACTTTTGGTTGGATCTATTCCACAAGAGAGGTAGTCAAGTGCCACCTCGATTATATTCTGACGCACTTTTTCAGGATTGTCCGCATTGTCTGTAAGGGCCTGGGCATCCGCAATCATGATGAAAATCTTCTCAAACTCTCCTGAATTCTGAAGTTCCACCCTTCTTCCCAGTGAGCCAACGAAATGGCCCAAATGCAAACGACCGGTAGGACGGTCACCTGTTAGAATTATTTTTCCCATATATACTTTCAAAAATTTGTGCAAATATAGCAAAAGGATTAAGTCTAAAAGTTAAATTTGTACTCCTAATTGCAATTTTATGAAAAAGCTCCTGACTATAATCGCCCTTCTGTCCATATCCCTTATCGGACACGGACAGTTGAAACACAACTCAAAAAAGCCTATGGATCCCGCGACTCAGCCACTTGCTGAAAATCTTAAAGGGACAGTCATCACAGGCACTATCGATTTTTCACATACATACCCGTCGACCAAAAGGAAAGTACAGGTCTTCGTACCAAAAAAATATGACGGGAAAAAGCCTGCCTGTCTGGTCGTAGGGCTGGACGGTAATCTGTTTGATGCCATCACAGTGATTGACAACCTCATACAGACCGGAGAAATGCCCGTCACCATAGGTATTTTCCTCGATCCGGGTGTAAGTTACCATCAGGACGGCACTGTGGCACGATACAACAGGAGCAATGAATTTGACAAGACTGACAGGGTTTTTGCCACATTTCTGGAGCAGGAGGTGATCCCTTTTGTAGAGCAGATGTCCACCCCGGACGGAAGGGAGATAAAGATATCTGCAGACCCCAACGACAGGGCTATAACAGGTGCCAGCAGCAGCGGCATTGCAGCATTTACCGTAGCGTGGGAGCGTCCTGACCTCTTCAGCAGGGTCTACAGTTCAGTGGGGACATTTGTTGCAATGCGCGGTGGCAATGAATACCCTGCAATCATCCGCAAAAGCGAGCCCAAACCACTCAGAATCTATCTCCAGGATGGAGCCAACGATACATGGAACCATATATTCGGTGACTGGTGGGAGTACAATCAATTGATGGAGTCAGCCCTCAACTATGCAGGGTACGAGGTTATGAACAGATGGGACAAAGGGACCCACAGCATAAAATACGGCACCATCGCCTACCCCGATGCCATGCGCTGGTTATGGAGGGGTTGGCCACAAAAGGTAGAGTGCGGAAGCACAATGAACGAGATGATTACCTCAGTAGTGGATCCTGAATCACAGTGGGAACAACTCGAAATGCTGGAGGGCGACATCACCAGAGAGAGATCCATGTCCACCAATCATCTGATTGCCGAATCCCGCCTTCCAAAGTCCCTCAAAACCTCGTTGCACACCACCCTGCTACTACCCGACGGCAGTGCATACGCATCCACTCATGATGGAGAGATATGGTACTACAGCTCTGAAACCAAAAAATGGAGGCAGATGTTCACAGTGGAGAATGGAGGTCCGGAAATGGCAATATATCCAGACCACAGAATGCTTGTGACATCTGAAAAAAATTCTGACTGGCTCATCAGCTATCTTATCCGTCCGGACGGTGAACTGTACGCAGGACAAAGGTTCTACTGGCTGCACAATACATCAAACCACTCCCAGCACCAGACCGGAAATATGGTATTCGACACCAATGGAAACCTTTATGTAGCCACATATATGGGTGTCCAGATTTGCGACCAGAACGGACGCGTGAGGGGAATCCTCTCACTCCCAAGCGGACCTGTAGAGGAGTTGTCGTTTGTCGGCGATATGCTTATGGTAAAGAGCGGCGGCAGGATTTACTTGCGCAAACTCCTTACCACCGCTCATCAGAGCGACCAGGCCCCTATCGAAGTCAAGTCGCAGGGGCAGGGCTGATAGTTTATTTCACTTTTTTGAAGTCTCCCACAGGGTCATTGATATCGAAAGTCAGTGACTGCACTTTCTTGTTCTTGGCTGTGAAGATAAGGTCAAGTGTGCCGCTTCCAGGCTGGAAGAATGTAAAGACATCACCATTCTTATGGGTTAGAGGGCTGTCAACTTTGTTGAGGGTAAAGTAGAGCTGTCCATCTTTTTCATACACTTTGGCATTGCCCCATACATCCTGATAGTATGTTCCCACATAAGCTTTGTTTGGAAGTGGAGCTACAAATTCCTCCTGAGGCTTCTCCTCTTCGTCATCTGCAAAAAGATCCTCTTTATATTCTGCAAGATACTCATCGAAATATGCCGATTTCTTATTGCCGTAATATCTCTCGATAAGGTCACGTGCGATTGCAGACTGGGGATCTGAGCTGCTGCCGTTGTTTGTAAGGAATACAAAACCGAGGTTAAGGTCAGGAACCATACCTACAAGTGCTGTATAGCCGTAAGCAAGACCTGTATGGCGGATATATTTGCCTCTTCTGTTGTGCTCGATAGTCCACCCCTGGGCATAGTTGCAAAGTCTCTCATCGGTACATGAGGTAATGGTCTGAGGATAGAGAAGCATGTCGTGATTCTCACGAGAAATTACCTCCTGTCCATTGAATTCTCCGTGGGCAAGGTTCATTTTCACCCAGTTGGCCATATCTTCCACGGTAGAGATAACAAAACCGGCAGGAGCCACTGCTGAAAGCCAGGTAAATGCATCCTGTTTGTCAGTACGTGGCACAACGGTGATTTCATCAGCACCCTCAGCTTTGCGCATACGGTAGCCCTGAGCCAGATTCTCTGCAGTAAAGAATGAGACATTGCCAGTGGTACTGTTCTTCATCTCAAGAGGGGTAAAGATCCTCTCCACGATAGCCTCATCCCAGCTCTTGCCTGTATATTTCTCGATAATTTTGGCAGATACTGTGTACATCTCATTGTTGTAAGCGTACTTGGTGCGGAAACTATATGAAGGACGGATACCTGCAAAAATCTCATAAAGGCCGTCACGGTCATAACCCCAGGCAGGAAGATCATCCATTGCGTAGCTGTTCCAACCTGTATGGTGGGTCATAATGTCACGAACCTGGAAATTCTCTGTAACCCAAGGGTCGTAAAGTCTGAAATCGGGAAGATACTGCTTTACAGGGGCATCCCATTTGATCTCTGGATAGTCGTCCATTACGGTAGCGAGGAGACCGGCAGTAATCGCCTTTGATGTGGATGCGATTACAAATTTGGTCTGAGGGGTCACAGGAACCGCCGCATTTGCAGAATCTCCAAGATGGGCATTACCGAAGCCTTGCATAAAGACCACCTCGCCATCTTTGACCACTGCCACTGCCATACCTGGCACTTTCCACTCGTCGATTGCCCTCTGGCACATTTTGTCAAATCCTTTTGGGATAGATTTGTAATACTTTGCAGTTGGATCGCTGTTGCACGAGATCAGTGCTATAAGCGACAACAATAGGAAGAATTTTTTCATGGATATATTATGTTTAGTATTGATTTTATCTCGAACTCCCACAAAGTTAGCAAACTTGCCTATCTTTGCAATAAAAATTGAAAGCCAATGAAAACAGATAACAATATTACACTCCAGGAGATCAAATCCACCCGATTCGTTTGGGACAGGATGTCCAATGTAACTACCGCCATCACAGTGATGGGAGTACTGGGCATCTCCATCTATATGATCCTGCATATCAATACCGAAGGATACCAAATGCTCATAGGGGCCGCTATACTTCTCCTTACCGTGGCCTCTCTTGCCACTTTTACCCCACTCGGACTCACCGTTGATGATGAATATATAGTAATCAATAAACTGGTTGGGAAGGTTATAATAAAGAAAAGTGACATCACCTCTATCCAATCCGTTGAAGGGAAACTAGTCCGCCGCTCAGGCCGCATATCGGGTAGCAACGGTGGATTCGGCTATTGGGGAAGATACCGCCACCGTTCCATAGGCAGATACTCCCTTTATGCCACAAATCTTGACAGGCTGCTTCTTATAGTGACACCAAAGCGCAAGTATATCATCAACTACTAAAAAGAATCAGGTTATGAAAACAAGAAACATACTACTTTGCGCCATCGCAATGCTCTTTGCTCTAGCCTCCTGTGGCCAGAATGCCCAAGGTGAATTCAAATCTGTGAGTCTGCAGGAATTCAAAATGGCAATATCTGACACATCTGCTGTGATGCTGGTGGATGTCCGCACTGCAGATGAACACGCCCAGGGCAATATTCCGGGGACAAAATGCAATATAGATGTACTGAAGGAGGATTTTGAGTCCATTGCTATCCAATCCCTCCCCAAGGAGAAAACCATAGCAATATATTGCCGGAGCGGCCGCAGGAGCAAAAATGCCGGAGCCATCCTCACAAAGAACGGCTACAATGTCGTGGAACTCTCTACCGGCTACAACGGCTGGAAATAAATAAAGACCCTGCTGTTTTTTCAGCAGGGTCTTCTTCTTACTTGCCAAGAGCCTTCTCCACTTTATCTTTATCAAGTTTCTTGGTACAGAAGAACCAGTCGTGGCAGTGAACCTCTTCTTCGCTGCTCTCCATCCTCTCCTTCGCCACTCCACAAGAGCCTGCTGTAGGTACAATCACATCATCCCCGGGTCTCCAGTCTGCAGGCATTGCCACACCGAAGTTGTCTGCTGTCTGAAGGGCTATTATCACCCTCTTGATCTCATCAAAGTTCCTCCCCAGTACCAATGGGTAGTACATTATGGTGCGGATTCTGTCCTGTGGGTCGATGAAGAAAACTGCTCTGACTGCCGATGTCTCGCTGTCACCAGGGTGTATCATCCCATATAGTGACGCCACATCTGTTTTTATATCAACTATTAATGGAAATTTCACCTCCACATCTTTCATCCCCTTCCAGTTGATCTTCTCCTTGATGGTCCTGAGCCATGCGATATGGCTGTACAGACCGTCCACAGAAAGACCTACGAGCTGTGTATTGAGTGCCTCAAACTCCTGGGCCATACTCGCAAAAGTCATAAACTCCGAAGTACAAACAGGGGTAAAGTCTGCAGGGTGACTGAAAAGGATTTTCCATTTGCCCTTAAAGTCTCCAGGGAAATTGATCTCGCCCTGAGTAGTTACAGCTTTGAAAGAGGGTGCCAAATCGCCGATGCGGGGCATTGGCTTGTATATATTATTATAATTATTGTGTTCCATATTCTTATTTTTTTAATTATTGTTTACTCGTTTTCTGTATTGCAAAAGTACGGCCATACTTTTATCTACACAAACGATACAATAAATAAGAATATAGATTTTATCAATAATTATAACTTGATGGGGAACTTATGGAGCCGCGGGTGGATCATTTCGTGTGGGACGATGCTCTTGACAGCATCAAGAAGTATATTCAGCATCCTCTCACGGACAAAGTCCTGACGAATTATAAAGGCGACAATCCTTGCCGGCTCAGGATCCTTCAATGGACGGACATTCTTCTGCTGCTCCTCACACAGGAGTGGGATATGCAGCTCGGGTATAATGCTGTACCCTCCGTTTTCATCCACAACTTTAAGGAGAGTCTCTATGCTGCCCGCTTCATACACCGCATTGCGGCAGGTATTGCACTGGCAGAACGGAAGTGCTCCGCTTCTGGGACAATAACTTTCCCTCAACACCCACACATTTTCAGATGTCAGGCTCATTGTCTCTATCGATTTATCCTGATACATCGACTCCCTTGGTGAGACATAAGCGAAGAATTTCTCCTTGAAAAGGGGGATCTCCAGCAACTCTTCCCCTACGACAGGGGTAGCCATCAGCGCCACATCAAGTTCTGCTCGCTCAAGTTTGGCAGTGAGGTCATCCGCCCTTGCCTCCTCTACAAAGAGATGGATTCCGGGATGGTTTTCAGACAGATATTTGATGAGTTTCGGGAGAATACAGGGGGCAATGGTGGATGCGATACCGAGCCTCAACTCCCCTACTGCCTCACTCTTTTTTGATACAACCAGCTCCTGGAGTTGGGACGCATTGTAGAGGATCACTTTTGCCTGACGGATCACCTCCTCCC
>JAZRHK010000063.1:0-16617 GCA_045644725.1 Candidatus Coprenecus sp. | reverse complement strand
ACGACATGGCTACGATCCGACTTCCCTCAAGCAGGATGTGTATGTCCACAAATGAGTCATGCACTTCCATCTTGGGCAGGGCGGCGATATCGCGTCCCTGTGATTCGGAAATTGTGCACCATACGTTGTTTTCCACTATGGGGTGATTGCCCAATTCGAGTGCATTCAAATCGTTCTTTCTAAGAAATTCATACACCTTGTCAAACCCTTTTTGGAACTCTTTGTATCTCTCAAAACTTTTAATTGAATCTATAATCATACTTTTTTACTCTTTTTACTTCACAAAAGTAGGCATTTTATTAAAAAATAGATATTTTTGTAGGATAAGAATAGTACTATAACAAAAAATTCAATTTATGCGCAAACTTATACTCTTATCTGCGGCCTTTATGCTTGTCATCTCCTCTTGTTGCGGGGATAAGGCTGAGGTTCTCAACACCCTTTCCAAAGAAGTGAAATCTGAATTTGCCCCAGACAGAAGGGACAAGACTTTTGAAACCAAATTCAAAGAGGTTGACGGCAAATGGGTCCTTTATGGCTCCACTACCGAAGCTGAGGCTAAAGCTGCCCTTTTGGAAAAACTTGCTGCCAAAAAGGTAGACGTATTGGACAGTATGAAAGTCCTTCCTGACCAGGCATTGGTGGAGAAAGGTATTGTTTACGCAGTGACAGCACACTCTGTTGCGAACTTGAGATATGAAGCGGACTACTCATCTGAGATGGCTACCCAGGTTCTTATGGGTACACCACTCAAGGTCCTTGAGAAGAAGAGCTACTGGTACAGAGTCGTTACCCCAGAGGGTTACATCGCTTGGGTAACTGTGGGCAGTGTGAAGACTATGAACGAGGAGGAGTTTACAGCCTGGAGAGATTCATACAGGGTTATCGTTGATACACACTATACACTCTTCCGTGACAAGCCATCGAAGAATGGTGCCATCATAAGCGACGGTGTATGGGGTGATATCGTACAGGCTCCTGTAAATAAAGTGGTCAACGGTTATCAGCAGGTGATGCTCCCTAACGGCAAGACTGCATATGTTCCTGCATCTGATGTGAAACCTTTCCAAAAATGGCTTGACAGCAGGAATCCTACTACAGACAATATTCTCAATACAGGCAAACAGTTCCTTGGCTTCCCTTATCTTTGGGCAGGTACATCTATCAAAGGTCTTGACTGCAGCGGTTTTGTGAAAACCTCCCATTTCCTTAATGGCATTATCCTTAGAAGGGATGCTTCGCAGCAGGCTAAAATCGGTCAGGAGATAGACATTACAAACGGTATTGAAAACCTTGTAAAAGGTGATATCCTTTTCTTCGGACGCAAAGCTACAGCCGAGAGACCAGCCAGAGTTTCACACGTGGGTATGTATCTTGGTGACGGTATGTTCATCCACTCAGCTACATTCGTGAAGATCAACAGCCTGGTTCCTGGTGCTGAGAACTTCTACGACGGCACTATGGTATGCGCAAGAAGAATTAATGGTATGGAGGATACCATCTATGGCCTGTGGTCTATAGCAAAACATCCTTGGTATTTTAATGTTGAAAGTAAATAATTTTAAATAATAACGGTTATGACAACAAGAAGAGATTTCCTTAAAACAGCCGGCGTTCTAACTGCAGCTACTGCATTTATGAAGCCCTCTGACATCTTCGCACAGAAGAGCAATCCCAAAAAAATCAGCACAAGCAAGAAACTTCAGCTGGACTGGGAGAATTTTGACGGTATAATGAAGTTTACCTTCACTGTATCGGGCTCGTCTCGTAAAGGTACACCTATCGTTATTACCCGTTTGAGCTGGAATGGATATTCTGGTTACGGTGAAGCAGCTATGCCTCCTTATCTAGGTGAGACACAGGCTTCTGTAAATGAGTTCCTGAAAAAAGTAGTGGAGAGCGTTCTCCCTAAATTTGACAATCCTTTCTGCATCCAGGATATTATGTTGGCAGTAGACAAATTGTCTACCAACAATACAGCTGCTAAAGCATCTGTGGATATCGCCCTTCACGACCTTGTAGGTAACATCATGGGTCAGCCTTGGTGGAAGATGTGGGGATTTGATCCAGCTAAAGCACCTTATACCAGCTATACTATCGGTTATGATGCTGATGATGCTATGATCAATACAAAACTTGACGAGGCTAACTGGAACAAGATCATCAAAGTGAAACTTGGTATGACAGAGGCTGAAGACAAGAGAATGATCAACCTTATACGTGCCCGTGACAACCGTCCTATCATCATCGATGCAAACCAGGGCTGGAAAGACAAATATTATGCACTTGATATGATCTATTGGTTGCAGGAGCAAGGTATCTCTATGATTGAACAGCCAATGTCAAAATATCTTCTTGATGATGTTGCCTGGATTACAGAGAGATCACCACTTCCTGTCTTTGCAGACGAGTCTTGCCAGAGACTTACAGATATCAGAACCCTTCACGGTGCTTACCACGGTATCAATATCAAACTTATGAAATGTACCGGTATGCGTGAGGCACGTGAGATGGTATCATTGGCAAAAGCACTCAATATGAAACTTATGATCGGCTGTATGACAGAGACCTCTATCGCAATCTCTGCAGCTGCACAGCTTTCACCTGAGATGGAGTGGGCAGATCTTGACGGTAACTACCTTCTTGGTAACGACTGCTTTGACGGTATGAAGTTGGTAGATGGCCGAATCACCCTTGAGGACAAACCAGGTCTTGGCCTTACCCCAAAGCCAGGCATTATTAAGCTATAATTTTCAAAACAATCATAAATTATGAATCTAAGAGTATTTAAGAAGGACATAGATTTCCTAACTGAAGATTTCCTGTCTGATGCACTTATCAGCATGGGTTTCGCAAGAGAAGAGTCTAAGAGAGAGAACATTTTGGGTATTATCAACGAAGCCATCGATCTACGTGACGAGACTTATGTTAAGATTAATCATCCCGAAAAAGAGAATCTTAAAGCTTACTACCGTAAGACTACTGAGGATTTCCTAAAAGCTTTGGATGCTCTTTGCGAAAAGCTTGGTGAAGCTATTAAATAATCACAAATAACATTATTTATTACACTATAGGGTGGTCGGATTGTATCCGGTCACCCTTTGGCAAAGAAGAATACTATATGCAAACATATACAAGAGGGCCTATTCTTGAAGGGCTAACATTTGATGATGTATTGCTTATCCCTGCACACTCTGAGGTACTCCCCAGGACAGTAGATTTCAATACATATTTTACCCGTGAGATCAAACTTCACACCCCACTCGTATCTGCAGCGATGGATACTGTTACTGAGGCCGCTATGGCTATAGCCATTGCACGTGAGGGCGGTATCGGCGTTATCCACAAAAATATGCCTATCGAAGCGCAGATGGAGCAGGTAAAAAGGGTGAAAAGGGCAGAAAACGGTATGATTTACGACCCTATCACCATCAGGGAGAATGCCACTGTAGGTGATGCTCTCCGTCTTATGAAAGAGAATCATATCGGCGGTATTCCTGTGGTGGATGAGAAAGGGACTTTGTGTGGTATTGTAACAAATAGGGATCTCCGCTTTCAGGATAATATGCGTACCCCTATCTATGAGGTGATGACCAAGGAGAACCTTGTTACTACCACCAGGGGTTATGACCTGGCCGAGGCTACAGAACTTCTTAGAAGAAATAAAATTGAGAAACTTCTAGTAGTGGACAATAATGGCAAACTTGCAGGTCTTATCACCTACAAGGACATTATGAAAATCAAGGACAATCCTACAGCAAGCAAAGATTCAAAAGGGCGTCTTTTGGTAGCTGCTGCCATGGGTATCAATTCTGATACTCTTGAGAAAGTCGAGCAAATAGTTTCAGTTGAGGCTGATGCAATCGTACTTGATACTGCACACGGCCACTCAGAGTTTGTGCTACAGACCATAAGGAAAGTGCGTGCTGCATTCCCTAATCTTCAGATTGTAGCTGGCAATATCGCTACAGGTGAGGCAGCTAAGGCTCTTTACGAGTGTGGTGTGGATGCTGTCAAAGTGGGTATTGGTCCCGGTTCCATCTGTACTACCCGTGTAGTTGCAGGTGTGGGTATGCCACAGCTTTCAGCTATCATGTTGGCTGCAGAGGCTCTTAAAGGTACTGGTATTCCTATTATTGCAGATGGTGGTGTGAGATATTCAGGTGATATTGTGAAGGCTTTGGCAGGTGGTGCAAGCACCGTAATGGCCGGTTCACTGTTTGCAGGTGTTGAGGAGTCTCCAGGAGAGACAATCATCCTGAACGGAAGGAAGTTCAAATCATACCGCGGTATGGGTTCGCTTGAGGCTATGCAGAAAGGTTCAAAAGACAGATATTTCCAGGATATGGAAGAGGATATCAAGAAACTTGTACCTGAAGGAATCGTGGCTCAAGTTCCATATAAAGGTACCCTTAAAGAGGTTGTATACCAATTGGTTGGTGGCTTGAGGGCCGGTATGGGATATGTTGGTGCCCATAATATTGAAGAGCTCCGCAATGCACAGTTTGTAAGGGTAACTGCAGCCGGTTTTGCAGAGAACCACCCTCACGATGTAACCATCACCAGAGAGGCTCCAAACTACAGCAGGTAACATTATGAAGAGAACCCTCCTGTCCTTGCTTCTTATCCTTCTTTTGGGCTCATGTGAATTTATTGACAGTGTGCTCAACGGGGATGTTGTAGCTAGGGTGGAGGGGAATGTTCTTTATCAGAAAGATATCGAAGGTCTGGTTCCTAAAGGTGTATCCGCTGAGGACAGTGCTGCCATCGTGAGGCAATATATCAACACGTGGGCGACCAAGAAAATCCTTCTTGCAAATGCTGAAAGCCGTCTTTCTCGGGAAGACAGGGATATAGAGCAGGCTCTGCAGGATTACAAGACTTCACTACTGGTCTACCGTTATGAGAAATTGTATGTGGACAAGAATCTGGATACATTGATTACAGAACAGGAGTGCAGGCAATATTATGACCAGCATAAGGATACATACATATCTCCCTGTTCAATAGTAAAGGCGAGGTATATCAAGATAAATTCAGCCGCCCCGAATGTAAATGTAGTAAGGAAACTCTATAAATCAGTGAAAGTGGAGGATCTGGACAAGGTAGCTGAGATTTCAGGCAATTCTGCTGACAAATATACCGATTTCAATATGGATTGGATTCCGCTCAACCGTATTGCAAAAGAGATTGGGGAGGAGTTGTCTGTGTGTGAGAACACCCTGGACAAGCACCCTTACATTGAGATAGAGAAAGGTAATTTCATATACATGTTGAGAGTATATGAAAGGATAAAGGGGGGAGAGATAACACCGTATGATTATAATGTGGACATAATAAAGGAGTCCATATTGAGTAAAAGAAAACAGGAATTGATAGCAAATTTGGAACGAAATCTGCTAGAGGATGCCTTGAGAAACAATAAACTTGTAATCTATTCCAATAATAATGACTAAAAAGATTTTATGGCCACTAGTGACAATTCTGAGTCTGGTGTCTTTATCTGTTTACGGGCAAAAGTACGAGAATGGCCTTATAGACAAGACAGTGGCCTTGGTGGGCAATGAGATGATTCTTCTATCTCAAATTGAGCAGGAGGTTGAGATGCTCCAATTCCAGGGGCACTATTCTGACAGAAACTTGAGATGCCAGGTTCTGGAGCAGATGATGATGTCCAAGCTTTTTCTGGCTCAGGCAAAAATAGACAGTTTGGTGGCAAATACCGCCATGATTGAAGCAAACCTGGACAATAGGATGAATACAGTGTTGACTCAACTTGGTGGAGAGAAGAAAACAGAGGAGTATTTTGGTAAAACCATATATGAACTTCGTGAGGACTGGAGAGAGATAATGACAGAGCAGTCACTTACTCAAGATATGCAGAGTAAGGTCCAGTCCACAATAGTGGAACTTACTCCGCAACAAATTAAGGAGTTCTATGAGAAGGTATCAAAGGACAGCCTACCCATTATATCTACACAATATCAGCTCAGTCAAATTGTAAAATATCCCGATGTGGAGAGAGCTAAGGTGGAGGTTAAGGAAAAATTGTTGGAGTTCAGGGAGAGAATCCTCAAAGGTGAGAGTTTTAGCATGCTTGCCAGATTCTATTCTGAAGACCCGGGCAGTGCCGCCAAAGGTGGAGAACTCGGTATGGCATCCAAGAGTATATTCTGGCCTCAGTTTTCAGATGCAGCTATGGCGCTTAAGGATGGCCAGGTATCTCCAATAGTTGAGACACCGGACGGTTTCCATATAATCCAGATGATCAAAAAAGATGGAGATATGTTCAATGCCAGACATATTCTTCTCAAACCCAAATATACTTCTGAAGACAAAAACAAGGCATTCAAATCGCTGGACAGCTTGAAGACTGCGATTGAGGGTGACAGTATCTCTTTTTTCCTGGCAGCCCGAATACATTCACAAGATCAGTATTCACGTACCAATGGAGGTTTGATGGCTGATCCAAATACAGGATCAACCCTTTTTGAAAAAGATCTTCTCAAGCCACAGGATTATGCCGTGTTGAAGGATATGAAGGTGGGTGATATCTCTGCTCCTTTTGAGTCTGTAGACAATGAAGGACGTAGTGGCAACACAATATACAAGATTGTAAAACTTGAGAAAATCATCCCTTCCCACGTAGCAAACTTTGATGAGGATTTCAGTGTCCTTCAGAATGTGGCAAATGGAGCACAAGCCCAAAAGGCGATAGACAATTTTGTGAAAGAGAAAATCAAAACCACATACATTGTTATAGATCCACTTTTCCACAATTGTGATTTCGAGAGAGAAGGCTGGATCAAATAATGAAGAGGGCAGGTCTCATACTATTTTTTCTGTGTCTCTTCTCTTCTATAATTTTTTCACAAAACAAGGAGGAGACGGATAGTCTTGTACGCCTGTTGAGTGCAAAAAAAATTCAATTGGTAGAGATAAATGGTCAATCTTGCAGGAAGATAGAAGGTCCTGCAAGATTTTTGCACAATAATACTTATCTGATCTGTGATACAGCCTTCTGGCACGTAGATCAGGAGTATGTGGATGCAATAGGTCATGTCCAAATCATACAGGGAAATACTCTTCTTACAGGTGACAAACTACATTATCTCATACAGCAGGACCTTGCCCAATTCAGGGGCTCTATGGTGGAGCTTAAGGATGAAAAGGGTAACTCATTGCGTACAGAATATCTTGATTATAACACCAAAGACAGTATTGCTTATTTCTATAATGGAGCCAGTATGAGGGACTCTACAGGAAACATTATAGAGAGTGTAAGGGGGACGTACGAATCCCAAATAGACCTTTTTACATTTCGTGAAGAGGTACAGATGTTTTCTGATTCACTTTTCTTTGTTTCAGATGTAATAAAGTACCGGTCTGATCTGGAGACTGCATATTTCAGTGATAACACCATGGGTTGGAAGAACCGCAACTACTTCAATTCAAATGGAGGGTGGTACAACAGATCCAACGAGACGCTATATTTTGACGGGAAGGTGTATGGTCAGACAGAGGATTATGAACTTTGGTGTGATGATCTTTTTTTTGACAGAGTATCCAATCATTCCATATTGAGAGGTGACATACAGGTGACTGATACTGTTGACGGGGCATTCATCTTCGGCAATTATCTCGAGTCATTCAATGAACCCCGGAGGGTAAAGGTAACGCAAGATCCCGTATTGGTGGCCATAGTCGAGGAGGATGGTGTGTCTGACAGTGTTTTTGTTGCAGCTGACACTCTTTATTATTATACAATGAGGATGTATGAGGTGGATAGCTTGACAAAAGTGGCTGCAAAGGAGAGAAAGGACCTTGCAATAGTGGATCCTGTAGCAAATATCCGTAAGCAGAAGGCTGAGCAGCAGAAGCAGGAGGTATCTTCTGGAGCTCTTCATAAAGGAGCGTTAGGGACACCTATGGCTGGATTGAAAGATGTTGGAAATGATATCGGTCCACAGCAGGATAATCCGTTGGTGGATTCAACAGCAGTCGTGACTGATACTCTTTCTGTCCCCCCGACGGATAGTGTAAAGATGGTTACTCCACCAGATACCACTCAGATAAAGTTTCTGGAGGCATATCATAATGTTTTGATATTCAAGAGAGACAATCAGATAAAATGTGATTCGCTCCTTTATTCGGATCTGGACTCTATGGCCAGGCTCTTCAAGAACCCAGTCATATGGAATGAAATTAAAAACCAGCTTACAGCAGACAGTATGCAGATAGTGATGAAGGATGGGGAGATGAAAAAAGGACTCATGCTAGGAAATGGTTTTCTCGCTTCTTTTGACTCAGACAATTATTACCATCAGATAAAGGCTCCAGAAATGGCGGGATTTTTTACAGATGGAGAGATATCCAGGTTTGATGCTCTTGGTGGGGCTCAAATGTTGGTGTTCATCAAGGACAGTACTACTGTTGCTTATGCCAATATGAAAGACTGCAAAATGATATCCTCCCTTCTGAAGGATGGTGCACTTACCAAGAACTTCTACTTCGAGTCCATAAAGAGCAATATGTACCCTATAGAGGAGGTAAAACCTGAGGATATGACACTCAAGGATTTTAAATGGAGAGGTGATGAGCGTCCTGTGAACCGTTATGGGGTAAGTGCTGTCAAAATAAGACCTTCTCAGAGAAAATACACCCTGGAGAGTCCCTACTATCCCACATTTGGATATACGGACAAATATTATCCAGGCTATATTGAAGATATAATGTCGCAGATAAGAAGCAGGGAACCTTGGATATGGAAGTCTTCTAAATTTAAATAGATATAATATGAAAATTTTTAACATCGACATCAGACAGCATACATTTGAAGATGTGATGCTCCTATTTGAGAAAGATTGCAAGTTGGTTCTTGGAGAGGAATCGGTTGCCAGGATTGAGAAGTGCCGTGATTATCTGGATAAGAGGATGGAGTCTCAAGAGGAGCCTATATATGGTGTTACCACAGGCTTCGGATCCCTATGCAATGTCTCAGTCGATAAAGATAATCTTTTTCAGTTACAGAAAAATCTGGTGATGTCTCATGCCTGTGGACTTGGCGAAGAGGTGCAGGAGGAGATTGTGAGGCTGATGATTGCACTAAAGGTCAAATCATTGGCTTACGGCTATTCAGGAGCACAGGTAAAAACAGTCCAGAGACTGGTAGATTATTTTAACGAGGGTGTTCATCCTGTAGTTTATAAACAGGGATCATTGGGAGCATCTGGGGACCTGGCGCCACTTGCAAATATGTGTCTGCCTCTTCTGGGTCTTGGAGAAGTGAATTATCAGGGGAAAAGGATGTTGGCCTCTGAATTGAATAAAATTTTCGGTTGGGAGCCTCTCACATTGGCCTCTAAAGAGGGCTTGGCCCTACTTAACGGCACGCAGTTCATGTTGTCGCATGCCATATGGTCGCTTTATCATGCTAAGAAGCTCTCTCTCATGGCTGATCAGATAGGGGCTGTCTCCCTTGATGCATTTGACGGTAGGATAGAGCCTTTTACAGATAGTGTCCATCAGGTTAGGCCACATAAAGGGCAGATAGAGACAGCCCGTCACATGAGAGAGCTTTTGGAGGGTAGCGAGTTGATTTGCAGAGGTAAGGCTCATGTCCAGGATCCGTACTCTTTCCGTTGTATTCCACAGGTGCATGGGGCATCCAAGGATGCTATTGCATATGCGGAACATGTTTTTATAACAGAGTTGAATAGCGCAACAGACAACCCTACAATTCTCCCAGATGAGGATCTTATTGTATCTGCAGGGAACTTTCATGGTCAGCCATTGGCATTGGCACTTGACTTCCTGGCCATCGCATTGGCGGAACTTGGTTCAATATCGGAGCGCAGAACATACCAGTTGATATCAGGCAAGAGGGGGCTTCCTTCATTCCTGGTGGCCCACTCCGGTCTTAATTCTGGCTTTATGATTCCACAGTATGCTCAAGCTTCAGTAGTGAGCCAGAACAAACAGTTCTGCACTCCTGCATGTGTAGACACTATTGACTCTTCGCAGGGACAGGAGGATCATGTGAGCATGGGTGCAAACGCAGCGACCAAATGTGTCAATGTGGTATTGAATCTGGAGAAGATTCTTGGTATAGAACTTTTCAATGGGGCACAGGCCCTTGACTTCCGCAGACCGCTCAAAACATCTCCTATTCTGGAAAAGTTTGTGGCTAAATATCGCGAGGTGGTGCCATTTATTGATGAGGATGAAGTGTTGTATATCCATATTGGCAACTCTGTGAAATTTATACGAAACTATACTCTATAAGAGATGAAGCTCCTTATAAAAAATATAAAAAAGCTCATCAATGTAAGGGATGTTGCCCTTTCAAGCCCCCTGGTGGGTGAGGAACTGGCGCAGCTCCCTACTTTGGATGATGCTTATCTTCTCATCGAAGATGGACTTATCTCTGCCTACGGCAAATGTTCGGATGCAGATATTGTAAAGCTTGAAGCAGATGCAGACAATATTCTGGATGCTGCCGGGAAGATGGTATTCCCCTCATATTGTGACTCGCACACCCATCTTGTCTATGCCGGGAGCAGGGAGATAGAGTTTATGGACAAGATAAGGGGACTCTCTTATCAGGAGATTGCCCGCCGAGGTGGTGGAATATTGAACTCAGTGGAGCTCCTGCACCGCACCCCTGAGGACCAGCTGCTGGCCCAGGCGCTTATCAGGGCTGAGGAGATCATTGGTTTCGGAACAGGTGCAGTGGAGATAAAGAGCGGTTACGGACTGACACTCAAGGATGAAATAAAGATGCTCAGGGTGGCCAAAAGGGTAGAAGAGGAGACACCTCTTACAGTAAAAAGGACTTTTCTGGGGGCACACGCTGTTCCGGCAAGGTATGCAGGGAGAAGGGAGGAGTATGTGAATGAAATTGTAAGGGAGATGATTCCCGCTGTAGCTGCAGAGGGGCTTGCCGAGTATGTGGATATCTTCTGTGAAAATGGATTCTTCACTGTTGAGGACTCTGAAAAGATATTTGAGGCGGGTATCAGATATGGAATGAGACCGAAAGTGCATGCAAACCAGATGAGTTTTTCGGGTGGAGTGCAGGTAGGTGTAAAATACAATGCCAGAAGTGTGGATCACCTTGAATACACAGCAGAGGAGGAGTTCAAGGCACTCAAAGGCTCTGATACCATAGCCACATTGCTCCCTGGAGCCACTTTCTTCCTGGAGATGGATTTTGCACCGGCAAGGGATATGATCAATTATGGATTGCCGGTGGCAATAGCATCTAACTATAATCCGGGTTCTTGCCCTTGCGGAGATATGAAATTCATGATGGCACTGGGCTGTCTGAAGATGAAGATGTTCCCTGAAGAGGTGATAAATGCGGCTACCATAAATGGTGCATTTGCTATGGATGTGGCAGAAATTCTCGGATCAATTACTGTGGGGAAAAAGGCGAATGTATTCATTACCAAAGAGGTCCCGTCATATGAATTCCTCCCATATTCGTTCTCTACACCTTTGGTAGATACAGTAATTCTAAACGGAAAAATAATCTAAAACATAATTTTTATGAACAGTTATAAAACCCCACTTGGTGAGTTGAAGGTAAAGGTCTTCGGACACGCCTCTCTCCTGTTTCAGATAAATGGCAAAAACATCTATGTAGACCCTTACAGTGAGGTTACAGATTATACAGGGATGGATGAGGCTGATCTCATCCTCTCTACCCACGACCACTATGACCACTACGATCCCAAGGCATTCAATGAGATTCTGGCCTCAGATACAGCCTTTATTGTCAGTGAAAGTATAGGGAAAGTGGATCACAGATATATACCACTTGCAAATGGTGACTCGTGCGAATGGGACGGGATAAAGATATATGCCCTCCCTGCGTACAATATTGAGAGGAGAAATGAAGAGGGCAACCATTTTCACCCAAAAGGGTTCGGGAATGGTTATCTGTTTGATTTCGGTGGATATAAGGTATATGTGGCAGGCGACACAGAGCCTGTTGAGGAGATGAAGGAGCTTCCCAAACTTGATATGGCATTCCTCCCCAAGAATCTCCCTTACACTATGACCGATGATGAATTTGTGGGATTGGCAAACCAGCTCAAACCTGCAGTTCTGTATCCTGTCCATTATTTTGAGATAGATTACCCGGCACTTGCAGCCAAATTGGATAAAGATATTGTTTTTATAGACCCATCTAAAGCTTAAATATATGCGTAGACTTATAGAGTGTGTCCCCAATTTCAGTGAGGGACGTGATATGGATGTAATCAACCAGATTACATCTGTTATTGAGACTGTTGAAGGTGTAAAACTTCTGGATGTAGATCCTGGTGCCGCTACCAACAGGACAGTAGTTACGTTTGTGGGAGAACCGGAAAATGTGGTTGAGGCTGCTTTCAGGGCGGTTAAGAAGGCATCAGAAGTTATCGATATGAGAAACCACCACGGGGAGCATCCACGTTTTGGCGCTACAGATGTGTGTCCCCTTGTCCCTGTTTCAGGTGTTACAATGGAGGAGTGTGTGGAGTATGCCCACAAGTTAGGACAAAGAATAGGGGAGGAGCTTGGTATCCCTGTATTCTGCTACGAATCGGCAGCAAAATGTCCTGAAAGGAAGAATTTGGCAGTATGCCGTGCCGGAGAGTATGAGGGACTTCAGAAGAGACTCAATGAGGGTGGCTGCATCCCAGATTACGGCCCTGCAAAATTTGATGAAAAGGTCGCTCTGACCGGTGCTACCGCAGTAGGTGCCCGTGATTTCCTTGTCGCTATAAACTATAATCTCAATACCACATCGACCCGCAGGGCAAACTCTGTGGCATTTGACGTGCGTGAAAAGGGTCGCAAAAAGAGGGAGGGGGATCCTATAGTAGGTAAAGTGGTAAAAGATGAGAATGGCGAACCTGTATGGATTCCCGGTACATTGAAAGCTTGTAAAGCTATAGGTTGGTATATCGACGAGTATGGCATCGCACAGGTATCGATGAATGTGACAGACATTACGCAGACCCCTGTTCACGTGGCATTTGATGAGGTGTGTGACAAGGCATATGCGAGAGGTATCCGTGTTACAGGTTCTGAGATTGTAGGACTTATCCCTAAAAGGGTCCTTATTGATGCAGGTAAACACTATCTGGTAAAACAGGGCCGCTCATGCGGTATTCCTGAGGAGGATATAATCAAGATTGCTATCAAATCTATGGGTCTTGATGATCTGAAGCCTTTCAATCCACGTGAGAAGGTGATAGAGTATATCCTGGAGGATATGGACAAATCTGCCAAACTTATAGATTTGACTTGCAAAGGGTTTGCAGAGGAGACCTCGCGCGAATCACCTGCCCCTGGTGGTGGATCCATTTCTGCATATATGGGCTCTCTTGGTGCCGCCTTGGGTTCGATGGTGGCAAACCTCTCATCGCATAAGCCTGGTTGGGACTCAAGATGCGGTTATTTCTCAGAGTGGGCAGAGAAGGGTGAGGCACTGATGTATGAGCTTCTCCATTTGGTGGATGAGGATACCAATGCTTTCAACAGGATTATGGAGGCACTCGGTATGCCTAAGGGCAATGATCAGGAGAAAGCGGCCCGTGCAGCAGCACTTCAGGCAGCAACACTTTATGCAACTCAGGTTCCATTGAGGACAATGGAGGTATCATATAAGGTATTTGATGTAGTTGAGGCAATGGCCAAAGAGGGCAATCCAAACTCTGTATCGGATGCAGGTGTAGGTGCTTTGGCAGCCCGTTCTGCTGTTCTTGGGGCATTTCTGAATGTCAAGATCAACGCGGCAGGTCTGAAAGACCGTCAAACTGCGCAGGAGCTTATAGCCAGAGCGTCAGAGATAGCGGATAAAGCTCAGCAGAGGGAGAGAGAGATTCTGGAAGTTGTGGATAAAAAAATAGAGGAATAATAGATCTGCACTTGGTTATCTAAAAGTGGGAGATACAGTCGGTTTGTGTCGATTTGTATCACCCGCTTTTTTTTATTCAAAATTCATAGATTACAAATTGACAATAATGTAACCATGGTTATGTAAAATATTCGCTTTTTGGTTACCATTTGTCACAGTGGTTTGGATATGTTTTTCCATTTCTTCAGTTTTGCGTGTGAAAATTTTAGATTTTTAGCATTATGAGAATAATAGGAACAGGAAGTGCGCATCCGGCTTTGACAGTGACAAATCAGATGCTCGAGAAGTTTCTGGACACTAGTGATGACTGGATCCGTACAAGAACAGGGATAAGCCAGAGGCAGTTGATCTCTGATGAAAAACTGGAGGATCTGGCTGTAAATGCTGCAAAAAGGGCGCTTGACAATTCAGGTATATCTGCAGGCGAACTTGATTTCATTATATGTTCAAATGTGGTGAACGAGTATATAACACCTGCTCTGAGCTGTATAATCCAGGGGAGGATAGGGGCAACTTGCCCTTGTATTGACCTTAATGGTGCTTGTGCCGGTTTTATCTACTCTCTGGATATAGCAGAGTCATATTTTTCCTCAAAAAAGGATATAAAACATATTTTGGTTGTATGTGCAGAGGAACCTACCCGTATGGTGGACTGGTCAGACCGGAGCACCTGCGTCCTTTTCGGAGATGGTGCAGGGGCTGTAGTATTGGGAAGAGGGGATAATGTCAAGTCAATAAGACTCACCACTACCAGCAAACAGGAGTCTCTTTACCAGCAGAGGAAACTTGAACATACCCCATTTATAACCAAGGAGGAGGCGGATGGCCCTTTGGTGATGAAGGGACAGGATGTATTCAAACTTGCAGTCTCTTCCTCTCTGAGAGATATTGAGGGGGTGATAGCTGATGGCAATATAACCAAACATGATGTGGACCATTATCTTCTCCATCAGGCCAATATAAGGATTATAGATACTATCAGGGAGAGTCTTGACCAGTGCAGTGAAAAATTCCCCAACAATATCGGGAAGTATGGCAATACTTCATCTGCCAGCATCCCTATCCTTCTGGATGAGATGAATAAAGGGAGCAAACTTAAAAAGGGGGACAAGATTGTCTTGAGCGCTTTTGGTGCAGGTTTCACCACAGGTGCTTGCCTTTTGTACTGGTAATTTTGTAAATTAGAAAAAACTAAGGATATGATAAAAAGTAGAATATGTGAACTGTTGGGAATCAAATACCCAATCTTCCAAGGTGGAATGGCTTGGATTTCAGAATCATCTCTGGCAAGCGCAGTCTCAAATGCAGGGGGACTCGGTATAATATCTTGTGTAAATGCAGGTTCTGATGTAGTCAGAGAAGAGATAAGAAAATGCAAAAAACTTACAGACAAACCTTTTGCTGTAAATATCATGCTTCAGGCTCCAAATGCTGCCGAGATAGCACAGATGGTGATAGATGAGCAGGTCCCTGTTGTCACTACTGGGGCAGGTTCACCTTCCAAGTATATGGATGCATGGCTTGCTGCCGGGATTAAGGTTATCCCTGTTGTCGCTGCTGCCTCATTGGCGTTGAGGATGGAGAGAATGGGTGCAGTAGCAGTAGTGGCAGAAGGTGGTGAATCCGGTGGACATATTGGTGAGATGAATACCATGGCCCTCATCCCAAATGTGACAGATGCTGTATCGGTACCTGTCATAGCAGCAGGTGGTATAGCTGATGGCAGAGGGATGGCAGCTGCATTTATGCTTGGGGCAGAGGGTGTGCAGTGTGGTACACGTTTTTTGGGCGCTACCGAGTGTATTATCCATCAGACATACAAGGATAAGATCATTGCTGCAGCTGAGACCGATACAGTGGTTACAGGTAAGACTCTTGGGCACCCTGTGAGGGCACTGAAGAGTCCGTTTACCAAGAAATTTGCAGCGATGGAGAAAGATCCTTCAGTAACGCCGGAGCAGATACTTGAGTATGGATCGGGATCACTTCGCAAGGCGGTGCAGAATGGTGATGAAGTATATGGAAGTTTTATGGCCGGACAGAGTGTTGGAATGGTAAGGGAGATCAAGCCGGCTGCGGAAATCATATCAGAAATGGTAACTGACGCAGTGGCCAGACTGAAAGGGGGTGCAGCATGGGTAGAAGAGTAGTTATAACAGGTCTTGGGGTTATCAGCCCGGTGGGAAATGATGTCTCGACCTTCTGGAAGAATCTTACAGAGGGGGTGTGTGGAATAGACTACATCAAGAAATTCCCTGCAGAAGACCTTCCGGTAAAAGTGGCAGGCGAAATCAAGGATTTCAACCCTGCAGATTATGGTATCCCTGCTTCCATTTCGAGAAAAGGGGACAAATTTACCCTATATGCTATGGCAGCAGCAAATCAGGCTATGTCAGATGCGGGAGACTTGGGGATTGCACCGGAGAGACTCGGCGTATATATAGGTTCGGGTATAGGTGGAATGCGTACATTTATCAAAGAGGTGGAGAATCTCAATGAGAATGGTGCACAATGGGTGTCCCCTCTCTTCATTCCAAACATGATCAGTAATATTGCTTCGGGCAATGTCGCAATTGCGCACAATGCAAGGGGAATTTGTCTCCCAATTGTCACCGCTTGTGCCACTGGTACCCACTCCATCGGTGAGGCCTTCCACGCGATAAAACATGGCTATGCAGATGCAATTATAGCGGGTGGAGCAGAGGCTG
>JAZRHK010000062.1:0-1115 GCA_045644725.1 Candidatus Coprenecus sp. | reverse complement strand
GCCATCTTTTCCTGAAGGTACTCAGAGGTTCTTCTGGGGATACCTGTTTTTCTTTCGCGGGCGGACAAAAGTATTTCTTGGCAGATCTCATCTGCGTACACAAAGTGGCTCACATCAGCCACCATTACATCAATATGCATGGATGTCTAATTCAGTATTAAAAAGTATTTTACGGATTGCCCTCCTTAGGAGGGAAGTCGATAGGGATCCTAACGGCAAGACAAACCGAGATTGTCAATTGCAATTGGGAGGGAATTGCTTCGAGAGCCCCTCCTAAAGTCGGACAAATATGTATCCCTTGACATTCATATATAGGCAAATTTAGTAAAAATGTTAATAAAATGCTAACTTTGCCGGAAATATTCATGCAATATGCATGGCAAACAATAGGTTAAGTGGCAAAAACTAAGAAAAAGACAGTGTCAGGGGTCGACCCTGATTATCTAAGGAAACAGAAGGAGGCGTTGACCCGTCGTCACAGACAGGTCATTTACCTTAACGATAGCGAGATGGCAGCGATACGCCAGTATTGTGAGAAGTTCCGAGTAGGCACCAAGGCTGTGCTTTTCCGTGAGGCCATCATGGAGAAGGTTCTCAAGGAACTTGATGACAATCACCCTACATTATTTTAATCACGACTATGAAGAAGTTTATCATCATGACAATCATGGCTTTGTACGGCCTTTCAATGCAGGCTCAGGACGTACAGCCTCAAGCAAGACAGGAAATGACAGCAGAAGATTACAAGATCATAAGTGACGAGACCGTGGACGGAGTACGTTATGTTGTAGCCGCTCCAAGTGCATTGGTCTGCTCGAAGCAGATAGATATCCAGATCAAGGACGGCATCATCCAGTCGGTGGTTTACACCAGAGGGTGTGACGGAAATGCAAAGGGTATCGGAGCACTGATCAAGGGAATGTCAGTAGAAGAGGCAATCAGACGCCTCGAGGGCATAACCTGCGGCAAAAGACCGACATCGTGTCCTGATCAGTTGGCAAAAATACTGAAAGCACTTTAGTAGTATAAGGTAAATACCAAGTGGGAGGCGCCACCTGGAGGCATTGGCTCCCCAAAAAGGGGGGGACCCACTTTATGGGGAGGGCCTTCAGGGG
>JAZRHK010000061.1:0-27557 GCA_045644725.1 Candidatus Coprenecus sp. | reverse complement strand
GGTGTAGTAGTGTACACACGTACGCATACTCCTCTTCTCTGAGGACAAGCATCCAACGCGCGAGACTTGCTCTTCTCGACAATGACCTCGCGTCCTTTGCGAACTAATTGTTGAATTGTTGGCATAAATAGTTGTAAATCTTAACTTTATACAATCCCGTCAAAATAAACGGGCTGCAAAGATAGTCATTTTTGGGGATTTACCAACAAGAAATCAACAATTTATCTAATTTTAAGAGTTGATTTATAGAATATGGGGTTACCCGATCTGGTCACACCTTCCAATACAATTTCAAAATCTCCAGAGTACATCGGGGCAATGCATCTTATCTCCTCTTCACTGCCACGCTCCATTTCCAGAAGGGGATGCCAATATATTGTCTCCCTGTAATCCGGATATGCACCACCAGCCTGTATTCTACTGCCAGTAAACGCAAGTGGATATATAGCTCCTTTATATGGAAGTATCTTCACTTTGTCTCCGAAATCATATCCCGTCATGTCACCTTTATATGTTATAAAGTTGGCAACGCCTTCACAGAACATATTTCCGATGGAGTAGAGACCTGTATAAATCTCTATCCTATGAAGGAGAAGGGGGTCATAATCCAGAATCTTGGACTGATCAGTTACAGGAACACCGTCCAACATAACCAAAGAGTATCCATTCGCATAGTATGTACCCTCAACTGTCTTGACCATGATCGAAAGCAGTTTTTGTTTTTTCACTGTCCTGACCCTTATTTCCGAGACAAACTCATCCAACACCTCCTGCATTTTGGTGAACCGTGTATAATCATCCAAAATATAGGTCACTTTATTGGCATCGAGAAGAATATTAGCCCTTACCGGCAGCTTTTCGTAGAGGGTGTCCGCATCAAACCTGCGTCCCACCTGCATGGAGAAACCTCTGCGGGTCAGCACCTCTTCCATCTCAGGATAAAGCCTGAGTTGAGGAATATCGCCCTTAACCTCCCTGATGAAAGGGTCCTGCAGAGAAACCGCAGATCCACCTTCACACACCATATCTCTATCTCCGTATACATTCGGAGTCACAATGAATGCTCTACCATTGTCATCAACTTCAGATGAATAAGTATCCACATGCACACCAGGGAATGAGACATACATCCTTTCATCATTGCCACCAGAAACATTCAACCTGACCACTTCACCCTCATAATCCGGCAGCAAATTACCTGTTACAGCACCAAAGGAAGTGTGTGCCGATTTTTCCCAAAAATTCACAATACCACTGTCAATCCTGGTAACAAAAGGATCTGTATGATAGACCGAGAGACTCAATGATGCACTCTCTTCGGTACCATTTTTAAGTTTTAGATGGAACTCCTCCCCCTTTTTCACCTCCACCGTAGGCAACTCCACCACAACTCCACCCTTTTCCCTTTCTATTGCAACATTGCCTTGAGCTACAGGAATAGCCACATCAATTCCCTTATGCGTCAATTCCACATTCCCCTCAACCCTCTCGGCGGTCATCACATTGTATATAGATATAATTTTTCCTTCTGGTGAAAAGCCCTCCTCATTCCTGTTTTGGGTGGTATAGCCCAACAACTTGTAATTGCCTGTAGGCAATGTGGGAGGAAGCTCAATGGCACCAGCACCCCTACCTTCGGCAAGGGCCACCTTGGCAGTAAGTACCACCTGGTTCTGGTCCTGGAGTTCCAGATAGACAGTACTGCTGAAATTTGACATCCCCAGCCCTACTCCAGCCTCAAAACAAAACACGGAGCACCACACTCTGTCCCCTGCAATATATGATTGTTTGTCGGTAGCGATATATACCCTCTCCACAATCCTTGCCCCTTGGGCAAAGAGGTCAGCAGCAGAAGATGCTACAATAAGTGCTATCGCAAAATATGATAAAACCTTTCTCATACTCATCTGCTATTTATGATCATTAGGCCAGAATGACGGCTTGTTCTTGGTTCCGTTTGCCCTGCAGTCAACACATCTTCGGGGGGCCCAAAAGATCTCTCCGCTTAACGGATCAACATTTACCACATCCCACCCTGAACTATACATAGTGCTCCACAATTCCACTGGTTTGGACTCCTGCGTACAGTTGTCCCCACTTTTATAGATTCTGTGATCCACCCTGTCAATAAAGATTCTCCTGCTCTTTGTCTCACAGCATGATATATAACCCAAAACCATCTCACTGGGATCTTCCACACAAAACAAATTTCCCCTCATCTCATTTGGCTGAGGTGCAAAGATTCCGGCAGAGCCGTCATTATTTTTCAAAAGTGTCTCCCAATATTTGTACGCCTCTTCTGACAACCCCTTTTGAAACACCTCTATGGCATACAGATAGGAGAGTCTCATATCCGTATTGTAGATGGTCTTTACCGGATGTTGACATACTTTGTTCTGGGATAATGACTCGGTACTTAAAATATTGATATTGGTTGATATACTACTGTTCCAACAATAAAAATACGGAGATTCTCCTTCTTCATACAAATATACCATATTGCTGTCTTTCAAGTAGTACACCGTCTGCTGGAAATATGTACTGAATTCCCAATCCTCCTTGTAGTCCCACTTGAAATATCTTAAAGTATCATTCAGACCTGTGGTGTGGACATGTATATCCAAATGTGTATGATCCTCAGCCACAGTATAAGTAACTGAATCTATCTCCGGTGTTGGCACGAAGTCCAACCATCCTGTCATATAAGTTTTATTGTCAGCCGAAAAGACAAGTCTGCACTTATGATCTTTTGACATGGCATCTGTGCCTAACACATATGATACTTTTCTATTATTGAGAAAGTCTTTGTTTTCCTCTTCAATCTTCTCTATAAGTCCGAACTTTTCACCGGATTCTGACTCCACGTATATTTCTGTAAGATCCACAGCCTCCACTCCATTGTTCTGTCCTGTAAGTGAAATTGATCTGCTCGGTACAAATGTAGAAGCAATACCTGCATTTATATCCCCCTCCATAACCAAGATACCTACCTCTCCCTCAACCCCTTCAGGTGTAAACGGGTACACACATGACACCACCCCTAAAAAAGCGAACAGAATGAATATATATTTCAAAAAACCTTTCATTAGAATTTCACGTTTATGTTAACATAAGGAATGGGCGCACCAAAGATGGTCAGCATATAACCTTGGACATTCTTGCCCGAATTTGTATCATAATATACCGAATAGGCATTCTTTCGACCTGTCACATTATATACACCGACCGTTACAGAGAAATGGGACAGCTGTTTGAGGTAGTGGCTTGGCTCGATATTCAAAGCGAGGTCCATCCTGAAATAATCCGGAACCCTATATGCATTTCTATCTGAAAAGTAAAGCCTGTACCCACCGCCATACAGATATTTGCCCACGGGAATAGTCACTGGTCGGCCGGTAGAGTAGTCAATATTCATAGATATGCTGTATCTATGTGTAAACTTGTAGTTGCCCACAAACTTTACATCGTGCGGTTTGTCGTATGGAGCAGGATACCACTCTCCACCATTCACCGAGAATACACCTCTATTCTCTTTCTCCTGAAGGAGTGTTCTTGAGTATGTATACGATATCCAGCCATTAAGCTTTCCCAGTGGTTTCTTGACCATAAACTCTGCTCCATATGCTTGTCCTCTGGTCTCTATAACATCCTCAGCCAGATTAGAGTTCATAATCAGTACAGAACCGCTCTTATAATCGAGGTAATTGTCCATTTTCTTGTAATAACCCTCAAGAGAGAGCTCCACCTTCCCGTTCAAGTGCATAGAATAGAGGGCCATCGCCGCCTGCCATCCCGTCTGGGGTCTGATATTGACATCACTAAGCTTCCATATATCAGTAGGGGACATGGTGGTAGTATTTGACAACATGTGAATATACTGTCTCATACTGTTAAAACCAGCCTTCATTGTCACTTTATCAGAAATAAGCCATTTGCCCGACACTCTGAATTCAGGTCCTCCATAATACTTGAATGGATTGAGATTTGTGAACACCGAGTACCTGAGGCCTAAATCTGCCGACAACTTCTCAGAAATATTCCATGTATCAGAAATATAGAGCGCAGACTCCACAGCCTGCTCTGTATCAAGGATATTCTCTGTCACAAGGGATGGATTCCCTCCTGGGATATCGTATGGAAGCATCATACCTGGCCTCAAATAGTAATATACACTGTTCAATCCATAACTTAGGGTATGTCTGTCCCCAAGCATTGATTTGAACTTAAGTTTCGCATACCCCTGCTGTATATTGAACTTGAGATTGTAAGCCTCAATATCCTTATGTGTATCCATCACATCATAGCCATACTGGTCGTATCCTATGGTAAATACCATATTGTGCCTGTCAGAAAAGTTGCTTCGCCACTTCAACGATCCATTGATGTTGTTGTACATATACGAAGTGTCGACGCTGAAGCTGAACTTGTCCCTAGAATAATAACCATAGGCATAGATGCTGTTTTTGTCATTGAATTTATGGCTTACAGAAGCGTTTACATCATAAAAATTGGCAGTTCCCTGATTGTAGCCACTGTTCTCTGGAAGGAGACCCAACATCCAGTCAGAGTAGGTGGTCCTGGCACCCACAATGAATTTAGTCCTTCCACTTTTCGAAAATGGCCCCTCAATATGCCCTTTAGTGGTCAAAAGTCCGATACCCAATGAACCGGACACTTTCTTGTCATTACCCTCTCTACCTCTGATTTCCAAAACAGAAGAGAGCCTTCCTCCATATTCGGCAGGAATAGAACTCTTGTACAACTCAACATCAGTCACCACATCAGGATTGAATGCAGAGAAGAGTCCGAACAGGTGAGTCGGATTATAGATGGTACCTTCGTTGAACAAAATGAGATTCTGATCTGTTGCGCCACCACGTACATTGAATCCGCCTGAAGCCTCTCCCACTGACTTTACACCAGGAAGAGTCACCAGCACTTTCAGCACATCAGCCTCTCCCAAAACTGACGGAACTTGCTTGATTCTGCCAATCCTCACAAGCTCCACTCCCATTTTATTTGTTTTTCTGCTGTTTGTACTCTCAGCAGAGACTGTTGCCTCTGTCAAAGAGAAGACCTTCTCTTTCATGATGATATCCAGACTACCGGTCTCAAAAAGCCTTATATCAAGTTCCACATCATTGAGAGAGAAACCACTTGCTTTTATTTTGTTTGCACCTGCGGGCAGCAGTATCTTGTAAAAACCGAACTCGTCGGTTTGAGCGTAAGCCTTGTGCTCCTCACTATATACAGAAACACCCACCAGGGGCTCACCGTTCCTCACATTCTGGACCACTCCACTCAGATACAGCTTTCCACCTTTGCAATTCTCCTCACGTCCTATCTCATAAACCTTATTGGCAAAGTTTGCCACCTTCACATCCTCGCTCAAAGCATTGAGGTACTCCTCTGTACCTTCCGACAAAACCACTTTTTCCTGGAAATACTGAACCGGAAGCGATGTGGAAATTCCCACACCCTTAAGGATAAACATATTGCCATCCTGCATTGTAACAGAATAACCTATCCCTTTGAGGGCATTGATTGCTTCATCTATGAATAGAGACGGATCGTCCACCCGTACTGTAATTTTTGCAGTACCTGAAGTGTCGGGGACAAAGAAGACCCTCCCATCAAAAAGTTCATCCATTTTCACCGCCACAGAATCGAGCGGAGACCTATAGAACGATATTTGCTGGCCGAACACAGGAAAGGAAAGTGCCAGACATAAAATCATTACCAGCTTTCTCATCTTACCACCTCCATCACACGTTTGTAAAGCACATCCTTATCATTTCTCACTACACGTGGAGCCGATCTGAACACCTCATTAATCTCTTTTTTATGCTCCTTGAAAAGTTTGGTGAAACTGCCCTTACCTGAAACCTTAACCCATTCCCCCTCTTTCACCAGATAATATTCCAAAACAGAATCATACACCTTCTCTATCTTGGAATCCTGCCCGGATGATACAAGGTTTTCCCTATACTCCTTAGTGGTTTTTTTCATTAGAGGCACATCTCCTTCCACCAGAATCTCATAATAGCCACCTCTCACATTGACAAACCTTTTTTCCCCTAAAGTAAAATACTCTACAAGGGATTTGTCCAGAGAAACTGGCAAATGTGAACTTGTCAACCTTACCGACAACTCATCGGTCTCGGCATTGAGATTAAGGAGAACTCCTGTATAAAGCTTCTTGTTGTAATACACGTCACCAGCAACATACTCCTCCTGATAGACAAAATAGGTCCCTTTGTACTTAAAACTGTAATGCTTCTCTATCTTTCCTCTATAAAGCAAAGAATTACCTTCCACACTTTCAAGGTAGGTGTTCAGATCCTTGTTTTGTGCCACAGTTTCTAGAATGGGACAACACAACATAAACAGAACAGTGAGACAATAGATATATGGAAATTTTCTCATGGTCCGCAAAAGTATCTAAAAACCTGACAAATTCAAATATACAGTGGGAATTAGCAATAAAAATCCCAGCAAAATTAGCAAGAGGATAAATTTCCATACCCACCTTACCCATTTCGAATATGGAATCTTAGCCATACCGAGTGCAGCAATCAGCACTCCGGAAGTGGGGGTTATCATATTTGTAAAACCGTCACCGAACTGGAAAGCCATCACCATTGCCTGACGCGATAGCTCTATCAAATCTGAAAAAGGAGCCATGATGGGTATAGTAATTGCAGCCTTGGCAGTCGCAGATGGGATAAAGAAATTGATCATCGTCTGAATTCCATACATCAGGGACAATGAAGCCATCTGTCCGGAATCACCCAAACCCGACTCCATAGAGTGCAATAGGGTGTCAATTATGTGCCCGTCTTCCAGTATAATTATGATACCGGCAGCAAAACCCACAACCAGGGCAGCCGACATTATATCCTTTGCACCATTGAGGAACTCCTTTACTATATTATTTGGTGATAGTCCAATAGCTATACCACATAGTATTCCAAAGGCCAGAAACAGAGCTGATATCTCACCTATATACCACCCGAATGCCAGCACTCCGACAATCAGATATACAATGGTAAAACCCAAAAGAGCCAATATAAAGAAGTGGTATGATCGCCTCACTGCAATAAAAGAAACAACTCCGAAAAGAGCTGCAATCACAGGCAACAACCACACAGCCTGATACTCTGATTCACCTATTTTGATGGCACAATCACTTGAATATGCAATAGTGAATGCCACCACAGCGGCCAATGCCAGCACATATGCCACCAAAGAAGACCTGTTTCTCTCAAACTGCACCCTCACCCCCTCTTCACCCATCTTCTCTCTCCAATAACTGTCACTCTCATATACAATTGACCTCTTAGGGTCCTTTCTGACACGGGCAGCATAAACCAACACCACTGCAATTAGTATAGCTGTGAGCAAACCCCAGCAGAAAAGCCTGTAGCCCATCCCAGAAAACATGGGAATATCTGCCATATTCTGTGCTACACCCACTGTAAAAGGGTTCAGGAATGCACCTGCAAAACCCACGTGTGCCGCAACATAGACCATACAGACACCCACTATCGAATCATACCCCATGGAAATGGCAAGAGGCACCAGTACCACCACAAAAGCAAGAGTCTCTTCACTCATCCCGAAAACACCACCGAAAAGTGAAAATAGTGTAATTATAAGAGCAATAACTACATTGTTTACCCCAAGTCTCTTCAGCAGCGGAAACCTCTCAAGCTTTTTTGTCCCATTAAGGAACGAAATTATCCCCACATCTATCGACTTTGATGAGTTCACGATCCAGAAAGCTCCCCCTATAATCAGGATAAATACTATAATTCCAGCCTGCTTTGCAAAACCTGAATATAGAGCTTCAAAAACCTGCCACGTCTGGGGTACTGACTCTACCTCCGTATAGACCAATGAATCCTCTACAGTAACATACTCCCCACCTGGAACAAACCATGTAGCTGCAGCACAAATGGCCAGTATGGCAAAAATTATCACATAAGTATTGGGAAATTCTCTTTTCTTTTTCATACCATCAAATAAGTTTGGCAAAAATAGGTACATTTTTTATTATATTTGTGGATGTTATGATTTAAATGGAGTACAGCATATGAATATATCACCTAAAGCACAATCGTACATTGATCTTGAGGATAAACATGGAGCACACAACTATCATCCGCTGCCTGTAGTCCTCTCAAAAGGTAAAGGCATCTATGTATGGGACGTAGATGGTAAAAGATATTTCGACTTTCTTTCAGCATATTCGGCTGTGAACCAGGGTCACTGCCATCCCAAAATCGTGCAGGCGCTATGCGATCAGGCCCACGATCTGTGCCTGACCTCCAGAGCATTTTACAACGACTGTCTGGGACCATACGAGAAGTTCGCCACCGAATATTTCGGCTACGACAAACTCCTCCCCATGAACTCAGGGGCAGAGGCTGTGGAGACTGCACTCAAGCTCGCACGCAGATGGGGATATATCCGTAAAGGGATTCCTGAGAATGAAGCCCTGATCATCACCTGCGACGGAAACTTCCACGGCCGCACCATCACCATCGTATCAATATCTACCGACCCCGACAGCTACTCACAATACGGACCATTCACACCGGGATTTGTAACTATCCCATACAATGATCCGAAGGCCCTCGAACAGATTCTCGAAGAGAAGGGGGAGAGAGTGGCAGCACTTATGCTTGAGCCCATCCAGGGTGAAGCAGGTGTATATGTTCCGGATGACGGATACCTGAAAACCTGCTACGACCTTTGCAAAAAGCACAATGTCCTTTTCGTGGCAGACGAGGTTCAGACAGGCATTGCCCGTACAGGGCGCATGCTCTGCAGCGACCACGAAGGGATCCGCCCCGATATGGTAATCATCGGCAAAGCCCTCTCAGGCGGCGTCCTCCCCGTATCGGCAGTCCTTGCAGATGACGAGATAATGCTCACCATCAAACCGGGCGAGCATGGTTCGACATTCGGAGGCTTCCCACTTGCAGCCAAAGTGGCAATGGCCGCTCTTCAGGTGGTAAAAGAGGAGAACCTCACCGAAAATGCGGAGCGCCTCGGCAAGATCTTCCGCGAAGAGATATCCAAAATCAAATCACCTCTGTTCAAATATGTAAGGGGCAAAGGTCTCCTCAACGCAGTGGTTACCGAACCCACCAACGGAGTGGAGGCTTGGGATATCTGCTTGAAAATGGCAGAAATGGGTCTTATTGCGAAGCCAACCCACAAACACATTATCCGCTTCGCTCCACCATTGGTCATCAACGAACAGGAGCTCAGAGAAGCCATTGCAATAATCAAAAAAGCATTTGAAGAGATTATCTAATATGCAGACAACTTCTACCGTATTTATGGTTAAACCTGCGAGGTTCGGATTCAACCCGCAGACAGCTGAAAGCAACGCTTTCCAGAAAAAAGATGGATTTGGCCGTGCCGTACAGGAATCGGCACTGAGAGAATTTCTGGCATACACTACCCTATTGCGTGCAAACGGAGTCAATATTGCGTTAGCGGAGGACACATTGGAGCCCCGCACGCCCGATTCAATATTCCCCAACAACTGGTTCACTACCCACGAAGACGGGACACTGGTACTCTACCCTATGGCTGCCCCTAACCGGAGGGAGGAGAGGAAAGAGCACTTCCTCCAAATCATAAAGAAAAGTTTCAAGGTGACAAGGACAGTCGACCTTACCCACTACGAAGACCAGGGGCTGTTCCTCGAAGGGACAGGGAGCATGATCCTCGACAGGGAGAACAAAATCGTGTATGCCTGCCGCTCACCGCGCACATACGAAAAGGTGCTGGACGATTTTTGCAAAGAGCTTGGATACACCCCTGTACTGTTTGAGGCTGTAGACAGCAACGGTCAACAGATCTACCACACCAATGTAATGATGGCAGTAGGTACCACATACGCTATCGTATGCCTCGATTCCATAGCTGATATCTCCGAAAGGGAAAAGGTGGTCTCTTCCCTCGAGAAGACAGGAAAGAAAATCCTCGGGATATCTCTTGAGCAGATGGGCCAATTTGCAGGAAATATGCTTGAGCTGCAAAGCAACGAAGGTAAAAAACTGCTTGTAATGTCAGCCACAGCACGCAAAAGCCTTACACCGGAACAAAACAGAGAATTAAGTAAAACATACCGACTGCTTTCTCCTCAACTCGAGACCATTGAGACCAATGGAGGCGGATCTGCAAGATGTATGTTGGCAGAAATATTCTAACTATATGAGTGACGACATAAAGTATCTGGAGCTGCTCTCCAGATCATTTCCGACTATCCAGTCGGCCTGTACAGAGATTACAAACCTGGAAGCCATCCTGAACCTCCCCAAAGGGACAGAGCACTTCCTAACCGATCTCCACGGAGAGTATGACGCTTTCCAGCACATATTGAAAAACGCTTCGGGTGTTATCAAGATCAAAGTGGAGGAAGTCTTCGGCCACACCATCCGCGAACAGGAGAAGAGGGAGTTGTGTGCCCTCATCTACTATCCGGAAAGCAAGCTCAAACAGGTAAAGGAGAGGGAGGGTGAATTCATAAACGACTGGTACACCATCACCCTGGTCCAGATAGTGAAGATACTTGAGGCTGTCTCATCGAAATATACCCGTTCCAAAGTGAGGAAAGCCCTCCCGGCAGAGTACTCATATATCATCCAGGAGTTGCTTCACGAATCATCATCACAGCCGGACAAACAGAAATATATCAGTGCCATCCTCGACTCCATCATCGAGACAGGGAGTGCGGATCCATTTATAATCGCCGTATCAAAAGTGATTCACAGGCTCACCATCGATTCACTCCATATAATAGGTGACATCTATGACAGAGGTCCGGCAGCCCACCTGATAATGGACACCATCTGTGAGTACCACAACTGCGACATCCAGTGGGGAAACCATGACCTGGTATGGATGGGGGCTGCAGCCGGCAGTGCGGCCTGTATAGCCAATGCACTGAGGATAAGTCTCCGCTATGCCAATCTGGAGGCCATAGAAGAGGGGTACGGAATCAACCTCCTCCCTCTGGCCAGATTTGCCATGGATACTTACGGAAGCGATCCCTGCAAATATTTCAAACCCAAAATCGGGGACAATCCTGAGATATCACCTAAAGAGGAGGCACTCATAGCCAAGATGCACAAGGCAATAACCATCATTCAGTTCAAGCTCGAAAGTGAGGTCATCAATGCTCACGAAGAGTTCGGGATGAAAAGTCGCAATCTGCTCCACAAAATTGACTTCAAACGTGGCACTGTCGAGCTTGACGGAGTGGACTACCCACTTAAAGACACCTACTTCCCCACTATAGACCCCACCTCTCCTTACAAACTTTCGGAAGAGGAGCAGGATGTAGTCAGGAAACTGGTAGCCAGCTTCAAAGGGAACGAAAAACTGCGCAAACACATAAACTGTCTCTATTCAAAGGGATCGCTCTATCTTGTGCGTAACGGAAACCTCCTGTACCACGGTTCAATGCTTATGAATGAGGATGGTACTTTCAAGAGTGTCCTCATTCAGGGAGAGGAGTACTCAGGAAAAGCTCTGTTTGACAAGATAGATACCATCGTAAGGGAAGGGTTCTACGAAAAGGATCCTGTCAAGAAGAAGTTTGGCGAAGACTTCATCTGGTTCCTATGGTGCGGACCATACTCTCCACCTTTTGACAAGGACAAGATGGCCACATTCGAGAGATATTTCATAGCGGACAAAGCCACACATAAAGAGAGAAAGGGTGCATACTCCACACTCAAGAACAGGAAGGATATATGCGAGAAGATCCTTGAAGAGTTCGGTGTGACCGGTCAGTACACCCATATAATCAACGGCCACATCCCTGTAAAGACCACCCAGGGAGAGACCCCGATAAAGGCAGACGGGAAGCTTCTGGTTATCGATGGAGGTTTCTCAAAGGCCTATCAGGAAGAGACCGGTATCGCCGGATACACCCTGATATTCAACTCCCACGGTTTGAAGCTTGTACAGCACCATCCGTTCGAGTCTGCAGAGAGTGCAGCCCTCCTCGGAAAAGACATCATCTCCACCACATCAGTAGTGGACTTTGTCTCAAACCGAATGCTGGTAAAGGATACCGACAACGGAAAACGTCTCCGCTCCCAGGTGGATGATCTTAAAAAGCTTCTCGAAGCCTACCGTAGCGGTAAAGTCCGCCAACGCGGCTGATGCCGTCCTACACCTACATGATTGCCGGCACACAAGTGTCAAATCTCACCGACCTTATCGCCTACCCGGCCTCACATAAAACTCCCGCGACAAGATTTCGCAAAATCCTGTCGCGGGAGCTCATTTTTCACCCTTCCGCGTCAACTTTTGCCGTTTTCCTGTCGCGGGAGAAGGATGGCATCATCCCAGAGTCCGATAGCTTTAAGCATCTGGTCATTGTAGCGGAGGAGGTTCTCAGCTCCACCCCTCTGGAAATAGTACTTGGTACATATCTCCTGCTCAAGGGCCTCTTTGATGTGCTTTTTGTGGTGTCTCAGGAACTCCTCTTTGGTAAGGGTCACCTCATCAAGGAGCTTCTCCATAAGTTCTACATTAAGATCGTAGAGATTCTCCCTTTTTGCAGACTTGACTACCCTCTCCATCTCTATCTGTGACTCTGACCTGTGGTCAAACTCCTTGTCTGATGCAAATGCCACAAATTGGTCAAACTCCTCATCAGTAAGGGAGAACTCACCGGCAGGGGCTATCTGAAGATGCTTTTTAAAATAATCAACAGCGAACTCATTGATAATATTGCTGTATATGAGAGCTACCATTGGTCTGCTGTAATACTCTGTCTCCACTGTGATGTCCGGTGTTATTCCACCACCATCATACACCGAGCGTCCGGCAGCAGTCTTGAACTCTTTCTTGAGTGAGTCAGCCACATAGCCGACACTTCCGTCTTCATTACGGTTTGAGTAATCTATAGCCTGCACACATCTTCCACTAGGGGTGTAATATTTGGCGATAGTAAGTTTGAGTGAGTTGTCATAGCCTACAGGTCTGATATTCTGCACGAGCCCCTTTCCAAATGTCCTGACACCGGCAATGACAGCCCTGTCAAGATCCTGAAGTGCACCTGCCACTATCTCGGACGACGAAGCGGAGCCTGAATTGACAAGGACCATTATCGGAATATCGGTATCTATCGGATCTGTAGAGGTTCTGAACTCCTCGTTCATACCCGGTCCCTTACCCTTTTGGGATACCACTACAGTCCCTTTGGGGACAAATAGCGATACGATATCCACTGCCTCACTCATAAGGCCACCCCCATTGCCGCGAAGGTCGAGGATAAGCCTCTTCATCTTCCCATTGCCCCTCAGGTTCTCAAAAGCCCTCCTGACATCTTTCGAGCCATATAGGGTAAAACCGCCTATCTGTATGTAGCCGATGGTATCCTGCACCATCCCATAATATACTACATCAGAGACATGAATTCTCTCCCTTACCAGTACCACATCCTCGACAGCGCCAGTGCGACCCTTTTTGACTTTGAGTTTGAGCTCGGAACCAGGCACTCCTTTCATCCTGTCACTTGCTTGGCTGACAGAGAGCTCCTGTGTAGAGATGCCGTCCACTTCAAGTAGAGAATCTCCTGGCTGGAGACCCATTTTGGCAGAAGGTGTATTTTCGTATGGTTCAGATATCAGTATCCACCCCTGGGGTGTCTTCTGAATTACTGAGCCGACACCACCATAGCTGCCCGTGGTAAGCATATCGATATCCGATTCATTTTTCTCAGGGATGAACTCTGTATAAGGATCCAGTGTACGCAGCATGGCATTGACCCCGCTATGGACGAGTTTCTCTATATCTACGGAGTCGACATAGAATGCATCCAGAGTCCTCAAAATCCTGCTTTGGACCTCAAGAGATATCCCCGCTTTGAACTCATTAGACTGTCCTAATGCTTGTGAAAAAGGTAAAACTGCCAACAGAATGGCCAGAAAAGTGTATCTGAATTTTGTCATACTTGCTCATTTATATCACACAAAAGTAATCTTTTCATATCTTTGTTGCAACATTTGAATATCAGTTATGAACATCATTTTCGCCACAGGCAACAAACACAAACTTCAGGAGGCACAGCAAATTTTAGGCCCCTCTTTTTCATTGAAAACATCCGCCGAGTGCGGCATAACCGAAGATATCCCTGAGACTGCAGACACCCTGAAAGGAAATGCCATCCAGAAAGCAATGTACATTTGGCACAGACTCCACACAAACTGCTTTGCAGATGACACCGGGCTTGAAATCGATGCCCTCAATGGTGCTCCAGGTGTATATTCGGCACGATATGCAGGCGAAAAATGCTCATTCCAGGACAATATAGAAAAAGTACTTAAGGAACTTGAAGGGGCCCCTGCCCCCCGCTCAGCCCGCTTCAGATGTGTAGTAGCACTTGTCATTGATGGCGAAATAACCACCTTTGACGGAATCGTAGAGGGGGAAATTACCCTTGAAGCCAGAGGTAACGGAGGATTTGGCTACGACCCCATCTTCAAACCACTGGGTTATGACAAATGCTTCTCCGAACTCACTGCAGAAGAGAAGAACTCCATCTCCCACCGAGGCATGGCCATGAAACTCCTCGCTGAGCACCTCAACTCATTGCGATAGCCGATGATTCTTCTCCACACCACCAAATATGGCGACTCATCCATCATCCTGCACGGATTTACCCGTGAACAGGGGAGGAAGAGTTTTATTATAAGGGGGGTGGGAAAGAAAAAAGGTTCCAGTTCCACAGCCCTCCTCCACCCCCTGAGCATCCTCGAGACAGAGATACGCCCCGGGGCGGATTACTCCATTGCTCAGCTGAGGGACTACTCCGCCAAATACCCGCTCCACTCCCTCAGGAGCAGCGTGGTGAAAAACACCATTGCCATATACATAAGCGAACTCCTCTACCGGACCCTCCGCGATTCGGAGAGTGACCCCTCGCTATACGATTTTCTGGAGAGCTCGATAGTGACCCTCAACGCCCTGGAAAGTGATTACGGCAATTTCCACATATGGTTCACTATCAAATATATCTCCCTCCTGGGCTTTATGCCTGACTCTGCATCACTGTCAGCATTCTCCAATTTTGAACCCTGGCAAAGGGAAGTGTTGGGGCAATTTCTCACACTAAGGATAGAGGAGGCTATGAAATTTCCCCTAAAAAGGGAGAAAAAAAATGAATTCATCGAGTCATTGGTGCGATTTTTGGAACACAATTTGGGACAAAAAATAGAGATAAAATCCATAAAAGTACTCCACGAGGTCCTAATTTAGTTGACCACCGACAATGAACCTTATAAACAGAATATTACTTGCCTGCTGGAAGAGTCTCCTTAAAGAGGCCGATTCATATCGCGAGAAGCCCTTTGAGGTGCAGAACTCCCTTTTCCAATCTCTTATCAAGGGGGGTGCCGAGAGCAAATTTGGGCATGAACACGATTTCTCCAACATCAAAGATTACGAAGATTTCAGAAAAAAGGTTCCGGTAAGGGACTACAACGCACTTTTTCCTTATATCAACAGGCTTCGCTTAGGTGAGCAATATGTCCTATGGAACCAGAAGACACCCTGGTATGCCAAATCTAGCGGCACCAGTGCTGACAAAAGCAAATTCATCCCCATCACTCCGGACAATCTTAAAGGATGCCACTACAAAGGATTCCAGACCCTCCTTGCATCATACATATCTACCCACACAGACAGCAAACTCTTCTATGGTAAATCACTTACCCTAGGAGGAAGTGTAAAACCGGAGTGTGCCGGTAGAGTGTCCTACTATACCGGAGATCTCTCTGCCGTTCTGCTGCAGAACTCACCCAAAATCATCGAAACTATAAGGGTGCCATCTAAAAGGACAGCCCTTGTACATGACTTCGAGGAGAAAAATCTCCGTATATGCCAAGAGTGCTCGGGTGCAAATGTCACTAATTTCGCCGGCGTTCCATCCTGGAATCTCATCATGCTGGAGAAGCTCATTGAGTACAATGGAGTAAAGCATCTGACCGACATATGGCCCAATATCGAACTTTTTATGCACGGCGGAATCAGCTTTGAGCCATACAGGGAGCAGTTCAAAAAACTTATACCATCTGACAGCATGAACTATATGGAGAACTACAATGCATCAGAGGGGTACTTCGCTTTCCAAGATGATCTCAGTGATCCCAGCATGCTATTGACTTTAGGCAATGGTATTTTCTATGAGTTTATCCCTATGAACTCACTCCAGCAGGTGCTCGCAGGAGAATCTGATGACATTGTCCCACTTGAAGGAGTTCTTCCAGGTGTTACATACGCTATTGTAATCTCCACCAATAGCGGCTTGTGGAGATATCTCATAGGGGACTGTATCAAGTTTACCTCTGTACACCCGCACAAAATAATCATAACAGGCCGAACACAGCAGTATATCAACACTTTTGGAGAGGAGCTGATGATAGACAACGCAGAAAGAGCCCTCGCTTACGCATGTAAGCAGATGGGGGTAGCTGTAAAAGATTACACAGTCGCACCTGTTTTTATGGATGGCTCTTCCCGTGGCGCGCACCAGTGGGTAGTGGAGTTCGAGGAGGGGGTCTCTGTGGACTACGAAAAGTTTGCCGACACACTGGATACCCGTCTGCGCGAACTCAACTCCGACTACGAAGCCAAACGTCTGGAGAGCCACACTATGGAACGACTCATTCTTACCCCCGTACCCTCAGGCACATTCTACAAATGGATGTCCTATCGCGGCAAAATAGGGGGCCAGAACAAAGTCCCCCGCCTCAGTGGAGACAGGGGATATGTAGAAAGCATTCAGTCTCTTCTGTGATAACCTTTGTCAGGCTCACCTGGATACCACCAGCCTACTCCATTGTCTTTGTAAACCAGTTTGCCGTTCACATCTTCACTATAATCTTTACGGTAGTTCGTATACCTTCTGTCATATTCGAAGGTTGTGATGTTGTCAAACCAGTCCGGAATCTCTGCTGTAATCTTATTTTTCTGACACCACAAATATTTCAATGTGGTAGTTATAGGGAGCACCAAAGATGAAATCTCATTTTTCTGACACCTTAAGATATGAAGTTTTCCGCAGTCAGAAGCATCCAGCGATGTCAATTTATTATCATTGCAAGACAACTCCTCAATAGCTACGCACCCCTCAACATTAAGAGAGGTCAACTGGTTGCTAGAGCAGGACAACTCTTCAAGCTTTGCGCATCCTGAAGCATCTATAGAAGTTATCTGATTTTCATAACACGAAACGGTCCTTATTGTCTCCTTCGCCGCACTTATATCCAGCGAGGTCAGCAAGTTGCTTTCACAGTATAGACCTAACAGGGCGGTAAGACCGGCAGTATTCAGTGCCGCTATTTGATTAGACCTACAATCGATTGTAGTAAGTTTATAGCAACCAGATATATTCAACGCTGTCAATTTATTGCTGTAGCATGTTACCTTCTTCAAGTTTGGGCACATTGAGAGATCCAATGATATCAATTGGTTGGAGTTGCAGGTTATTGACTCCAACTTTACACAATCGGACAAATCCAGAGTGACCAGTTGATTATTAGCGCAATATAAACTATTCAGAGATTCACATCCATCCAGATTCAAGGTAGTCAGCTGATTGGTACCTGCACGAAGAGTAGTGAGTGATGCGCAAGCTGTCAAGTCGAGTGAGATCAACTTATTTGACTGACAGTTCAAAGATTTTAGAGCAGAGCATCCTGATACATTCAAAGATGCCAAAATGTTATCTCGGCACTCAACACCAGTCAAATTTAAAAGACCGGACACATCAAGTACTGTCAACTTGTTTAAGGAACATTTCAAGCTCTTCAGAGAGGTAAGTCCTGACACATTCAAAGATGTCAAAAGATTCTGTTCACACTCTATAGTCTGAAGAGACGAACACCCTGTCAGATTTATAGATGTCAACTGGTTTGATGAACAGTTCAACTCCTGTAGTGTCGTTAAGCTTGACAAATCCAATGATGTCAAAAGGTTCTGTCCACACCCCAGAGTCTGAAGAGACGAACACTGTGTCAAATCCAAGGCAGTAAGTTGATTCTTAGTGCAATTTAAACTCTCCAAAGATACACATCCATCCAGATTCAAGGTAGTCAGCTGATTGGTGCCTGCGTAAAGAGTAGTGAGTGATGTGCATGCCGTCAAGTCCAGTGAGATCAACTTGTTTGAGAAACATTTCAAGCTCTTCAGTGAGGTAAGTCCTGACACATTCAATGATGTCAACTGGTTAGTATAGCATTCCAAAGTCCCGAGTGACGTACATTGTGTCAAATCAAGAACAGTCAGTTTATTGTTCGAACAATATAACTGTTCGAGAGAACTGCAGCCGGATAGATCCAATGATGTCAATTGGTTATTTGATAGTGCCACATATTTCAGAAGAACACAGTCTTCAAGTTTTCCAGCCCCTGAAAGATTATTTTTTGACAATTTCAATTCATAGTACCCATTATCATATTCAAGCCCATACCATTCTCTGAGTGGTCTATCTGAGCACCAGTTCTCTTTTTGTGTCCAGTTGTCCCCATCTGTATCCTTGTAGAATTGTATAAGCTTCTCCCTCATCTGAGCCTCCAGGGTATCTTTTTTATACCTTAAAGTGAGCATGGTCTGACTTATTCTGTTTCCTTCTCCATCCACGATGGAACTCAACAGTCGCTCTGTCACATATGTTGAATCAGACTGGGATCCGGACTTTGTCTCTTTCGCCATAAACGGATACCAGACTGTACTGGCTTTACCTTTTGAATCAGTTATAGCAAACTTGTCGTTCAGTATACCGTTTGTCTCATTGAAATTTATAAAAGCGAAAGAACAAGGGTAATATTTCCCGGTAAGTGGGCTATATGATTCTGCCAAAAGTTCTATCTTGGCAGAGTCCGCCATGGAGGGTAGAACTGTATTGTTTGCAGGAGACAATATGGATATGCGCTCAGGAGCATAAAAGACAGGGGTATCTTCAATAGGATTTAATTTGCCGGAACTCCACAACTTCTTGTCCCAAAATCCAAAATCAGCCTTTAAGACGATCTCCATATCCATTCCTGTAAATGTTTCAGAACGCCATCCTATATAGTCACTATCCTCACTGGAAACCCTGACACCAGCATTGACAGTCTCCTTAATGTATGGTTTGAAGTCAAACTGGAAACCACTTTTACTGTAAAGCCCGACCTCAACCCTTGGATAATATGATATCTTGGCTGATGCTGAAGCTTTTGCATTGAAGAAAGCTTCGTATGGCTTGAACGTTTTTGTGACAGACATTATTGGGGTGGTTTCCTCCCCTTTTTTCCACTGCAGGCCTGCCTTCATTTCACCTTTGAGATTGTATCCTGCCTCTGCTTCTATACTACCTTCTGCAGAAAAGTATGTATATTGTCCAAGATGGGTATAGACCAGTATGACAACAGGAACTCCCCCTGGTGCAAATTTGAAAACACCGGTCTCTATGATATTGTCCTGTATTATCTCATCTTTCTCTTTTTCATACTCTTTGTTCACTTCATAGCGGAGCAGACGATCAATCTCCAGACCTCCTCTCAACTCTCCGGTAAAGTATTTGAGATCTCCTATTTTCTTCTCTTCCTTGGTTGTCTCTCCAAAATCAAACTCAAACACAGCATCCAGACTGAAGCGGTCAGAGCACTTCTTCCAGCTTATCTCGCCCCACTTTCCTTCCCACAGGACCTCCCCATCATAGTTCTTATGATAGTCGAGAAATTTGACATTGTACTCACTTTTGGTTAAATCATCCTTATTATACAATTCATGATATTCGCCCTTGTTGTCTATATATCCATAGGAAACAGGGGGAAACACATGCCCACCATCAGCACTTTTTGTCTCCGCTGTAGCTGCCGTCGAGAGGGTAAACGAGACATTGCGGAACAAATTGCACATATTTCCTGATGAGGTCTGCATTGTCAGCGTGTTGCCGGAAGAGGTATAGCTGTCAACCACACGTATATCATAATTATAGTCGTCGGGGAGTACAAAAGCGGCACCTTCATACAGATTTGGGATATTGGCATCCGGATATGTAACGGTTACCCGTCCTGACAGGGTGTCGTACGCCAACGTAACATCCACCTTGTCCATACCCAAATCCACATAATCGGAGTTTGGGTTCAAAGGGGGAAGCTCCTCCTCTTTTTCCTCCTCTTTTTTACCCTGGGTAATACTTATGACTACAGATACCGTTCCGCACTCTACCCCGATTTCACCTTTACGCTCCTCTGTGTTCTGATTAGGTTGGACTATTACTGTAAATGTCCCATTGCCTTCTCCAATAAGCGGCGTAGCCACACTCCAGTCGGGGACGTCCACCGTCCACTCCCCATTACATGTAACTGAGAATACCAACGTATCACCCTCTGGGCCACAGTTGATCTCAGTATTGGGAGAGACCTCGAGCATATCCACAGTCTTTTTCTTGCAAGATATTGTAACACACAAAATCAGTGAACAAAACACGAGGGATCTGAGAAGATTTTTCATAACAGCATGAGATTGATTACACGAACAACAAAGATAACACTTATTCAGCACTTACCCATTAATACTTTTTACTATCTTCGCACTCAGTTATGATTAAAGGAAAAGCGACTATAGTAAAGCATACCGGAAGCCATTATTTGCTTTCGGAATTTCCCGTGTGGAAACCCTTCCCTGCTGTTGCGAGGGGGAAACTCAGGCTCAAGGACTCCAACTCGACTAACCCCGTAGCGGTAGGTGATATGGTGGAGTACGAAGCCGACGACGATTTTGCCGGCACAGCCACTATCACCTCAGTACTTGAGAGAAAAAATTATATCATCCGCAAATCGACCAACCTTTCCCGCCAGTCACACATCATCGCGGCCAATATCGATTGTGCATACCTGGTCACAACACTCGCTTTTCCCGAGACCAAAAGGGCATTTATCGACAGGTTCCTGGTCACTTGCGAAGCTTACAAGGTCCCGGTGAAGATTGTTCTGAACAAGATCGATATCTATGGCGAGACCCATAGGGAGTATGTAGATTATTTCAAAAGTGTCTATGAAGGGGCAGGATACGAGGTTCTTGAGGTCTCTGCTCTTACCGGTTACGGTGTGGAGAGGCTTCGTGAAGAGTGTGCCCGAAATAGTGGAGTAAACCTCTTCTCTGGTGTATCTGGCGTGGGAAAATCTTCACTTATGAAAGCTCTGGACCCGTCACTTGAACCTAAAATTTCCGAGATATCAGAGCACTACAAACAGGGAAAGCACACCACTACTTTCTACGAAATGTACCCATTGGCATCGGGTGGATTCGTTATTGACACCCCAGGTATCAGAGGCTTTGGTCTGGTGGATTTCGAAGAGCATGAGCTCTCCACCTATTTCCCTGAGATGCTCAGGATTATGGACGATTGCCGATTCAAACCATGCACGCACACCCACGAGCCCCATTGCGCAGTGAAAGAGGCTGTGGACAACGGGGAGATTGATGGGGAGAGGTATCTCTCATACCTCGGAATGCTCGAAGAAGAGACCAAATACAGATAGCCCCGTGAACAGAAGAATCCTCAAACTTGCCATCCCCAGCATTTTCGCAAACATCACTGTTCCTTTGGTAGGAATGGTGGATATTGCCGTGGCAGGCCGCCTGGGGAGTGCTGCCGCAATAGGAGCCATTGCCGTAGGTACAATGCTTTTTGACCTCCTCTACTGGAATTTCGGATTCCTTCGCGTAGGGACCGGAGGGCTTACTGCCCAATCATACGGAAGGAGGTGCTTTAAGGACTCCATCAAATACCTGACCCAGGGGTTGAGTGTCTCATTGGGCTCGGCCCTGATGATTCTGGCGATACAATACCTCTTTATCTTTATCGCATTTGAATTTATCGACTGCACCCCCGAGGTAGCAGCCCTGTCAAAACAATATTTCTATATCAGAGTATGGGCCGCACCGGCAACACTTTCACTTTTTGCATTCAAAGGGTGGTTCATAGGGATGCAGAACACCGTGAGCCCGATGGCCATAGATGTTGTGGTAAATGTGGTCAATGTAGTGGTGAGCATCTGGCTTGGACTCTACTCCGATATGGGATTCGCAGGTATCGCCCTAGGGACAGTGATTGCCCAGTATACTGGTCTGTTGCTGGCAATAGCCCTTTTTGTCATATACTACAGGAAGCTGTTCCACTACTTTGATCTGAAGGAGAGTCTTCACCTGGAGGACATGAAGGCATTTTTCAAGCTCAACGGAAATCTTTTCATCCGTTCGCTATGCTTTATGTGTATATATTCCGGCTTTACCGCACTGGCTGCCGGGTACGGCGATGTCCAGCTGGCAGTAAGCTCCATCATGATGAAGCTCCTGATGCTCTTCTCGTATTTCGTGGACGGATTTGCTTATGCAGGTGAGGCTTTGGCCGGGAAATACATCGGGGCCAAGGACCGTACTCAGCTTGTAAGAGCTGTCAAACTGCTTTTTGTGTGGAGTGCCATCATAGGTGTAATCTCCACTGTGGCCTATGCTGTCGGCGGAGAGTGGATGGTGCGTCTGATGACCACAGAGCCTGAAGTGATAACAGGGACCAGACCTTATCTGTTCTGGCTTATCCTGATGCCGATTATAAGCTGCGCCGCTTTTATGTGGGATGGAATTTACATAGGTGCGACCGCGTCTGTCGCTATCCGAAACTCTATGATATGGGCTTGCGTGGCGTTCTATGTTGTCTACTTTATTTTCCGCGGGTATGAACAGAGCATCCAGGTGCTCTGGTATGCCTATTTCGCACACCTTATCGCCAGAACCCTCTATCTGTCACTTGTAGCCAAAAGGGAAGTATTCAACAAGTGCCAATAATCAGCACAGATAATCACTGCCGGCATTCATGCTGCACTAATTCACGCTGAATCATCTGGCCACATGGAATCTCGCGTTCATTTTTGGCCGATTTTGAACGCGACCCCCGAAAAAAACAGCTCCCGCGTTCATTTTTGGCCAAAAACGTGCGCGGGAAACAGTTACGACAAAACTGCTATGTGTGGACGTGGAGATAAGGTCCTCCAGGCGTTCGCTTCGCTCACTCCCTCCCACACCTTAGGTGCGGGTCCCTCCCGCTATCTAGCGCGGGTGCTAAGGCCTTCCGGACCTTAATCTCCACGTCGCCAAATATGTGTCGCAGATAATCTTACTCTTTTACGGTAATTTTATAGACTTTGTCACCGCGACGGATGCGGTCGGCGATAGGGATAGAGCAATATGTACCTTGTGTACAGGTGTCTGCAGGTTTCAGATCAACTCTGAGCTCCGGAATGACAAACTCGACCACACCTGTTGTGGCACCGATAACCATAAGGGTATCCCCTACCGATATTGGCGCAGCCTCAACAAGTATTTCAGAGACACCGATATTAGAGAAGTAGTTGGTCACCTTACCTATATAGGTCTTCTGACGAGTAGCCTTGCTTCCATACACTTCGCTCCACTGACCCAGACGGGCTCCCTGATAGTAGCCGTCCCAGAAACCGCGATTGAATACGGTAGCGAGCTCCTCTTTTAGTCCGGCGGCAAATTCCGGAGTAAATGTTCCGTCCTCTACAGCATCCACTGCCCTTCTGTAGGCTGATGTAACTGTCTTCACATACTCTGCAGCACGGGCACGACCCTCAATTTTAAGGACAGATACACCGGCTTTTATCATCTTGTCGATAAACTCCACTGTACAAAGGTCCTTGGGAGACATAATGTATTTGTTGTCAACGTGCAGTTGGGCACCGGTCTCCAGATCGGTCACTTCATATCCGCGACGGCAAATCTGGAAGCAGGATCCCCTGTTTGCGGAGCTGCCATATTCGTGAAGGCTGAGATAACATTTTCCTGAAATGGCCATACATAGTGCTCCGTGGCAGAACATCTCTATCTGCACAAGCTCACCATTGGGTCCCTTAATCTGATCTCTCTCTATTATGTCACTTATCTCGCGCACCTGCTCCATATTGAGTTCGCGTGCGAGAACTATAACATCGGCGAACTGGGCATAAAAGCGTAGAGCTTCTGAGTTTGAAATACTTAACTGTGTGGAGATGTGAACTTCAAAATCGATTGAACGGGCATAAAGGATAACCGACATATCTGATGCGATAACAGCGGTCACCCCCGCCTCTTTCGCCTTGTCGAGGGTACGGTAAGCCTTCTCCAGATCCTCATTGAAAACCGCAATATTGAGTGTCAGATATGTCCTCACCTTGTGAGCTTTGCATATCTCCACAATCTTAGGAAGATCTTCTGATGAAAAGTTATTTGCCGAGTGGGATCTCATATTGAGATTCTCCACTCCGAAATATACAGAGTTGGCACCACCCTGGATGGCGGCCATAAGACATTCAAAATTGCCCGCAGGGGCCATTATCTCTATTCTCTTCCCTTTATTGCCCATAACTATTTCTGTCTTTTAACTATTTGGTGTGCAAACTCCTCCATCATACACCTCTTGTCATCATCCATCTCCACTTTGGCCAGAGAGGCAAGGGCAGATGAATAATACTTTTCTATCTCCTTCTCGGCAGCTGCAGCGATGTCAAGTTTGTCGTATAGAGCCTTCATTCTGGCAATTTTCTCTTCCGCATAATCCTCAGTGAGGGCAAGGATGGTATTAAGCTCCTCCTTGTCCTCCCCTACTGCATCCTTCATAGTCTTGACCAGCAGCCAGCTCTTCTTGTTGTTGGTGATATCGCCACCTATGTTCTTCCCGAAGACATTGGGATCTGCATAAACATCCAGGTAATCGTCTGTAATCTGGAACGCTATACCCAACTGATATCCGAAATCGTAGAGTGCCTGTGCCTCCTCCTCCGATGCACCTCCGATAAGGGCACCTATTTTGGCCGAGCAGGCAATAAGGACAGCTGTCTTCAGCCCGATCATCTTCAGATACTCATCCATCGTGATGATAGGGCAATCCTCAAAGTTCATATCGAACTGCTGACCCTCACACACCTGGATGGCAGTCTGTGTAAACACCTTCATCACAGCAGGAAGGACCTCCTTTGGTGCATACGCAATATACTCATACGCCTGAATGGACATCACATCTCCAGAGAGGATAGCGATGTTGTCATTCCACTTTTTGTGGATAGTAAGCTGACCTCTACGCATATCGGCCTTGTCCATAATATCATCATGGATTAGGGTAAATGCGTGGAAAACATCCAGGGCAATGGCCGGATAAAGGATATCCCTGTCCACTTTATTGGAGAAAAGGGAAAAAGCGGCAAGACACATCTTAGGTCTTATCCTCTTTCCTCCTATAGAGAGGATATATGCAATAGGATTATAAAGCTCCTTGGGCTCCTTTTCCAACTCCAGTGTAAAGAGGGTTTTCTCCACAAGTTGGCCGATTTCGTTAAGGTTAAGCATAAATATCGTGTTTGTGTTTCTGCAAAATTAAAAAATTATTACACCAATGCCTCGCCGGTCATATCGGCTGGCTGCTCAATACCCATAAGTTTGAGCACTGTAGGTGCCACGTCAGCAAGACGGCCATCCTTAACCTCTTTAATCTCGTCATCCACTACGATAAATGGAACCGGATTAAGTGAGTGAGCTGTGTTAGGAGAACCATCTTCGTTTACTGCATTGTCTGCATTACCGTGGTCAGCTGTGATAAGGATTGTATATCCGGCTTCACGTGCAGCATTCACCACTTTGTCCACACAGATGTCTATAGTCTTGACAGCCTGACGGATAGCGTCATATACTCCGGTATGACCTACCATATCGCCGTTCGCAAAGTTGAGAACCACAAGATCGTTCTCTCCCTTCATAAGTTCTACTACCAAAGCATCTGCTACCTCTGGTGCCGACATCTCAGGTTTGAGGTCGTATGTAGCCACTTTAGGAGAATTGATCAGGATTCTATTCTCGTTCTCAAATTCTGCTTCGCGTCCGCCAGAGAAGAAGAATGTCACGTGTGCATATTTCTCAGTCTCAGCGATACGGAGCTGTTTGCGTCCTGCTGCAGCAACCACTTCACCAAGGGTATTCTGAACATTCTCCTTGTCAAAAAGGATGTGAAGACCTGTAAATTTGTCATCATAAGGAGTCAGACAGCAGTAGTAAAGGGGAATAGTCTTCATACCGAAGTCCGGCATATCCTGCTGTGTAAGGACAGCTGTGATCTCACGGGCACGGTCGTTACGGAAGTTGTAGAAGATAACTGCATCTCCCTCTTCGATAAGGGCGACAGGATTGCCTGCTGCATCCACACCACAATGAGGCTTAACGAACTCGTCGGTGATACCCTCATCGTATGATTTCTGCATGGCTGCCACAGCGTTGGTAAATGGCTCACCAACACCTTTTACGATAAGGTCATAACCCTCTTTAACCCTCTCCCATCTCTTGTCACGGTCCATAGTGTAGTAACGGCCGATGATGGATGCGATCTTGGCACCGTTCTCCTCACATTTGCCCTGAAGCTCTGCGATAAAATCTTTACCCGATTTGGGGTCACAGTCGCGACCATCCATCAGACAGTGTACGAACACTTTGTCAAGACCCTCCTGTTTTGCCACAGCGAGGAACTCATACAGATGCTCAAGTGAACTGTGGACACCACCATGTGAAGTGAGGCCGATGAAGTGAAGCTTTTTACCTGTGCTCTTCACATATTCGTATGCTGCTTTGATCTCTTTGTTCTCAAGAAGTTTGTGCTCACGGCAAGCGATATTGATCTTCACAAGATCCTGATATACCACTCTACCTGCACCCAAGTTAAGGTGACCCACCTCAGAGTTACCCATCTGACCCTCAGGAAGACCTACGTCCTCACCGCAAGCCATAAGGTGTGAAACAGGGTATTTCGCTCTCAGTGCATCGATAGCTGGAGAACCCTGGGTATAGATAGCATTGGTGCTGTCTTTCTTGCCTTCTCCCCAACCGTCGAGAATCATTAAAAGTACTTTCTTATTTTCCATATTATTTAGTTATATTTGTTATCAATAATCTGCGGATTTCTGTCAACAGCAAAAATCACGCAAAGTTATAAAAATTATACAAGATATGAAGAGAAGAAAGTTAAGACAACAGAAGGTCAAGAAACCCGCTTTCAAGAGGGAGGAGTTAGTAGGAACAGTAAGTATGACAAGAGAGGGTTACGCATTTATTGAGATCCCCGGTCAGGACAATGATATATTCGTATCGGCACCCAAATTGCGCGGAGCGCTCAATGGAGACACCGTCAAAGTGGTTACCACCAAGGCAAAGGGGATTGGTCCCGACGGCAAACCCAAAAGGATCGAGGGTGAGGTGCTTTTCATCATCGAGAGGTCGAGACTTCCCCATATCGGTATCCTGCAGGTGACCCGTAGCGAGGCTTGGGTTATCATGGAGAGCAGAGTAATGCCTTACGACATACGCATCCCCATTGAGGATCTGGACCAATGGTTCCCGGACACCCCCGAATCCCCACGCGATCCGAAGAAGATATCAGGGCTCAAAGTGGCAGCCATAGTGAAGGATTGGCCCCGCAGGGCAATGGCCCC
>JAZRHK010000060.1:0-47598 GCA_045644725.1 Candidatus Coprenecus sp. | reverse complement strand
GTTAAGCCTGCCGCTAGCGTTCATCCTGAGCCAGGATCAAACTCTTCATTGTATATTTTTATTTATAAATTTCTAGCTTGTCCTGAACTTTGTCTGTACTAAATTTCTCTAAAGAAATTAACGCTTGTACTCTTTTCTTGGTACTTATAAATTGTACTTGTTCTTCATTATTTCAATCAACTTTTCCGTTTCGGAGGTGTTCCTCTCAAAAGGGACCGCAAAGATATGCGGTTTGATGGAAACCACCAAATTTTTTTTTAAACTTTTTTACAACTTTTTGCTAACTCGCTAGAAAAGACGGGGATAATTTTGATCGAGTTCTTTCATCACTGTCCCGATAATACAATCCCTGAAAAAAGCGGCCTTGGAATGTACATTGAACTTCCTGCAATACTCATCGATATACTCCAGTTCCATCTTGTTGAAGCGGATGGTTTTTCCATACAATCGAAGGTATCTGGTTTTATCCTTACGGAGAAAATCAGGAGTAATAATCTTTTTGTTTTTCTTCTTCCTTGCCAAAACTCAAAATTTCTCCAAAGATAACACTAATATTTGAAATAAATACTATATTTGCAGCCGAAATGAAAACAATAGGCAGCATATTCTCATCACAGTCACGTATCCGACGATAGGGAGACTCCTCCCATCTTATATTGACATCTCCTCCTATTATTTCATTTTATCCTTAACAACCTTTTAATTTCCTTATGAAAATTAATGTGTATGTGGCAAACGAAAGCCACGCTGAATATGCACAACAAATATGTGATTTAGTTTATGTCTCTGCTCAAGAGAGAGGCACAGGTATTGCCAAAAGAACTCCTGAGTACATTGCCCAGAAGATGAAATATGGCAAAGCTGTAATAGCACTAACTGAGACCGGAGAACTTGCAGGCTTTGCATACATTGAGACCTGGAGCCACACATTGTTCGTAGCAAATTCAGGTCTTATTGTGGCCCACAAATACAGAAATACAGGGCTAGCCAAGAGAATCAAGAGAGAGGTATTCAACCTTTCGAGGAGAAAATACCCCGATGCCAAGATATTCAGTATCACCACAGGGGCTGCAGTTATGAAGATCAACTCGGAGATGGGGTTCAGACCTGTCCCCTTTTCTGAGCTTACCGACGATGCTGAATTCTGGGCAGGTTGCCAAGGGTGCAAGAATTTCGATATCCTAGAAAGGAACAACTATAAGATGTGCCTTTGTACAGGACTCCTTTATGACCCGGAAGAGAAAGAAAACAAAAAAACAATAAAAAATAAAAACAATGAAAAAAGTCGTTTTAGCGTTCAGTGGTGGTTTAGACACCTCATTTTGCGTCCCATATCTAAAAAATGAAAAGGGGCTGGAAGTTCACACAGTACTGGTAAATACAGGTGGATTCTCAAAAGAAGAGGCAGCAAGAATTGAAGAGAGGGCACTTACATTGGGAGCAGCAAGCCACACCACAGTAGATGCAGTGGATACCTATTATAATAAGGGACTCAAATACCTCATCTATGGCAACGTCCTTAAGAACAACACCTATCCCCTATCTGTTAGTTCAGAAAGGGTATTCCAAGCATTGGAAGTTCTGAATACTGTCAAGAAAATTGGTGCAGAATACGTGGCACACGGTAGCACAGGTGCAGGAAATGACCAGGTGCGCTTCGATATCGTATTCGAAATTATGGCACCAGAGGTGGAGATTCTTGCACCTATCCGCGAACTTGAAATCAGCCGTAAAGAGGAGATTGACTACCTCGTGAAACACGGATTCAATTTCTCTTGGGAGAAATCAAAATACTCTATCAACCAGGGCATTTGGGGAACAAGTGTAGGTGGTGTCGAGACCCTATCTTCTTCAGGGTACCTTCCAGAAGAGGCTTATCCATCACAAAAGGTGAAAGATGGCAGCGAAATTGTAACCCTTGGGTTCAAAAAAGGTGAACTTTGCTCGGTAAACGGCGAAGAGATGACTCCTGTTCAGGCCATCTACAAACTCAAAGAGATCGCTGAGCCATATGGTATCGGCCGAGACACACACGTCGGTGACACTATCATCGGCATCAAAGGAAGAGTAGGTTTTGAAGCTGCCGCACCTCTTATCATCATCAAAGCCCACCACCTTCTTGAGAAACACGTCCTTACCAAGAATCAGCTTAACTGGAAAGACCAGCTTTCAAACTATTACGGACAGCTTATGCACGAGGCCCAATATCTTGAGCCACTTTCAAGGGACATCGAAGCTTTCCTTGAGAGCACACAGAACACAGTAACAGGTACTGTACAGGTTCAGCTTATGCCTTACCATTTCTCAGTTTTGGGCTGCGAGAGCAAATACGACATGATGAGTTCAAAATTCGGTGACTACGGCGAGAAGAACAAATCGTTCTCAGGAAGGGATATCGTAGGGTTCACTAAAGTTTTGGCCAATCCATTGAAAATTTTCTACTCTCTACAAGACACCAAAGACAATGAATAAGATAAAAGTGGCTATTGCCGGTGGCACAGGTTATACCGGAGGGGAGCTTCTGAGACTTCTGCTCAATCACCCGCACGTAGATGTGGTTTCAGTTTTGAGCACCACATCTGCAGGGACCAGAGTGGATTCCATCCATAGGGATCTCCTGGGGGATACTGACCTGGTATGCACCTCTTCTCTCGAGGAGAGCCTGACACCTGATGTCATCTTCCTTTGCCTTGGGCATGGCCTATCAAGGGAATTCATCACCAACAACAACATACCTCAAGGGTGCAAGATTATCGACCTTGGAAACGACTTCAGGGTAGAGAGCAGCTATGAAGGGAAGGACTTTGTCTATGGTCTTGCCGAGCTTCGCAAAGATGAGATAGCCAAATGTGATTATCTCGCGAACCCTGGCTGCTTTGCCACTTGCATCCAGCTGGCACTTATTCCACTTGCTGCCAAAGGGCTGATCAGCGATGAAATCCACGTTCACGCTATCACCGGCTCTACAGGGGCAGGAAAGAAATTGGCAGAGCCATCACACTTCTCATACAGAAATTCAAATATTTCAGTATACAAATCGTTTACCCACCAGCACCTTGCTGAGATCGGGATGACCCTGACTGCTCTTCAAGGGGCAGAGATACCTCAAATCAACTTTGTCCCTATGAGGGGCGACTTCACCAGAGGTATCTTCGGCAGCCTGTACACAAAATGCAACCTCACCAAAGAGGAGGCTACCCAACTCTACAAAGAATTCTACCAGGGTGCGGAATTTGTAAAGGTAAGCAATGAGGGTATCAGCCTTAAAGAGGTGGTAAACACCAACAAAGCACTGCTTCACGTGGAGATGCACAATGGATACATCCACATCACCTCTATCATCGATAACCTGGTAAAAGGTGCATCCGGACAAGCGGTACAGAATATGAACCTGATGTTTGGGCTCCCTGAGAGCACAGGTCTCAAACTTAAAGCCAATGCCTTCTAATTATGGAACTTTTTGACGTATACAAATTATGGCCTATAGAGCCGGTCAAGGCAAAGGGGCTAAAAATATGGGATAAGGATGGTGTGGAATATACCGATCTTTATGGCGGACACGCTGTAATTTCGATCGGGCACTGCCATGACACATATATAAATATGCTCCAGGAGCAATTGAACAGACTCGGATTCTATTCAAATGCAGTGCAGAACTCCCTCCAGAGGGAGTTGGCTGCCACCTTGGGAAAGGCATGCGGATATGAGGAATTTGCACTTTTCCTGTGCAATTCAGGTGCTGAGGCCAATGAAAATGCTCTGAAACTCGCATCTTTCCATACTGGGAAAAGCCGCTTCATTGCATTTGAAAAGGCATTCCACGGAAGGACCTTCGGCGCTGTGGCTGCTACCGACAACCCTAAAATCAGGGCTCCATTCAACACTACAGAGTACATCACATTCATACCGATGAACGACATTACAGCGGTAGACAAATACCTCTCTACCGGGGAATTTGCAGGGGTAATAATCGAGGGCATACAAGGTGTTGCAGGCATCTATGAACCTGACGCACAATTCCTTAAAGAGGTATCATCCCTCTGCAAAAAATACTCTGCCGCACTGATATTGGACGAAGTCCAATCGGGATACGGACGAACCGGTAAATTCTTCGCCCATCAGCACTCGGATGTTGTGCCCGACATTATCACCACTGCCAAAGGGATGGGCAACGGATTCCCTATCGGAGGTGTGCTGATAGCACCTCACATCAAACCATCGTACGGTATGCTGGGGACCACATTTGGAGGAAACCACCTTGCATGCACTGCAGCTCTGGCTGTATTGAAGGTCATGGAAGAGGAGAATCTTGTAGAAAATGCAAATACCGTAGGTGAATATCTTATTGCGGAGCTGTCCAAGCTACCTGTTTTCAAGGAGGTCAGAGGAAGAGGCCTGATGATAGGACTTGAGCTTAATCCTGGATACGAGACCCTGAGGGACCGACTATTGTTCGAAGAACATATCTTTACCGGTGGAGCCGGCGCAAATGTAATCCGTCTCCTGCCTCCACTCAATATAACCAAAGAGGTGGCAGATCATTTTATCTCCATTGTCAAAAAACTTACCGAATAATGAGACATTTTACCAAAGTTCAAGATATTGGCGATCTTCACGAAGCATTGGCCAAAGCCAAATTCGTAAAGGAAAACCCCTATGCAGACCAGCATCTGGGTAAGAACAAAACCCTCCTGATGATATTCTTCAATTCAAGTTTGAGGACAAGATTAAGTACCCAGAAGGCTGCCCTCAACCTTGGAATGAACGTTATCGTATTGGATATCAACAGCGGAGCATGGAAACTGGAGATTGAAAGAGGTGTGGTGATGGATGGAGACAAACCTGAGCATATTCTGGAAGCCATCCCTGTAATCGGATCATATTGCGACGTGATAGGTGTAAGATCATTTGCCCGCTTCGAAAGCAAGGAGGATGACTATACCGAGAAGATACTCAACCAGTTCATCCAATACTCCGGGAAACCTGTCTTCAGTATGGAGGCTGCCACCAGACACCCTTTGCAGAGCTTTGCAGACCTTATAACCATTGAGGAATACAAGAAAACAGCCAAGCCTAAAGTGGTATTGACATGGGCGCCACACCCAAAAGCATTGCCACAGGCTGTCCCAAACTCATTTGCTGAGTGGATGAATGCGACAGACTATGAGTTTGTAATTACCCATCCTGAAGGATATGAGCTTGCTGACGAATTCGTTGGACGCGCCAAGGTGGAATATGACCAGAGAAAAGCATTTGAGGGTGCAGATTTCATATATGCCAAGAACTGGTCCGCATATCAGGATCCCAATTACGGGCAGGTCCTCTGCAAAGACATGGACTGGATGGTGGATGAAGCCAAGATGGCCCTTACAAACAACGCATACTTCATGCACTGCCTCCCTGTGAGGAGAAATATGATAGTAAGCGATGCTGTGATAGAGAGCCCCAACTCCATCGTAATCCCTGAAGCCGCCAATAGGGTGGTATCGGCACAAACAGTATTAAAAGAGATTCTTACAAGCTTATAATAGAATACAATGAGCCAATTGACTGTCCTTAAAATAGGTGGAAATATAATAGATGTTCCATACCTTTTGGAGAAATTCATAGCTGACTTCGTGAAAATCGAAGGTCCCAAAATCCTTATTCATGGAGGCGGAAAGCTCGCTACAGTGATGTCTGCCAAGATGGGCATTGAGGCAAAAATGCACGAAGGGCGCAGAATAACTGATTACGAGACACTGAAGCTGGTAACTATGGTGTACGCAGGTCTGATCAACAAGGAGATTGTAGCAGGATTCCAAAAGGATGGGTGCAATGCCATAGGTCTGTCCGGAGCAGATGCCAATATCATCCCCGCAACCAAAAGAGCACCCTACCCAATCGATTTCGGATATGTGGGCGATGTGAACCCACTTAAAATCAACGACAGATTCCTTTTCTCTCTACTGAGTATGGGAATCACCCCTGTAATTTGTGCCATAACCCACGATGAGAATGGGGCATTGCTCAACACAAATGCAGATACCATTGCTTCAAGCATTGCTATAGCTATGTCCAAGCACTACAACACCAGACTTGTCTATTGCTTTGAGAAGAACGGTGTCCTTTCAGACCCCGATAATGACGAATCTGTAATCTCACTCATCACCTACGATCACTTCCAGAAATTAAAAGCTGAGGGGATAATCTCTAAAGGGATGATTCCGAAACTTGACAATGCCTTCAATGCCATCAAGAACGGCGTATCTGAAGTGGAGATCAAACACGCAAGTAACCTGAACATCCAATTGGGAACTCTGCTGAAATAACATGAAGTTCGGGTTATTGAGAAATATGATTGCAATACCATCCTACTCCCGCGAAGAGGAGAAGGTGGCCGATTATATTTGCACCTGGCTCCATTCAGAGGGGCTGGAGTACAGGAGGATAAAAAACAATATACTTCTGCATAAGGAGTGCGGTATCAAAGATGCACCATCCCTTCTTCTAAACTCCCACATTGACACTGTAAAAGCCACTCCCAAATATACATTTGATCCTTTCAACCCACCTGTTTCAGACGATAAAATATTAGGGCTCGGGAGCAATGATGCCGGAGGAAGTATCACTGCCATGCTCTACACCTTCAAGCATTTCTATAATCAGAGTCTCCCTTTTAACATCGGGCTTATACTCTCTGCAGAGGAGGAGTGCTCAGGAGCAGACGGGATCGCTTCACTGGCTGGATTCATATCGGATAATTATGACTTTGCCATAATTGGAGAGCCTACAGGGATGAGAGGTGCCATCGGAGAAAGGGGGCTGCTAGTTCTGGATGGCAAAGCCAATGGAGTAACAGGCCACGCTGCCAGAAATGAAGGTATCAATGCGATAGATATTGCAATAAGGGATATCACCCGACTGCAAAATTTCAAATTTGAAAAAGTATCCCCTTCCATGGGGAATATCAAACTCTCTGTAACCCAGATCAACGCAGGGACTCAGCACAATGTCATCCCTGATACCTGCACATTCGTAGTGGACATTCGCACTACAGAACAATATACCCCTTCAGAAATATGGGAGATGCTGCAAAAGGAGACAGAAAGCGAACTGACCCCAAGGAGACTCACAAATAAAAGTTCTGCAACTCCACATGGCCACATTCTGTTGGAAGCGCTTGAAAAAACCGGTATAGAGGATTTCATCTCCCCTACCACATCTGATTGGATGAAAATTGATATCCCTGCCATCAAGATGGGACCTGGCGACTCCGCCAGATCGCATCAGGCAGATGAATTTATATACATAGATGAAATTGAAAAAGGTATTGACACATACATCAGCTACATCAACACATTAGGAGAAATAATCAGTAATGGGAAACAATAAATCATACGAAACTCTTTGGAGCAAAGGGGTACAAGCATCAAAAGCTGTGGAGGATTTCACAGTAGGCAATGATAATATTCTGGATTTGAAGATAGCTAAGCACGATGTTATTGGCTCGAAAGCCCACATCAAGATGCTAAGCACCATTGGATTGCTCAAGACTGATGAAGAGCAGGTACTATCAGCAGCTCTTGACGATATCCTTAAAGATATTAAAGATGGCAACTTTGAGATTGAAGAAGGAATAGAGGACATCCATTCACAGGTAGAAATGCTGCTGACCAGAAAACTGGGAGAACTCGGCAAGAAAATACACTCAGGACGCTCACGCAATGACCAGGTCCTTGTAGACATCAAACTCTACTTCAGGGAAGAGCTTTTGAATATAAGGGAAGATGTGCTCAAATTGTTTGACAAGCTGCAATCATTGAGTGAAGAGCACAAAGGCACCCTTCTGCCAGGTTATACACACGGTCAGGTGGCTATGCCATCCTCATTCGGGATGTGGTTCGGTGCATATGCTGAAACACTTGCTGATGATATGATTATGCTTAAAGCTGCATACGATATTATAAACCAGAACCCATTGGGATCTGCTGCGGGATACGGCAACTCCTTCCCGCTCGACAGGGAGATGACCACTGAACTGCTTGGTTTCAGGACACTGAACTACAACTCCATTGCAGCACAGATGAGCCGCGGCAAATCAGAAAAGGCCCTAGCCAATGCCATAGCATCCGTAGCCTCCACTCTGAACAAACTTGCAGCCGACTGCTGCGAATATATGTGCAGTAACTATGGATTCATCTCATTTCCAGATGAATTGACAACTGGATCCAGCATTATGCCCCATAAAAAGAACCCTGATGTATGGGAAATAATAAGGGGCAAATCAAACAGACTGCAAAGCATACCCAATGAACTAAGTATGTTGTGTACAAATCTCCCACACGGATATCATCGTGATTTCCAACTCCTTAAAGACATAGCATTCCCGGCTGTTGAAGAGATTAGAAAGTGCATATCAATGACACTTCTTATGCTTGACAATATTAGGATCAATGAGAATATCCTTGATGATCCAAAATATGACTACCTCTTCACTGTTGAGAGGGTGAACAGACTTGCATTGGATGGTGTTCCATTCAGAGATGCCTACAAACAAGTAGGTCTGGAAGTGAAAGAGGGAACATTCATAAAAGATGAGAACCTGTCTCCACTTCACCACACACACGAAGGAAGCGTCGGGAATCTGTCCACAGAAAAAATCATGAAAAAGATGAAAGAGAACGCCGAATTTTAGAGGCCTCTCCTATTTAATATCAATCTTCTCCCCTTTCTTATCTAGGAATTCAAAAGATAGAAGGGGGAGATTTGCATTTGCCTCTATCTTGATGGAACATTTGTATTTCTTCTCCCACCTCTTCTCGATGGAATTGAAAAACCCTTTGGTCACATAAGCTTCCACTAGAGGGTTGACAATCAAAGTAAAGGCTTTTAACTCTTTCTCCTGAACGATGTATGATATATGTCGCTCAATTGTCTCATCCACAAGGATGCTTGATGAGATCTTACCGCTACCGCCACAGCAAGGGCAAGTCTCCTGTGTATCAAGTTCTGTAGCAGGTTTTGTCCTCTGTCGGGTAATCTGCATGAGGCCGAACTTGGTAAGAGGGAGAATATTGTGGCGGGCCCTGTCACTCTGCATCAGCTCCTGCATATGCTTGAGAAGCTGGTTTCTGTGCTCTCCAGAGTCCATATCTATAAAGTCCACAATAACGATACCTCCCATATCCCGAAGTTTTATCTGACGAGCCACTTCTTCCGCAGCATTACAGTTGACATCAAATGCATTCTGTTCCTGATCCTTACCTGTTTTAACCCTAGTACCGCTATTCACATCGATAACATGCAGTGCTTCTGTATGCTCGATTACAAGATACGCCCCCTGTTTGATAGGGACCACCTTTCCGAAAGCAGACTTTATCTGTCTGGTAACATCATAATGGTCAAAGATAGGCTCATTGGCTTTATAAAGCTTTACTATCTTCTCAAACTCTGGAGATATCATTGAGACGTACTCTTTGATATCGCTATAAATCTGCTCATCATTGACTACGATGTTTGAGAAAGAGTCATTCAGCAAATCCCTAAGAACAGTTGTTGTCTTACTGCTCTCCCGGAATAACAGCTGAGGGGTTTGCTGGGTGGCAATCTTCTTCCAGGATTCTTCCCATTTATTTATCAGCATCTTCAGCTCCAAGTCCAGAACTGCAGCCTTTTTCCCCTCTGCAGCTGTTCTGATGATAACACCGTAACTTGGCGGCAAAATACTATACATAAGTCTCTCCAGACGTTGTTTCTCGGCTTTGTCTGTAATTTTCTGTGAGATATTGACCTTGTCTCCAAATGGAAGAAGGACCATATTTCTACCTGCTATAGAAATTTCCGAGGTAAGTCTTGATCCTTTTGTAGAAATGGGTTCCTTGACTATTTGAACAATAATTGGCTGACCAGGCTTGAGGACATTTTCAATTTTCCCCTCCTTTTCCAGAATATTATGGATATCTATACTCCTGTAAAAAGTCAAAAAATCCCTGTTTGGATTCAACTGCCTTGCAAATGTGTCAAAGGCAGTGAAATTCAAACCGAGATCCAGATAATGAACAAAGGCATCTTTCTTGTCTCCGATATCAATAAATGCAGCATTGAGAGATGGTATAAGCTTCTTTACTTTTCCCAAATGAACATCGCCCACAGTAAAACTGCGGCCCTCATTCTTCTCCTTGTTTAGCTCCACTAGACGATGATCCTCCAACAATGCGATTGTTATCTCTGTTGAATTTACATCTATAATCAGATCTTTCTCCATTAAGATACCTCCTAAAACAATAATCTAAAGTAGCTAATACAAACTACTTTAGATTATATGTGTTGACATTAAGATTTTAGTCTGTTAACTATTTCTTCTTATGTCTGTTCTTGCGCAAACGTTTTTTACGTTTGTGCGTAGACATTTTATGTCTTTTTCTTTTTTTTCCGCTTGGCATAACTGATATTATTTAACTTTTACGTTGGTTTTTACCTTATTCATGAAAACCTTAGCAGGTTTAAATGCAGGAATGTAGTGCTCAGGGATAACGATTGTTTTACCTTGTGAAATATTGCGTGCTGTTTTTTGAGCACGTTTTTTAGTGATGAAACTTCCGAAACCGCGAAGAAATACATCCTCATCTTTAGCTAATGAATTTTTAACGCTCTCCATAAATGCCTCTACAACATTCTGAACAGCTATTTTCTCCATACCGGTCGCTTTGGCAACCTCGTTTACGATATCAGCTTTAGTCATAATCTCTCTTTATCTTTATTAAACGTTATATCATTTTTGGGTCTGCAAAAGTATTTAATATTTTTTAGTTTGCAAAACATTATATCTTTTTTTTGGGCAAAAAGTTTGGCATAATGATTGACCTGTTAGCCACTACTTAAAATTGCTTTATTTTTGAAAAAATTAACTGACATTATGTCACTATAATATATTATGAAGAAAGATAACCTTTTGTTTGATGCCAGTGTTGGAGATGTAAATATTCTTCCAGTAGTAAATATGGAATCCATCCAGAGTCTTGATGAGAAAGAACTTCCAGAGGTGCTTCCCATACTTACATTAAGGAACGCAGTCCTCTTTCCTGCCACTGTCATACCTATTGCTGTAGGGAGAGAAAAATCTATAAAACTTGTTAGGGATGCCTACAAGTCAGGAAAAATTTTAGGAGCAGTTGCCCAGATGGACAACGAAGTGGAACACCCTGCAATCATAGATCTATTTGATATAGGAACCCTGGGCAGAATACTAAAGATCATAGAGATGCCAGATGGTAGCATAACTGCCATCCTTCAAGGAGTCAAAAGATTCAAGATAGTGGAACAGACAGCTTCTGAGCCTTACCTTTTCGCCAGAATCAAGTACATTAATGACATTTTGGCAAAAAAGGGTGATAAGGAGATGGATGCTTTGTCAGAAAACATTAAGGATCTGGCTATGCAGATAATCAAATCTTCTCCTCATATGCCGCAGGAGGCTGGTTTTGCCATCAAGAATCTTGAAGGGCATGAGTTTCTCACAAACTTCATAGCATCAAGCATGGATATCGACGACACTTTTGAAAAGATGAAACTTCTGCAGGAGAGTCATGTAAAAGTAAGAGCCATGAAACTTTTGGAGATTCTCAACAGACAAATGGATATCCTTACTCTGAAAAATGACATCCAGCAAAAAGTACGTACTGAGATGGACCAGCAACAGAGGGAATATTACCTTAACAACCAGCTTAGAACCATCCAGGAAGAGTTGGGTATAGATTCTGAGGGGTCAGACTTCAATGAGCTGAGACTTAAGGCCGAAAACAAGATATGGCCAAAACACGCAGCTGAAGCCTTTGAATCAGAACTGAAAAAATTGGAAAGGACAAATGTAAACTCCCCTGACTACAACGTACAGTATCAGTATGTCAAACTTTTAGTTGATTTACCCTGGGATGAAATGACACAGGATAATCTCGATCTGAAGCACGCCCAGAAAGTGCTCGATAAGGACCATTTCGGGCTTGATAGCGTAAAAGAGAGAATTATTGAATACTTGGCAGTTCTCAAGCTTAAAGGTGACATGAAGTCCCCTATCCTCTGCTTGTACGGCCCTCCTGGTGTAGGTAAGACCTCTCTCGGCAAATCAATAGCCAGGGCACTTGGCAGAAAATATGGAAGAATCTCTCTTGGAGGACTCCACGATGAGTCGGAAATTAGGGGACACAGAAAGACATACATTGGAGCCATGCCTGGAAGAATAATCCAGAACATTAAGAAAGCTGGGTCTTCAAACCCCGTAATAGTACTGGATGAAATTGACAAAATTAGCAAGGATTTCAAAGGTGATCCTGCATATGCGCTGCTCGAAGTACTTGACCCTGAGCAAAATAGCACATTCCACGACAATTATCTGGATATTGACTATGATTTGTCAAAAGTGCTGTTCATCACCACTGCCAACAATATAAGCACTATTCACCCTGCCCTCAAGGACAGGATGGAGATGATTCCTGTTACCGGATATCTGGCAGAAGAGAAGGTAAGCATTGCCCAAGGCTATCTTATCCCCAAGCAATTGGAGGCACACGGCCTTAAAAAAGCCCAGTTCAAGATCAATAAAGCTGCTATCAATAAAGTAATTGATGAGTACACACGCGAATCTGGTGTCAGGGGACTTGACAAGCAGATTGCCAAACTCGCCCGTGTATCTGCCAAAAAGATTGCCATTGAAGAGGAAACTCAGGTGTCCATTACACCAGACAAGGTGCGCGAAATTCTTGGAATTCCTACCAATTCCCACGATATGCAGAAAGGCAATGAGGCACCTGGTGTAGTTACCGGTCTTGCCTGGACAGAGATGGGAGGGGAGATCCTTTTCGTGGAGTGCAGCCTGAGCGAAGGGAAAGGGAACCTGACCATGACCGGCAATCTGGGAGATGTGATGAAGGAGTCAACCACCATTGCATTCCAATACATCAAAGCACACCCTGAGCTGCTGAATCTCACCACAGAGGATATCATGAAAAAGGATATCCACATTCACGTGCCAGAAGGGGCAATACCAAAGGATGGTCCATCAGCGGGTATCACAATGGTAAGCGCAATGGCATCTGCCTACATGGGAAAAATGGTGAAATCCCGCATCGCCATGACAGGTGAGATGACACTAAGGGGCAAAGTATTGCCGGTTGGCGGCATCAAAGAGAAGATTCTTGCGGCCAAGAGGGCTGGAATTGACACCATCATCCTCTCAAAGGAGAATGAAAAAGATATCAATGAGATCAAGGAGATGTATATCAAAGGTCTCAACTTCATCTATGTGAACAATATTTCAGAGGTACTGGAGACAATTTTCTAAAATCAGCTGAAATGGATGTAAAAATTCACGAATCCTGGAAAGATATCCTTAAAGAGGAGTTCGACAAGCCCTATTTCAGGGAACTTGTCGATTTCCTTCATAAGGAGAAAAAGGGACAGAAAGTGATTTATCCACCTGGTCCCAAGATTTTCAGGGCATTTGACCTCACACCATTTGACAAGGTAAGGGTGGTGATTTTGGGTCAGGATCCATACCACGGTCCCGGACAGGCAGAGGGGTTATCCTTCTCAGTACCTCACGGAATCAAACTCCCCCCATCCCTCCAGAACATCTACAAAGAGATCACCAGCGACACAGGGATATCCACAGAAGGGAGGGACGGCTCCCTCACACACTGGGCAGAACAGGGCGTATTCCTTCTCAATGCAGTGCTGACAGTCCGCGCATCAGAGCCCACATCCCACAGCAAAATAGGATGGACGAATTTCACAGATGCTGTCATCAAAGCACTTTCAGACCATAAAGAGGGTGTGATATTTCTCCTGTGGGGCAACTACGCCAGAAGCAAGAGGGACCTTATTGACCACTCCAGACACCACGTTCTGGAGGCAGCACACCCCTCCCCCTTGGCACGTGGAGCATTCTTTGGATGCAGGCACTTTTCACAGACAAACAACATACTGATGAAACAAGGCAAAAATCCTATCAAATGGTAGGATTTTTTTATATTTGTAGGTTAATAAAATTTATTGGATGAGAATTGCAATTTTTCCAGGATCATTTGATCCTTTCACCATAGGACATAAAGATGTAGTCCTCGCCTCTTTGGAGCTTTTTGATAAAGTCATAATTGCAGTAGGCTACAACTCTTCAAAGAAAGGTCTGCTTTCCACTGAAGGGAGATTGGCGATAATAGAGGAATCCATTGCCGATCTTAAAGCTAATGGCTCAAATATTGAAGTAATATCATATACAGGACTCACTGTGGATGCCTGCATAAAGGCTAATGCCAGGTTCATCATTCGCGGGGTCCGTACGACAGCCGACTTTGAAATGGAATCTGTGATTGCTCAGGCCAATAAAAGACTCTGTTCTGAGATCTCCACAGTCTTCTTAAACGCTTCTAATGAGAACTCATTCGTATCATCTACTATTGTGAGGGACATAGTTCTCAATGGAGGAGACCCCAGCGAGTTTATGTCACCCGGAGTGGATATTTACAAACTCTTAAACAATTAGTTATGAAATTTTTAGAAAGATACATACTGATACTGCTGATAACATTATTCAGTCTCCCTTCTCTTGCTCAGGAGGTACCGGCTCAGGATACCACCGCATCACAGATGGACAAAGAGACCGTCCACCTCATAATGAATATGTTTGACGGTCAGGAGATTTCAATGATCAAAGTAAAAGCTGACCAACTGATTTCTTCTGGAAAAGATGCGTCCGAACAGTCCAAGATAGCAGCACATATCTTTGACTATTACCAACAGTCAAAATACATGGGATATGAAGAAGTTGCCCTATATATAGCGGACAACTATTTCCTGAACAATAAACTCACCTGGCCAAATCAGGATGAATACCTGATGGTAAAAATGTTCGCTGAATTCAACAGACAGTCAATGATAGGGATGAAAGCCCCTGAATTGACACTTCCAGATTCTTTGGGTAGGGAAATATCACTGCGACAATGTGACACCAGATATAAGATTGTACTCTTTTACGATGACCAATGCAATACCTGCAACTTCTATACTCCACGCATCATGAAGTTTCTGAAAGATTACAGCTATGGATCCGTAACATTGTACAGAGTCTATACACAGGACAGCCGTGACAGATGGTGCTCTTATGTAAAGAAAATCAATGAACGGTTCCCTGTTTCTGAGAATGTAACCATCTGTGATGTATGGGATCCTGATTTCTCATCAGACTTCCAAAGAAAATATGGGGTGATATCTACCCCACAAATGCTGCTTCTTGACAGGGATAACTTTATACTGGGAAGGAAGCTTGACCCCTCAGCGCTGGCCCAACTTATTGAGATGGATTACAATAAGCCTAATGAACTCCAGCACTTTTTAGAACAGTTGTACTCGTCACTTCTCCCATATGACAGTTCTCAAGACATAGATACTACCCTCATTATTAGTACTATTGATGGTTTATATGAGAAGTCAAAGGGAGACACATCTGCTTTCCAGGAAATTTTCTACAACTCATATCAGTATCTCAAAAAGCACGAGGAATACGATATGCAGAAAGGGGCGGCATATATAGGAAACATATATATAGCACAAATGCCTCAGATGTGGAGAGATGCGAACTTCACAGAGAAGGAAGATGCACAAGGAAAAGCGCCCCTGGGGATTGAGTACTCGTCTGCAGATGATTTTATTAAGGAGACCCGAATGGCAGTGGAACTATTCTATAGAAACCAGCTTGGAATGCCCGCCACAAACCTATATTTGAATCTCCCTGACAAGAGCTCATTCTCTATTTATGATGGCCAAGCCAAATATACAGTCCTATATTTTTACAATATGGACTGCGCACTATGTGAAGCTGTCTCTGCACAAATGAAAAAGATTCACGAGGAGTTTGCAGACAAAGGAGTAGAGGTGATGGCCATATATACTGGCAGCTATAAAGCCAACAGGAAAGCTTGGCTGAAATATATATCCGGTCATGGCTTTGAGTGGACCAATCTTATCGACAAGAAGGATACACAGGATATGTTTGCCAAGTACAATCTGGCAGCAGTCCCAGCCATCTATCTTCTTGATGAACAGAAGTGCACTCTAGCCAAGGATATCACACCTAAAATGTTACACGAAATTTTAACTTATTTGCTATATGATTAATGGGGTTTACAAAAAGTTTGTAGAGAGGATAAGCAAAGTTATCCCAAGCGATAGAATCCTTCACGATGAATTGAGTCTGCTTGCTTTCGGCACAGATGCATCATTCTACAGGATACTTCCTAAAGTGGTAGTTAAAGCGAGAAAGGAGGAGGATATTGTAGCAGTATTGGCTGCAGCAGATGCATTGGACATAGCTGTCACCTTCAGGGCTGCAGGCACATCGCTCTCAGGTCAAGCTATCGGCGATTCTGTACTTGTTCTTGTATCCCACGGATGGGACAAATACCAGATACTCAATGATGCAAAGCAAATAAGGCTCCAGGTGGGAATCAGAGGGATACGTGCAAACCAGTATCTGGCCAAATACGGACGCAAGATTGGGCCAGACCCAGCATCTACCGACTCTGCAATGATTGGTGGTATTATAGCAAATAACGCCAGCGGTATGAGTTGCGGCACCCATGAAAACTCATACAGAACTATAGCAGATGCTAGAATTATCCTTGCCGATGGTACTATCCTCGACACAGGGGACAAGGAGTCGGTAATGAGCTTCAAAAAGACCCATAAGGATATGCTTGACAAGTTGGAGAACATATCTCGGAAGATATCAGCCAACCCTGCACTAAAAGAGAAGATTGTCAAGAAACACAGCATAAAGAACACCTCAGGCTATGGACTCAACACCTTTGTGGACTATTCTGACGGCATAGATATCATCAAGCACATAATAGTAGGTTCTGAAGGTACCCTTGCATTCCTTTCGGATGTAACACTGAACACTGTTATCAACCCCCAATTCAAAGCAACATCGCTAATCATATTCCCATCTATACAGATAGCATGCGAAGCTGTGCAGGTGCTCCGTCACGAGCCAGTAGCAGCGGTGGAGCTTCTTGACAGACAGTCTCTCAAATCTGTAGAATCAGCTCCTGGTGTACCACCATTCATCAAAGGTCTCCCAGACGGATGCTGCGCACTTCTTGTTGAGACCCATACTCAAACAGAGGAGGAACTCATCAGGAATGTGGATGAGATTACAGAGAGTATCAAACATATCGAGACTACCCTGCCATTTATCTTCACCAGAGATCTCAAAGAGATCGCAGCGTTCTGGAAGATACGCCAGGAAGCACTACCCACAGTGGCTGGTCTGAGGAAAACAGGCACTACAGCCGTTATTGAAGATGTATGCTTCCCTGTTGACTCACTTGCCAAAGCGGTAGCTGACCTTCGCGAGGTACTTCACCGCAATCACTACGATGATGCCGGCATTTTCGGCCACGCTCTGGCCGGCAACCTCCATTTCATGTTCAATCAGGACTTCCAGACCCCATCTGAAGTTGAACGTTTCCACAAATTTATGGATGAGATTGCCGAAGTGGTTGTAGATAAATATGACAGCTCTATGAAGGCTGAACACGGAACCGGTAGGAATATCGCTCCATATGTAAGGAAAGAGTGGGGAGACGAGGCATATGCCATTATGAAAGAGGTAAAGGAGATCTTTGACCCCAAAGGGATCCTTAATCCAGGGGTAATCCTCAATGAAGACCCGAAGATTCACGTATCCAATCTAAAACCCAACCCTGCCACCCACGAACTCGTGGACAAATGTATGGAGTGCGGTTTCTGCGAGAGCAAATGCGTGGCAGAGGGGCTAACCCTTTCACCCCGCCAGAGGGTGGCAGTATACAGGGAGATCAAGAGTCTTCAGGCGTCAGGTCAGGAGTCACACAGAGCTGCCGAACTGAACAAGAATTACCAGTACCATGGTATAGACACCTGCTCTACAGACAGCCTTTGCGCCATGCGCTGTCCGGTAAAAGTGGATACCGGCAAGATGGTTAAAGTATTGAAGAACCAGAGCCATAGCAAATGCAGCGACTCTATCGCGATGTTCCTTGCCAACCATATTAGCGGTGTTACCGCATTCGCCCGTTTCGGTCTGAATCTTCTTTACTATATAAGGGTCGTAATGGGTAAACGTCTTTTTGGAGCTATCGCACGAGGTTTGCGCAAGATAACATTCGGTCTAATCCCTCTTTGGACATCACCATTCCCTAAAGGCAACAGACGCTCTACATTCTCCAAACCTGTAGAAGCTGTAAATCCTGGGGAAGAAAACAATATAGTTTATTTCCCTTCCTGCATCACCAGAAGTATGGGTGTAGCCAGAAGTTATTGTAAAGAGGTGGAAATCACCGAACTCACCAAGAGACTTCTTAAAAAGGCCGGATACAATATCATCTATCCCAAGCACCTTGACAGACTCTGCTGCGGTATGGCTTTCTCTTCAAAAGGGTTTGTAGATGCAGGCAAGAAACTTTCTGATGAGCTTGAAGCAGCTCTGCTTGAGGCATCAAATGGCGGAAAATACCCGGTACTTTGCGACATGAGCCCATGTCTGTATACCATGCATAGCAATATGGACGGCGGTCCTCTCAAACTTTATGAACCGGCTGAATTCGCAGAGAAATACCTGATCCCAAGACTTAAGATCAATAAGGTGGATGAGAAAGTGGCCATCTTCGCTGTCTGTTCAGCCAAGAAGCTGGCCGTAGATCAGACACTTGCCAATATTGCGAGAGCTTGTGCCAAAGAGGTCGTAGTGGTGGAGAGCAACTGTTGCGGTTTCTCTGGAGACAAAGGATTTACCATGCCGGAGCTCAATACCCACGGTCTGAGATACCTGAAAGAGCAAGTATATGGCTGTGAATCTGGTTACGCCACCAGCCGCACCTGCGAAATCGGCCTCTCATACCATAGTGGTGTCGAATTCAAATCGATCCTCTACCTGCTTGACAGATGCTCTGAATAATTTTCATTCTGCCCCCTAACGCGGGCTCAGCAGGATCACATTCATAAAAATGGGCACGGAAACATTGCTTTTCGTGCCCGTTTTCCATACCCACCACCCCAATCATATAATTGTTCTCATCATCTCATGCGAAACAGAGTCCAACACGAGTGGCCTCAGATAGTCTTCTAAGGAGTGTTACATTGGATTCCCGAGCCTTTTTCCTCGGGAGTCCATGACTACCCCTAATGACATCACTCTGTATGGCTTGTCCATGGACTCTGTTTTGCATAGTAACACTATGAATCTGACATCGCTATCCTCAGCAAAGAGGAAGCGAGCGCACTTTACGGAGAACGTTAAGCGAATGAGCGGCAAATCGACGTGTAGTGGAATGATAAGGCTGCGGAGAGTTAGGTTCTAAAGGCCTTAGCACCCGCGCTAGATAGCGGGGGGACCGCCGCGAAAGCGGTGGTGGGAATGAGCGAAGCGAATGCCTGAAGAACCTAATCTCCGAGCCGAAATACTTCAATGAGTAGCTCGGAGTAAACGGAGCGAGCAACTTTGCAGAGGGTAATGATATCCAACTCCGATCCAAATAGTACAAGAATGACTGCGGCGTGACACCCTCAGCCAAGAGAACGTCGAAGGTTAAAATAACCAGACACTATTTCTTTTTCGCCCTCTTGGTAATGGCGATGGTAAAGTAAAGAAGTGCGAGTAGCGTAAACATAAATGTCGATATTCTTCCAATGAAATCTCCGTGACGGACAAAAAATGTCAGTTCGTCATTGAGATTCAAGGATCCGGTAAGGCAGTCCTCGACCCACCATCCAAGTTCTGCCACCCTCTCCCCTCTCTGGTTGATGAGTGCTGAAATTCCTGTATTTGCACTGCGTGCAATGGAGCGTCGGGTTTCAATGGCACGGAGGGAAGCATATCTGAGATGTTGCCTGTAGCCTGGGGTGTTGCTCCACCATCCGTCATTGGTAATTATGGACATTACCTGGGCCCCTTTAAGTACATAGTCTCGGTAATAATCTCCATAGACCGACTCATAACAGATGGCAGTACCTATCCTGGTGCCATCAGATCCTGTAAAAATGGTCACCTCCGGTTGGGTACCATAACTTCCTGTTGCCCCGCCAAGTTCTATAGCCAGTTTATTGATAGGTGCAAGCAGTTTGGGATAAGGGATGAATTCTGTGAGGACTACCAGTTTTGATTTATGGAAGAAATCACATTGCCCGGTAGAGTCCATCATCACAGAGGCATTGAAAGTGTCATACCAGTACCCCCTCCCCCTTTTGGCAGTCAGCGACGGTGCGTTCCTGGTGACATATTGACGCATTGTCACTGCACCTGTGATAAAATTTGTCTGTGGATGCTTTTTGACAAATGCCCCCATTCTCCTTACTGTAGGACAGGTATACGGAGCATCTTCATCAATGAACCAGGTAAATGTCTCCGGGGCTACCACAAAAGATGTCTGAGGGGTGACACCTCTCTCAGCAAGCCGGAAAAGGATATCATCCTGTTCATCTCTGGTGAGTGTGTTGAACTTATCCTGATATGGTTCAATATTTGGCTGAAGAAGGACAAATTCCTTAGGTGCACTTTTCTCTTCATATGATGAGAACATTGCAAAAGAGATGACAAATGGAAGTACCACCAATGCAGCATAGCCCCCATATAGGGCATATCTCTGTCTGCGCTGATATATGCTCTCCGCTGCCCCCCTGTCTCTTCTCACCACCCTGACTATAATCCTATATAGCAGGACATTGGAGAGGAGAATCCACAGACTTCCCCCTAAAACACCTGTATATTCATACCACTGTACCGATTTTATTGAACCGGCAAAGGCATTTCCGAGGACCAGCCAGGGCCAGGACACCTCCGCATCAAAATAGTAGTGCTCCCAACCGAGCCAGGTGACAATAAAGAACAGATATGGTATAAAACTCTCACCAGATGCACCATCTCTCTTGTCAATCTGCTTTTTGAACAACCTGTAGAACCAGAATACGAGCGACATCTGGAAAGAATTAAGAAGTACAGCTGCAATACCTCCGGGGAGTGTAGCATATGAGACCCAATAAGTGGTGATGGTATTCCAGATTACAAAAAGAAGGTAGTAATACCAGGTGGCCCTCCTGATTTCGTACTTCCTGCAAATATCCTCTATGAAGAAGAGCGGCACCATCCCGAAAAGGGCCAGAAAGCCAAGATGGTCTGCCAGAAACGGCAATGACAACAGCAGGGATGAAATAAGAATCCACCCCAAAATATACATATGAACACTCTTTCTCGATTTCATAAGGGATTCTATTAAGACCTACAAATATACTAATTCTTCATTTTTTATTGTATCTTTGTCCCTAATATGGTGACAATTTATGATTGAAGATTTAATAAAAGGGATAATAGTTGGATTGGGAGCATCCATCCCATTGGGGCCTATCGGCATCCTGTGCATCCAAAGGACACTGAGCAAAGGGAAATGGTCAGGGTTTGCTACCGGCATGGGAGCTGCAATTTCCGACATCATTTTCTCTGCAATTGCACTCTTGGGTCTAGCCTTTGTCAACAACTTTCTCACCACTTACCGCGAGTGGGTAATGCTCTTTGGAGGGGCAATAGTAGCCGGTTTCGGATTGAAAATATTCATTACCAACCCCATCAAACAAATCAAGAGAGTACAAGAGGGGAACCACCAGTACATTCAGGATTTCGCCTCATCATTCATAATGACCATTACCAACCCCGGTGCCATTTTCCTCATCATAGGGATGTTTGCCTTTATCGGCATTGACTCGGGAAGCTATGAATTCGGGCTTGTCCTTGCTCCAGCCCTTTTGGGGGTATTTATCGGGACCCTCGGATGGTGGTTTACTTTATCAACAGTGATAAATATGTTCAGGAACAAGTTCAGACTCAAGCAACTGCTGATTACGAACTGGATTGCCGGCACCATCATTATGGCTATCGGCATTGTATCTCTGTTTGAAGGGCTTATTCACATAATTAGACTATATATATGAGACCAGACAAAACTTTAGGAGTTTTAGGGGGTATGGGACCTGCTGCCACAGCAGATTTCCTCAGAGTTCTCGCTGAAAAAACCCCTGCGAGCTGCGATCAAGAGCACCCTAGAATGATCGTCTACTCAAATACAATTACACCAGACCGTACAACATTTTTACTTGGAAAAGGGCCGGATCCCACAGAATACCTGAAAGATGGGCTTAAAACCCTCATAGGTTGGGGAGCTGACATCCTGTGTGCCACCTGCAACACTGCACACTATTTCATTGATGGAATGAGGGATGAAATTGAAAAGCCAATAGTCCACATAGTCGATGAAACAATCCTCAAATCATCAACCATCTCTCCAAAAGGTGCATGGCTTACAGCCACTCTCGGCACAATGAGAACCGGTCTGTACCAGAAACATGCACAGGACAGCGGTTACAATTTCCGCGTTGCATCAGAGGAACTTCAGATCGAGATCCACGATGTAACAGATATGGTGAAGGCCGGGAAGCACAAAGAGGCCGGAGAGAAGTTCAGGGGGATTATTGAAAAACTTTGGGCTATTGAAAAGCTCCCAATCGTAGGAGCCTGCACAGAGATCCCTATTGCCTACGCAAATACTGGACTTGATCCTGATATGGCCATTTCATCACTTGAGGCACTGGCAGACGGATGTATCAGAGAGTTATACCACAAATAGCAGACTTACAACATGAAAAAGATAAAAATAGCATTGCCAATGCAGATTCTTATAGCACTTGTATTAGGTGTTGTATTCGGAATCTTCGGTCATGATTATGTAAAATATATAAGTTGGGCAGGGGTAATATTCCTCCGCTTCCTCAAGATGATTGTAGTACCTATAGTATTTTCATCTATGGTGGTGGGAGTCGCCGGCATGGGCAACAGCGGCGGACTTGGAAGGATTGCCGGCAAAACCTTCAGTTTCTACATTATCACCACACTTATAGCTGCATTTGTCGGGATGTTCTTCGTGAATATTCTGGAACCTGGCGTAGGGTCCACACTTATCGACCAGGCCAACGGAGCTGCCCAAACCGCAGCAGCCAACAAGATATCTCTTGGTGACAGGCTTATCACCATCGTCCCTGACAACATCTTCAGGTCACTTACAGAGGGAGACCTACTTGCCATCATCTTCTTCGCCATCCTTTTTGGTTTCTTTGTTACCAAAGTGGAGGAAAAGTCAAGAAATATGATTGTGGATGTATTCCAGGCAGTGTTTGACGTGATAATGAAGATCACACTCGCCGTCATCAGACTTGCCCCTATCGGTGTATTTGCAATAGTATCGAAGATGATCTCCGAACAAGCCGGTGACACAGCCAAACTTATGGAGATCGCCCAAAGCCTCGGTATGTTCGTCCTTATCGTATGGATAGGTTGTATGATCCAGTTCTTCATCATCCTCCCCTGCATAGTAAGGTTCATCGGCAAGGAGAACCCTTGGAAGCATATGAAGAAAATGTCTACAGCTATCCTTACAGCCTTCTCCACTTGTTCATCGGGTGCTGCCCTCCCAATATCTATGAAGGATTCCCAGGAGAAATGCGGTATCTCAAATAAGATTGCAAGCTTCACATTGCCTCTTGGTGCCACCATCAATATGAACGGCACAGCGCTCTACGAGTGCGTAGCAGTCATTTTCATTGCACAGGTATATGGTGTGGATCTGACATTTATTGAGCAGCTGATTATTGTCGTGACAGTACTGTTCTCTGCGATAGGTGCAGCAAGCATCCCTATGGCAGGTCTCGTAATGCTCTCAGTAGCACTATCAGTAGCAGGACTTCCACTTGAGGGTATAGGTCTTGTTCTTGCTGTTGAGCAACTATGTGACATGCCACGCACCGCCACCAACTCTTACGGAGATATGTGTGCAGCAGTGGTAATTGCCAAGTCTGAAGGAGAAAAACTGACTATCAGCGAATAGCCCTTAGAATTTCCCTTTTCCCCCCGGGAGGACCGGGAATACGATCGACCCGAAGGCCCATGCTTCCGAGTCATCTTCTTATTACCCCCTTGGAGCAATAGGTGGTAAGGACTGCACCGGGGTTCATCACCTTTACAAGACGCCTGAATGCCTCCTCTGTCCACATATCAGGCTGTTTCTCAGGGGCAAAAGCATCAAAATAGACAATATCCACCCCTTCGGGCAATGGATCAGAGGTATAATCGCATTCCCTTTTTTCCAGGGTAAACCAAGGGGTAATCTTCGCAGAGGTATTCCAGGGCGCTGCATGGATTTTATCAAGCAGCTCTCCATCTACCAGTTCTCCATACTGGAGCTGGCGCAATGTTTCAGGCAAAACCGGATATTTCTCAAGTGAAATATAGTGGACAGGGTGCTCTGCATCTGCCACCATAGCTGTGACGGCAGCATTAAGCCCGGTGCCGAAGCCCACCTCCAATAATCTCAGAGGTGAACCGTCAGCACGGTATAAAAATGCAGAATCCCTGAATATGTGATTTGACTCTGTCAAGGCCCCCTTCACCGAGTGATAATGCTCGTCGAGTTCCTTTACAAAGAGTGTTGCAGATCCGTCTGCAGTAGCCTCAATTTCTATAGTATGCACTATTGGGCCTCCTCTACCGGGGCTGCATCCTGAACAACAGCCTCTTCAACCACTTCTACCTGCACCTCCTCCTTATTGAAGCGAGGTAGTGGAGATGGGAGTTTTGCCCAAGCAAACAGATTACAAATCCATAGCACTGCCAAAACCAATACCAGGGCGGAAACTGATATTACCCATTTTTTCCATGCAGGGATACCCTTTTTGGCATACGGATCCTTCAGGTTCAATGTGGGGAATTTGGCAATATTTGTAAGGGTCTCACCAAATGGAATACTTACACGCAGCGAGGCATTCATGGCCCATCCGTTTGCATTGAGAAGAGGGGAGATATTGCGGCGGCGGAGTTTCATCCACGCCATAACCATAGCTGGGCCGGAGATTACAAGCAAACACCCTACAAATGTGAGGATTACCTGCCACCAGGTCAATGCCACAAGACCTTTCACAAGGCTTGCAAGAGCTGAACCGATCATACCGACAGCCATACCTAAGGCAGCAAATATACCGGCAAATTTACCTATGTCAAACGGTGCAGCAGCTGCAGCTTTCGGATCGGCAGCAGCCTTGGGGGCATTATTTATGGATGCAGTGACATCCTTCATAATCTTGGCATCCTTATCTGCAGCATTTTTGGCGATGAAACCCTCAACTGTATTGGCAATTCTCCTGTATGGAGACCAGAATGCCTGTGACATACTTATAGGATTGTCTATCACTTTGGTGATCACTGCATCGTACTCCACACCATTATTGTCATAATAGATAGCATTCTTACCCACAACCACATCTCCGATATCACCCACAGTGATGGCTGCCATAACCTGCAGTTTGCCGGCCACACCTTTGGCAGTGCAGTCACAATAGACAATATACATTCCGCTGGATGGGGCTGCAGCCGAGTGTTTGCCCATATCATCCACCTTCATACAGAAGAGGCACTCCCTCTGGTCAATGATAAGTCTGCCGGACTGGAATATAGCTTTTGTATCTTTGCATTTGTCATAGAAATCGTGGAAAGTGATGAAGTTCTTCAGCAATCTGTAAAAATCCCTGTATACATAGAGGAACTTGTCCATCACAGCAATATTGTCCACATCCCCTTTAAGTGCGGCATCTTTATCTACAAGTTCCAGAAGGGCATCCTTATGGTTCTGTTCAAGATATTTCAGGATGGTTTCCATCCCCAAAGACTCCACCTCTGCCCCTGCTTTTGACCCCTTCCAAGCTTCGTATGCGGCAAATTTGGCACCTATTTCACACCACTCAGCCTCAGAAAGCTCCTTTTTCTTGGGATCCATCACTATCGCTTTAAGAGCCGCAAACTGTGCTGCCCATACAGGATTGATGGCTGCCCTCAAATCCAATGTATCTTCTCCGGTAATTCTTGCCAATGGATATGTAGCAATCTCATCAGTCTTGCCGGTAAGGTTATCTGCACTTATGGCTTCAATTCTTGAATTCTGAACATCAAGGGTAGAAGTGCTGTCAGGAGAGAATGCGGCAAGTTTAGAACGCATAAAGTAGTCTTTCACCTTGGCATCAAGTGCGTTGTAAAGTTCTACTGCCTTATCTGTCTGATCACCGTATGGGGCCTCCACCTTGGCAGCTTGCCAGGCAGCATAATCAGCAAGTGTTTTATAGAAATTTACGATTATCTCACCATTTACACCCAACACTCCGCTTCTGTCCATAACTCCACCTGATACAGCTACAGCTGAAGCAATTACAGCTTTCTGGTCAGGATCATCGGCAGAGGCATCGATTATGACACCATCACCATTGAATGTAGTCTTGGCAAAAATGGCAGAGATGTCCGACACATCTGATATGGAGATTCTCTTCCCCTCCTTGCCCAGGCTCTCAAGTATCCGTCGTGCACATACAGAGAGATTTTTTCCAAGTCCGCTCTCCTGTGAGAAATTGTCCACATCAAAACCATCCTCCCCTTTGAGGAGCAGATCGGGATCATTTACAGCATCCACAACCCATTTTGCTGTACTTATTACATCCTGAACACGAATCTTCCCATCTCCATCTGTGTCCATATATCCAAGACTCTTCTCATCTATCTCCAGACCTTTTACAGGGCAAGAGAGAACTGTCCACATCTTCGGATCAAGTTCGTGCAAATGGGCAATATCTTCACCTTTGGTTATTTTAACACGTGAGCAGCCTCCGATTATCTCGAAGTCCCAATCATACTTATTCTCTTTTCTAATGAATGCCATAATTTTAATATTGAATTGGATTTAATCCCCTAAGTTAACTACTTTTTTCCAAAGTGGTAAAAAAAAGCAGCATCCTGTGATGATGCTGCCTTATTTTACTTTGACAAAGTGCCACTATTTTATTTTCTGGGCACCGTACCCCTCTTCTGCTCCGAAAAAGACAAGTGCTTTATCGAGGCTGTATCTGTTGCCGTACATAGAAACTCTTGTGGTAGAGGTACCCTGTTTGTTAAGCCCGTGAGCCTCACGATAAAGGTTAGCTGCAGAATTAGGATCATAACTTGAAGTGGTCATAACCTTAAGATTTGCAAAACCCTTCAGATAAGGCTGGTCGATGAGCTCTTTGAAATTGCTTGTACCGGGCAATTCCCTGTTGTTTTCATATTTGACAAGTGACATTACCTCATCAAAACGTTTGGCTGGGACAAATATCCATTGGCCACCGCTTGTACCTGGGATAGTTATATCACCTTTGTTCATAAAGAAGAGGTTATCCCATGCGGAGGTTATCTTGCGTTTGTCTGCAGGGAGGGTAGAATCATCCCACGCATTGTCGATAGCACTCAAGTTTGAGCAACCGAAAATATTGTGGTGAACATCGTGGTCCACACCGTTGCGCATACGGTAGCCATATCCCATATCCTCCATCTCCTTGGTAGCGCACCATGAGAACAGAACTGTGTTGTGGTGGAAATCTACTGTAGATTTGTGGGCACTGGTAGTCTGGTTAAGGGCACCGTTGACCTCACAGCTTGCGTAGATATTGCTTACAAATACATTGTTGTAAATCTGCCAGTTACCACCTTTGTGCATAAGAAGGATGCCGTAGAACGAAGAGTTCAGGAACATACAGTTCCTTATGGTAAGGTTACCTGAGAAATTACCGCCTATAGAGCGGATTGCTGAGTTGGGTGGTTCACTGATTGGCTTCACACGGCCTGTCTCACAACCGTCAGGGCAACCCCAACGTGGATCTGTCGGGTCTGCCGGGCAATATTCAAGATAATTGCCAAGATCGAAAGAGATACCGTCAATAACCATGTTGGCAGCCATATTTGAGGTGCACTCAAGCATTAGAAGTCCCATACCGATGGTACCTCTCTGCTGTGTGGAAGGCTGGATACGGGTGATGTACTTCTGCGGATCTCTCTCTGTAAAATCGGAATTGAATCCACCTACAAGGGAAACATACTTACCCTTGATTTCGATCCAACCGCGATCCAGATTGCCGAGATAATTACCCTCTGCGATACATACTACACCGCCATTGGGTGCCAGGTCGATTGCTCTCTGTACATCTTTAAGGGGTGATTCTTTTGTACCTGTACCTCTTGCCGAGCCTCTGTCAATGGTTACATAGAGGGCATTGGCAGGAATGTTTGCAGGTGTAAACTCATCACCGGCCACAGGGGCATCTGCTGGTGCAGATGGAGCCGACTGATAAGTTTGAGTAGCGGCAGGTGTCTGCGCAGGAGGAGTCTGAGCCGAGCTTTGACTCTGAGAGGATGATGACTTGTTGACCTCCTCTGTCAGTGCATTGATACCTTTTTTCAGTTTGTTACCCAAATTACCCAATTGTGCGTGGGCAACTCCGAATGTAAGGAGGAACATTAGCACTACTACAAACGTGTTTTTCATAGTAAATGGGTTTATAAATTAAAACGATATAAAGTTAATAAAATATATTCACACTTTCAGCATTCTAGGGTATAATTTTCAGGGCCTGCTCCACCACCCCATCTCTTCACCCTCTCATCATCAATCTTCCCTCCCCAGTCCAAACCGAATCCGAAGTCGTACAGATTGCCCTCCGCATCACAATAGCACAGCATATCGTGAGGTTTGTCCTCACAATGGAGTTCCACAGCCGACATATCTTTCGGGAGCTGGAACGGCAGAAGGGCCGAAGGCTCCTCCCTGCCAGAAATTATATCCATAATGGCTTGAGCCTGCACATCAAATCCCACCAGAATACCATCAGCATAAGGTTCTATCTCACCCATCACCATCGGATTAAGCATGTTTATTACCACTATCAACGGCTTATCCCCCATCTCTCTCCTCACCCTATGCACCATTTCCATATCACATTTGTTTATAGTCCTGGCCCTTTTTCCCCGATAACTCCTCTCCCCAGCAATACTGTGCTCCCTTGCATCTGCTGCGATATAATCTTCATACTGGAGTGAGATAGGGATATACCCCTGGTCATAACCCATAAGATAACTATGTGGAGACTCTATAAACACTACTGCAGCATCTGCATCCTCTGCCCTTTCCACCTGTACATAATCCCTCTCCAGCACACCTGAAGGGACAGGATCATATATCTTCTCAGGGATATTCTGCCTCCAGTAGTTGGGCCCCTGGGGAGATAGTCGTTGGGGTATATACAACTTCAACCCACGAGACAATGGGAGAATTCCTCCCCTGTTTTTAAGCATCACCACACTCCGTATCTGCTGTGCATACCCTTTGGCCATAAACTCGGGACATCCCACAACCCTCTCTGCCTCATCCACATCTATATAAGGATTTTCAAAAAGTCCTACCCTGAACATATTGAGCAGAAGTCTGTAAGCCGATTCCTCAAACCTTCTCCTCATCCACTCTTCGCCGTGCTCCTGTACCCCCATCCGGTACGCTTCCAGTACAGGGGCCATCTCATTGTTCCCTCCAAACTGGTCCACACCAGCCATCAGAGCCTTATAGTGCCGCTCCGCCACACTGAGAGTCTCCACCCCCCAAGGTTTGCCTGAGTGCACACCTGGATTCTCTGAGTCGTGGGTCACCAGCCAATCCGTACATATCACCCCCTCATATCCGGCATCACCGCGGAGCTGCCTCAACAAAACATCACTATTGTATCCATTTGCCACATTCTCAGAGGTCTGCCCGTAAGGTACAGTATAATAAGGCATCACGGCAGAAGAGGCACCTGTCCCCCTCTTAAGGTCAAAAGCTCCGTTTACAAACGGTATCTTGTGCAACTCATAACACCCTCCGGGATATACTGCATATTTTCCGTTTCCATAATGGGCATCACGCCCCCCTTCACCACAGCCACCTCCCGGCCAATGCTTTGCCATCGTATTGACACTTTTTCTGCTCCACCCCTCACCATCTGGTGACTGGAACCCGTCAGCATAAGCCCGCGTCAGGTCTGCCACCAATTTCGGATCGCACCCGAAAGTACTGCTGTAGCGGTACCAGCGTGGATCGGTACCAAGATCTGCCTGTGGGGACAATGCTGTCGCAATACCCTGCAATCTGTATTCCCTCGCAGCTATCCTGCCAAACTCCTCCACTTGCTGTGGATCAAATGTGGCGGCCAGCCCCAACAGATTGCTCCAAAGCGACCTTTTCCCGCTTGCACCCGCGGCAAACTCCGCATCAGGGGTGGCAAGATGTCTTGGGTCCGATGAATTGTTGGCAGGAATGCCGTGAGTCCGGCCCTCGACCAGAGCCTGCACACTATTGTTCCACCTTGCTGCCACCGAAGGGGATTCCACCCTCGACACCAGTACGTGACGGACATTGTCCTCCAGAAGGAAATGTCTCTGGGCATCTGTTATTTCGGGAGAATCAAGATGATTCTGCGGGCTGTAGAGCATAAGCCCCGCAATCTCCTCCACAGAGAGCCTCGATGCCAGATCGCGCGCCCTCTCCTGCGGTGTAAGACGCCAGTCCTCATAGGGCCTCAACACCCCATCACCTATAAAATCCTTGAAAGGAAGTCCATCCACATAGATAATCCTCACCCCCGAATCGGGAGAGTATCCCAAATCAATACCGTCGTCAATATGTATAATTTTGTATTCCATAAACCAACTTTCTGCTCCAATAGTTTTTCCGCGCACGATTTTTGGAAAAAATGGACGCGGGGGCCCAAAAAAAGTGCTGCCGTGCACGAAAATCGCCAAAAATGGACGCGGGACTCTATACAACAATCCTGAAGGAGTACTTTCCGCCGGCAGGGCCTTTCTCCCTGACTATCTCGAACCGGTGGGTCCCGTCACCAATAGAGAGCTGTTCTGCAAACCTGTCGTATATATTGCGGGCCAACAGCCCCATTGTCATCCTCATATTGATCTCCACCACCGGATTGAACCCTGACTCCTCACTGAAGAATTGGTCCACCCCTACAAACCCCTCATACCTTCCGCAGGCCCTCTCCCGGAGGAAGAGCCTCAACCCTTCACGCACCTGCCCGAGCTGATGCAACGGGATCCTGTCAGAGAGCCTCCGCTCAATGAATCCGTCCGATGCCAGGATATTTCCACGATAAGCACCATTTTCTGCATAGAACAATGAGTAGCCTGAGAATTCCACATCCTCAGCGCTGACTTTGAAAAGCATTGCAAACTCCTCCTTAAGGGTCAATCTCTGCTCCACAATGACACATCCGTGCCTGAGAAAGAGATTTCTGCACCACCCCTCATCGCTATGCGACAAGGTATCTGCCACCCAACGGATCCCTTTTCCACTGCCGGAGACAGGGGCCTTCAGGACCACATTGCGGTGCTTCGCAATGAACCCCTTAAGCTCCTCTACAGAGGTGGCTGCCATCCGGTAATCGGGGCGGGTCATTGGGGCACCGACCCCGCTATAGCAGTGTGAATGGAGATATTCCGATGCCTCCAGGGCAAATCTCCTGTCAGAGAACTCTGCAATAGCCTCTATAGCGCTGTCATCTGGGAGGAGTACCTCCGGATACCCCTACTTACGCAGACGCTTGCGCAACACATAATCCCAGCCCCAAGGGAGAATTTTCTGTGGAACTGGGGAATCATTATCAGCTGCAGCATCAAGCCCCGCCATCCAGCGGGTCAGATTTGCACAATCCCGTCCAAAGGCAAGCGCACTCTCAGGGGGGACAAAATGGGGATCACCATTTGCCAGGCAGAGGTCGTGTTCGGGATTGAAGATATACATCTACTCGATGGTACAATCAAAGGTTTCTACCTTGTTTTTCAGGTAGTTGTTTGACACTGTCAATGTCACCACACCTTTGGATATTTTCGAGAAATCCCAAGTCATATAGAGGGATGACACCCAATTAACATAGTGAAGGTTGACATTGAGCAGACTCTTTTCCCATCCGTAAGCACCTGCTGCGTAGAAAGGTCCCTCAAGGCCCACATGCCAGTCAATAGGGTTGATAGAGTATGGAGGAAGGCCATCGATGGACTCTGTACACCAGTTCTTATAGCCAAGAGGCTGCGAGTAGCTGGTCCCATCTGTTTTAGTTATGGTCATCATAAGGCCTGATTCGCCTTTTGAGAAAGAGACTTCACTCCAGTCATATCTGTTTTTGCCGATTGAGAACTTTTTCCCTTCCACTTTTTTTATTGCATTTGAAGATGCTTTTCCGGCAGGAAGTTCCAACTGGTATTCTGAGACCTTCTTCTTCAGAATTTCATAATCTGCACTTGCCGGGAGGGGTTCATCAGAGAGTGCGGGGAGAAACTTGTTCCAGATAAGGCCCCTCTGTGGTTTCCCGTTTGTAAATGAAGCCTCAGTAAGTACTATAACCACATCTTTCTCCGGTACCACTATAACATATTGGCCCAGAGCCCCATCAGCCCGCACTGCTGTAGGATAGGCACATTGCCAGGTCTGGAAACCGTAGCCATAGTCACCGCCATCAGCCTGCTTGGCACTCATCTGGCCGATCCACTCTTTAGAGATAAGCGGCTTGCCTTCCCATACGCCACCCTGGAGCCACATCTGCCCCACTTTGGCAAGAGATTCACTCTGGATATGGAGACCCCATCCACCGGTGTTCACACCCTCCGGGCTCTCTTCCCAATTCACTTTGGTAATATTCATATGGTCAAACAATTTCTCCTGGAGATACTCCAAAGTCTTTTTGCCCGTCACCTTCTGAACTATCGCCGAAAGCATATATGTCACCATCGAGTCATATGCAAACACCTCACCAGGCTCATTTATTACCTCCTTGGAGAGAAAAGTTCTGATCCACTCTGTACCGCGGCTGCGCATTGCCCAATCGGGCTTGATGCCCGAGGTCATGGTAAGGAGATCCCTCACTGTCATATCTGCAAGACGCGGTGATATGGTATCCGGGAGACAATCTATAAAAAATGTAGCCACCCTGTCTTCCAGGCGCAGTCTGTTTTCATCAATGGCAATACCTACAGCCATGCTCACAAGTGTCTTGGAACTCGAATACTGTGTATGCTGATATTCAGGACCAAAAGGGGCAGGATAGAACTCACCCACCACTTTTCCGTGGCGCATCACAATCATACTATGGATATCTGTCCCTGGCATTGCGTGGAGCGAATCGAAAAGTTCAATTAGTGCCTTGGATGGAACTCCTTGATCTTCAGGGGCACAGCGTGGCAATTCATTAATTTGGGCTGCCGCAGCTATAGCAAACAGAGATATAAGCAGAGAAAACAGGAATCTTTTCATTTTGATAAAATTATTAGTATTCTACAAAGTTATTTAAATTTGTAGACCAATCAAAAGTATCATCTATGAAAAAGGCTGTTCTTCTTATCGCATTTGTACTTGCCTCTTGTGCCCTTAAGGGTCAAGAGAGCTACCAGAAAGGCAAATTCATCTCACAAAACACATCTGACACTCTGCTATACAGATACCTCACACCCGAAAATCAGAAAAGCGGCAAGAAATACCCGCTGGTCATATTCCTGCACGGATCTGGCGAGAGGGGAAGTGACAACGAAGCTCAGCTCTTCCACGGAGGGCAGATGTTCCTCAACCCTGTCTACAGGGAGAAATATCCCGCCTTCGTCATATTTCCCCAATGCCCTGCCCACTTATCAGGAGCATACAAAAGGGATTCATTGGTCTCACTCATGCCGTATCAGATGCCGGAAAATCCATCTATACAGCCAATTATGCAGACTGTAATGGACCTTATAGATTCATTCATAGACAATCCGGCTGTAGATAGCCGCAGAATATATATCATGGGCATATCCATGGGTGGTATGGCTACATTTGATCTTGTATGCCGCTTCCCCGAAAAATTTGCAGCTGCAATACCTATCTGCGGCTCTGTAAATCCCAAGAGACTCACTGCTGCCAAAAAGGTACACTTCCGCATTTTCCACGGAGATGCAGACAAGGCTGTCCCCACAGAGGGCTCACGTGAGGCATATAAGGCACTTCGCGCAATGGGAGCAAATGTCGAGTACATCGAGTTCGCCGGCTGCACACACAACAGCTGGAATCCTGCATTCAACTACCCTGATTTCATGGAATGGCTATTCAGCAAAAAAAGATAGAGATGGCAAAAAAAGAAGGAATCCGAAAACTGTTTGACAATATAGCACCCGACTACGACAAACTGAACCATATCCTCTCCCTTAATATAGACAAGGGGTGGCGAAAAAAGGCTGTAAAAGTGATTGTTGACACCCAAGAACCACTTCAGATACTCGATGTGGCTTGCGGCACAGGTGATTTCACTATAGAGATAGCACAGAAAGCCGCATCAGGGAGCAGAGTCCTCGGAATAGACCTCTCGGAAGGGATGATGAAAATTGGGAGGGAGAAGATCCGCGCTGCAGGGGTGCAGGCAGAGATGGTTCAGGGTGACTGCGAAGATCTCCCCTACCAGGACAACACCTTTGACAGGATCTCTGTAGGGTTTGGAGTGAGGAACTTCGAACACCTGGAAAGAGGGCTGACAGAGATGTACAGGGTCCTACACAAGGGGGGCAAACTCGTTATACTGGAACTCTCTGTCCCCCAAAACCCCATCATACGCTGGTGCTACAAACTCTATTTCCTGAAAGTCCTGCCCGCCATAGGGGGATGGATATCTGGAGACAGAGGGGCTTACGAATACCTCCCTGCATCTGTACTACGATTCCCTGCCCCTGACAAATTTGTCCAAATGATGTATGATGCGGGATTTGACAAAGTTATTCACAAACCACTCACATTCGGCATCTGCCGTATGTACACAGGTATCAAATAATATGGCTGGCAAATGGATTGAGGCTATCCGTCCGAGAACACTCCCCGTAAGTGTTTCCGGCGTATTTGGAGGTATATCTGCTGCCCTTATCCAAGGTAAATTCTCACTTATTCCGGCACTCCTGTGCCTGGTGTTTGCCATTTTGGCCCAGATAGCATCCAACTTCGGAAACGAATACTACGACTACATCCACGGACTCGACCGTAAAGGGCGGGAAGGGTTCCGCAGAGGAGTCACCGAAGGGGATATCTCCCCAAAAGCTATGAAATATGCCACCTTCGGCACATTGGCCGCTGCCGGAGCGACAGGGTGCCTAATGCTCCTGTATGGCGGGTGGTGGCTCATCCCCATTGGTATCACCATAGGTCTGTGTGCCTTGGCATACAGTGCCGGCCCCTACCCATTGTCTCACCACGGACTTGGCGATGTGGCTGTGATCATCTTCTTCGGAGTGGTCCCTGTCACCCTCACCTGTTATCTGCAGATGGGGAGCTGGGAAGGGCTCAGCACATCTCTCCCCATATCCGCAGCCATAGGGCTAATGGCTGCCAATGTTCTGGTGGTAAACAACTATCGCGACATGGAGGATGACCTGGCGGTCAGAAAAATGACTACAGTGGTAATCTTCGGACGCAAGGCGATGGAGTTATATTACATTATCTCAGGGATAGTCGCCATTCTCATCCTTATCCCCCTCGGGCTACATATCTCATACTTCATATTGTACATCCCTCTGCACATCCTCACCTGGAGAAAACTCAAAAAGAGAAGAGGCTCCGGGCTCAATCCCATATTGGGAGAGACTGCCCGAAACCTCTTTATATTCACAATACAGCTGCTGATAATTTCTATCTTCGCCTGTTAGTGACCCACACATAGGTCAGCAGCACCACATTCATCAGCAGTGCATATATTATGGCCGGAAGTGCCATCTCACCGCTATTGAAGATAAAAGGGGAAGATGCTATAGCAATTGCCTGCGCCGCATTTTGCATCCCCACCTCAATGACTATTGTCCTCCGGACAGCCACCCCGGAACGGGTTACCCTCGAGAGGAGCGAACTGCATAACATCGCACTTAGAATCAGACCTGCCACAGCGAACCCAAGGAGTGCAAAGTTCTCCATAATCTCTTGTGTATACTGAAGGAAGAAGACAAAAGCCAGAAGCATCAGTGCCGGGAATGCAAACTTGCCAAGCACCCTGTTCACATCAGCTGCACCCTTTGGTGCAATATATCTGAAACCTATACCTGCCAGAAGGGGGGCAAACAGCAACACCAGATTCTGCACTATAAGTTTGCCCACCGGCAAAACTATCTCGACACCCGACTGGTTGGAAACAAAGTCAGATACAAACTCCATAACCACAGGGAGGGTAAAGAGGGTTATCACACTGCTCAACGCAGTAAGGGTCACCGAGAGGGCTACATCACCCTTGATGAGCATTGAAAATACATTTGACGAACTGCCGCCGGGACAGCACGCCACCAGGACAAGCCCCATAAAATATACGGGGGGGAGCTCCAGGAGCGATGCCACACCAAAAGCCAGGAGCGGCAATATTACCAGCTGGCCTGTCAGACCCACTGCGACACCCATCGGATTTTTGGCAACATTTGTAAAAGCCTTCTTATCGAGCTCTGTCCCCAGAAGGAACATCAGCACGATAAGAATGGGCATCACTATCCAGATAGTGTTCATTATTTCTTCTCAGATTTCTTCTGCTCCTCTACTGTAGGGGCAGTCTCTTTGTATTTGAAGCGGCGGATCTTCTGGGTAGCTGTCTTCTCAAATGGTTCTTTCATCACCTCCACCGAACTTACCTGAGATGATTTGTTCACATTTTTATTGGTGAACTGCAGGATCTTATCTTTCCAATTGTCTAGCTTCTCGTAAAGTTTGTCCTCACTTTCGTTGTCCCATTGGATGAAATCCTCATTAGGCTGTACAAGTGCCACAAGTCGTCCGTTTCTCTCCACTATAATCGACTCGCTCACACCTTCAATATTGTTAACCACATTCTCAATCTCCTCAGGATAGATATTCTCACCTGAAGGGCCGAGAATCATATTGTTGTTACGGCCTTTGATATAGAAGCGGCCTTTCTCATCCTGAACAGCGATATCACTGGTACGGAACCAGCCATCCTCAGTAAATACACTCTTTGTCCTGACAGGATCCTTATAGTAACCAAGCATCACGTTAGGACCTTGGGCCACCACTTCACCCTCACCGGTAGCAGGATCTACATTATGAAGTTTGAGCTTCACATTGTAGACAGGATAACCGAATGAACCTACAGTCCTCCATCCGTGCATAGAGTATCCAAGAAGAGGAGAGGTCTCTGTAAGGCCATATCCGATGGCGTATGGAAACTTGGCCTTCAAAAGGAATTTCTCCACCTCTGGATCAAGTTTCGCACCACCGATACCATAGAAAGTCATATGACCGCCGAATGTCTTCTTGAGCTTCATACCGATTATTCTGCACATCAGACCGTTCATATTCTCATTCATCCAAGACAAAGTACGGCTACCCTTGATGGTAGGGAGGACACTGCCCTTGTATACCTTCTCGATAATCATAGGGACGGTAAGCATTGTGGTAGGTTTCACCACCTTAAGGGCTTTAAGAAGCAATGTTGCCACAGGTGGCTTGGGGAGATAGTATACAGTAGCTCCGCAATACATAGGATAGAGCATACTGAGTGTCATCTCCAATGTATGTGCCATAGGGAGGACTGAGAGCCATCTGTCTTTATGTGTCCTCTTGCAAGAGTGGTAGCAGGTGATGACATTGGATGCAAGGTTTCTGTGGCTCAGCACCACACCTTTTGCACTGCCTGTAGTACCTGAAGTATAGATGATGGTAGCTATATCTTCCGGAGTAGGAACTGAAGTCTTGCCGTCACAGGTGAAATGCTCATCATCAGCCTTCACTATCTCCAGAGTATCGACATCAATGACAAGGACCATTTTATCCTTGACCTCCTGGGAGAGCTTGCCTGCCAATTTCTGTGACACAAATATAGCTTTGGTCTCAGAGTGGTTGATAATATTTGTAACCTCGTTCTGGGAACTGTCTGGGAGGACAGGTATCACTATTCTGCCGTAAGGTGCCAGACTGAAGAAGGCTACAGACCAGTTCGGCATACTTTGGGACAGGATAGCCACCTTGTCACCTGCTCCGATACCATATTGGGTCAGGACTTTAGACAATGCATCACATTTTTCCTTGAGGGATGCATAGGTATAACCACCCTCTTTAGTATCATACCATTGGGTGTATTGTTTTTTTGAATATACAGTAGTGGCATATTCATATAGCTTTGCGAGGGTATCAATATATTTCTCCCTCATCTTTTGCATTCTTTTGTAAACTTGCAACATAGATAGGTTTAAAAAATAAAATTCCAATTTCGCAAAGTTACTCAAATTATCAAGACTGCAATCCAATGGTAGCAATATGACTATATTTTATTACTTTTCCACCACTTCTCTTGCTTTTACAATTTATCCAAGTGGCATAGGATCAAATCCCCATTGTCATCCCTGAGGTGCATACCTCCACCATGGCAATAACGGAACCATTTGCACTCTCCACACTGATCCTTTTTCATCCAGCTACGGTCCCTATATGGCTGAAAACGGTTCTCCCATACATCTACAAAATCATCCTTATATATATTCCCCTGATGGAAATCAGACCGTACACTACCACAAGCAGAGATAGATCCGTCAATCAACACAGAGGCCACGGAAAGACCAGCCTCACATCTGAACAGGTGGTCCCTCACCTCCCCTTCATACTCCCTGAGAAAACCTTCACAGGCATAATTTACCGAGATCCGCCCCTCTTTTCTGGTCCTGCTGATAAACTCCATCAGACCTTTGAACTCACTTTTATCCAGCTGAAGTTCAGGATCATTTGCAGCCCTCCCCACAGGAAAAACTGTAAAGATACGCCACTGTTTCAGCCCCAGGCTTATGAGAAACTCCTTGAACTGTCCGAGGCTACCATAATTTCTTCTATTTACACAAGTGACAACATCAAATCTTATTGACGGCTCTTTGGCCAATATCTCCACAGCCTTGGATGCGTATGCAAAACCGTCTTTGGTTCCCCTCATCCAGTTGTGTTCCTGCTCAAATCCATCCAGACTTATGGTAAGGGAGTGTGCACCTGCAGCCAACACCTGATCTATCTTCTTCGGTGTCATCAACCGTCCATTGGAGACCATACCCCAAGGAAACTCCAGGTCATATATCTCACGGCCGCACTTGAGAAGATCATCCCTCATAAGTGGCTCACCACCGGAAATGATCACCATTATCTTATGCGAATCGTACCTTTCCTTTATCCGGAGCAGCACCTTCCTGAAATCCTCAAAAGGCATATCGGGATGAATGGAAGAGACTCTGCAGTCGCTGCCGCAGTGACGGCAATTCATATTGCACCTGAGGGTTGACTCCCAGAACAGATTTCTCAAAGGGTGCCGCTGTTCCAGATCTTTGACCAACTGTCTGTTAAGTTCCAGCGCCAGACGCTGCTTTATGGAGAGGGGGCCCATCCTTACTTTTCAGATTTCTTGGGGGTAAGCTCCACCACTACATTATCTGCCTTGTACAATCCGCTATACCAGCCGTCCGGCTTGGGTTTATCTGCCTTGGTGAGCTGTACAAGCACCTCATTATCTTCATACAGACCATTATCCAGAGAGTCAACATCCTCTACTTTTATGTGTGAGTAACCGCCAAAAGTATATTCCCTGCCGGAAAATACAAACGTACCGTCACTGGTATATAGAGTATCCTTATTATACTCATCAACCATAATCTGACCTTCGGATGGATATGCCTCAGTCCTTATCACCCTGACACCCTTGACAGGCTCCTTGCTGATCCCGTCCTCTACCTTACCTTTAATTTCAAAATCGGAATATGGTGTAGCATACATTGCCACCATTCCCGGACATGCAGTAATTACAGTTATTCCGAAAAGGGCCAGAACGGCCTTCGATACTTTAATCAAAAAAGATCTCATAATATTCCATTTACTATTTGCCTATATAACTCCATACTCACCTGAATACTTCCAAAATATATGTATTTTTTACAACTCCTCTACAATGCCTCTTCTATCATCTTCATGACCTTCTCCATATCACCCTCTTCAAAACCTTTAGAAGCATGGATAAGTTTTCCATCCTTACCGAAAAGATATGCACGGGGGATGGTTATGTCTGCAAACTTGGAGTAGACCTCACGTTTTGGATCAGGATACAAAGGGAACGAGAACTTCTTCACCTCATTATAATCTTTCAACTGCCCATCTGTATGCTCGCGTCCTACAACTACCAGACGAAAGCCTTTCTTGTTTTTGTATACCGGCCACAGTTTCTCCTGCACCGCAGCCAACTCCTTCTGGCAAGGTCCGCACCAGGTGGCAAAGAAGGTCATCAGCACCACCTCACCTTTCAAATCTGCAGAGGAGAGCTCCCCGTACACATCTGAATTAAGGACAAACTCCGGCATTGGGGTACCCACCTCCATCTCACGCGACTCCTGATTTTGCGCAGAGGCACCATTCACAGAGGCAAAAAACATTGCACAAAGTGCAATGACAAAGAAAATTGACTTTCTCATAACTATCTCATTTTATAATGTTTCTACATAAAAATTACCCTTCTCGTCACGACAGATGGTATCCCCTTCATTGACATTCACAAAACCCTCCAGGGTCATAAGTGAAAGCATCGAGAATCCCATACAGAAATAAGGGGCCAACACCATATCCCCGCAGAATTCCTTCACCTGCGGATAATTCAGCCCTGTATATAGAATCTTCTCATGCATAGCGGAAACAAATATACAGATTATTTATCTTTGCACCAATAACAATACAACACGACTATGACAGATAGCCCAAAATGCCCCAAGTGTGGCGGTGAATACACTTATTTCGACGGCTCACTTTATGTGTGCCCTGATTGTACCCACGAGTTCAATATCGGAGAAGAGAGCGAGGAGACAGCAGATGTCCCAAGAGATTCAAATGGTGCAGAACTTTTCGACGGCGATGCAGTGACTGTAATCAAAGACCTTAAGGTGAAAGGTTCATCTATGGTAATCAAACGCGGAACTAAAGTAAGGAGCATACGTCTTACCGAAAATCCGGAAGAGGTTGACTGCAAGATCGAAGGGAGCAGCATAGCCCTCAAGACTTGCTTCCTAAAGAAATAGTAAATCAAAAAGTCCTGTTCTCATACGAAAACAGGACTTTCTTTTCCAAAGCATCAGAGCAAGTCGCTCTTGTATCTGCACAGGTGGAAAAATGCTTCTGCATGTTCCACACCGAATTCCCTTCCGCGGAATTTTGACATCCCGCCGTGCCAGTCATCCACCCATCCTTCAGGATCCTGGCTCACGTGACAGAAACAGGCCTCACGTTTGGTAGCAGCCGCTTCGGTAATATCCACATAATCTGTAGGATGGAAACCTTGCGACTGAAGGCCGGTCATCGCCTCGAAGTAGTACAGCTCAAATGTATATCCAAGTCTTCTCCAAGCATCGTATGCCAAAGATGCACACACCCTATGGTCAGGATGGGAGTCTATTGGCCAATGGGTAATGACAATATCAGGATTCTCTGCAGCCAAGGCCTCCTTCACCTCGGCATAGCGTTCCTTATTTATCTCTGAACTTCCATCTATCTGTGTAAGGAATACAGGCCTCACCCCCATCACTTTACAAGCGTTTTCAGCCTCTGCCTTCCTGATGGTTGCCGCCTCGTCATGAGACTTGCCCTTGATACCGGCTTCACCCTTGGTCATATACATGCTGACTACCTCATAGCCAGCCTTTCTCATCATTACCATAGTACCACCCGCGCACGATTCAGGATCATCAGGATGTGCGCCCAACACCACCACTTTCTTTTTGGTGGATGCAGTACGGTTATCATTTCCTTTATCCGAAGCAAACGCCGGTAGCCCTGCTACCGATGCGCCCAACAGGGCTACCCCTGTCTTTTTGATCATCTCACGTCTTTTCATAACTGACAAAATTTATTTGATACAATATTACGGAATTTAGTAAGGAAATCCAATAATTTGTTCTACAACCCAAGATTCAGACAAATGACATATTTCCCGGAGATGTGCATCCCAAGTGGCATTTCGAGTATAAGAGTTAAGGAAATTCCCCTAAATTTGCCCCCTGATACATTTACAGAGATGGAGATCAATTTCGAAGGGAGATTGCAGCTGGAGCTGCTCAAAGTATGCCAGGGTGCAGGGGCACTTGGTCCCCTATTGCCAGAGGTCGAAGAGATAACGGTGAAATGGGATGATTACGCAGAGCAATATATGGCAGATGCCGTCGCTCAGATAGATGACTACCCAAATGCCGCTATAGGTTGGGCGGCTTTCATCGGAATGGCTGTGGCCCAATGGTGGGGAACAGACTGGCAAGTCAACCGATTCACCCCTTACAAACATCTGTATGGTGCAGAACAGTGGGACGATATGGATGATAAGATAATGGCCGATATCCTCGCACTCCCTCTCGGCTCCTCTGAGGAGCAATTCCTGCGTGATACAATAATCACCTGTGCTGAAAAAGCAATATCCATAATAATGGAGGAGGATTTCGAGCCCGGTTCAGATCAGGCCTACGAAATCCTCTCTATCACCATAAAAACTATGTTCAAAATAGGGGCAGCACTCCAACTCCACAGAATGGGCTGGCGAGGAAATAAAGACAAATCATAAACTCAAGACTCCCGGCAATCACACTGAAGCAATGCTAAAAGCCAGAAAAGCCCCGCAATAATTCAAAAAAAATCTTTATATTGCGTTTGGAATACTAATAACCTGACGCATGAAACTTCTTAAAAATGGGCTGATCTACGACGGCACCGGCTCTGCAGCATTCAGAGCAGACATATTGATCGATGGAGAGAAAATAGTGAAGGTGGAGCGCGAAATCGCTACCGAAGAGGGGTGGGAAGTTGTCGATCTTGAAGGTCGTTCTGTCTCATCCGGATTCATCGATGCACACTCCCACAACGATTGGTTTGCAATAAAAAACGACACCTTAAAATATTTCGAGCCCTTCATCCGTCAGGGTATAACATCATTCATATCCGGCAACTGCGGCATATCTGCAGTGGGCTTCGATAAGGAGTCACCATACGCCGATAAAATGGGGGCAGGCCTCTTCGGATTCAGCGGAACCACCGGCATCTACCCTACCACACGTGAATACTTTGATGCCGTAGACGGCAATATGCCTTGCAATCTGGCCCTGCTTGCCGGCCATTGCACCGCCAGGACAAGTGTTGCCGGATACGAAAACCGTCCATTGACATCTGATGAAAGGGAAAGGATGCTTGAATTATTGGAACAGGCCCTGAAGGATGGCGCGTGCGGACTCTCCCTCGGACTCATGTATGAACCCGGAATTTATGCAGATATAGATGAGCTTAAAGATGTTGCGAAGCTGTGCGAAAAATATGACCGTCCCCTTACCGTCCACCCGAGAGCTTGCTCAGCAGTATCCATGACCTACCCCCTCCTTGGAAGGCCCCATCTGCTTCGTGCACTTGATGAACTGGTGGAGATAGCCCGCGGCACAAAACTTAAGCTGCACTATTCACATGCCATCTTCGTGGGGAGAAAATCTTTCAAATGCAAAGACGAGCTTCTCCAGATTATCCATAACCTTGAGAAAGAGGGTGTCAAAGTGGGATTTGACATCTATAGTGAAATGCTGGGGGTATCTGTTATCACCGTAGTTCTCCCCGGCTGGTACCAGGCATTGACACCAAAACAGAAACGTCACTGGTTCAACAAACTAAAACTCAATATTCTTATCGATGCCACTATCCTGCTGCTCGGATTCGGATGGGATGACATTCAGATAGCCTACATAGGGCCGGGACATGAACAGTACGAAGGGAAGAGCGTGGCCCAGATCGCCAAAGAGATGGGCAAATCGTGTCTTGATGCATACCTGGACCTATGCGAGATGAGCAACTTCAAAGGGAGGGTAAACATGGGACCTTACAGCACCCCAGAGATACTGAGCGAACTCTCAAAAGACAATCTCTCACTATATATGACAGATGCCTGGGTGGAAGATCACGGAGTTCAGAACCCGGCCATATACGACTGCTTCCCCAAATTCCTAAAACTCTCCCTGCTTGGAAGTGGAGACACCATGCCCAATACCATCAGAAAGATGACAGGAGGTGTAGCTGACCGCTTCTCAATACCTGAAAGGGGCTACATCAAACCGGGATACTATGCAGACATCACAGTTTTCAATGAGGCCGCTTTGCGTGACGGCCAGTCTGACCAGGGACACTCATTCGGCATAGAGAAGGTATATATCAATGGTACCAAAGTGATGGATGGAGCCACTCTCGACACCAATGCGTTAAAACACACCGGAAGGGTAATGAAGACAATATAAACCTTTCGCAGATAACACCAACCCTACATCCGACAGACACAGCAGGAGAATCCCCATACACCATTCTAAAGGACACAGCAGGAGAATCTCCGAATACCCTTCTGAAGGACACAGCAGGAAGATCCCCGTACACTCTTAAAGTACCATACGGAGGGAGTCTTTGCTCCACCACGAAAGGACTAAGAACGCTCACCCCCTCCAGAGACTACTCCAGAGGGGTTCGTCGTGTCCAGTCCACCCCTGAAACCCAGGACTAAGCACAACTTTCTCTCTACAGAGCCATTTTTGCGCACAGTCCTTTCGCGATGATCGATAAGCCTCATCAGATTCATAATGCACCTGAGAAAAATCCGCAAGCTGGAAGAAAAAACAGTTCAAAAGCTATACAGCAACCTCAAATGCGTGGAGAATGTAGGAAAATCAGTAAATTTGCAACAAGGAGATTATGCTTATGAAAGGAATAGAAATTACAGAAGTTAAAGTGGATGCCCTATTTGAAAAAATAGCAGGCTTGATTGAAGAGTCAAGAAAGAAAGTAAGTTCTGCAATAAATATTGCTGAGGTGTATACCAAATACAGCATTGGTAAGTATATAGTAGAGGATGAGCAGGATGGAAAATTTAGAGCTTCCTATGGAAAACATGTGCTTGAACAACTGGCAAAAAAACTTGAAGATAGGTTTGGTGACGGTTGGTCTGTGGAAACCTTAAAGCGCTGTCGTAAATTTTACTCTATATACTCAATTCCGCAAATTGGGTCAACAGTGTTGACCGAATTGAATGTTGAAAACTCAATAACGAATTTGGTCAACAGTGTTGACCAAATTCAGATATCAACAGCAGAATCCCACAAATTCGTCCTTTCTTGGTCTCATTATCTGATACTTATGCGTATCTCCGATGCCAATGCCCGCAATTTCTACGAAATAGAATGCGTAAAACAGAACTGGAGTGTCCGTTGGCTGCAGCGCCAGGTAAATAGCAGCTTATATGAAAGATTGGCACTTAGCAAAGATAAGGGTGAGGTGCTGCGCCTTGCTCAGGAAGGACAGACAATAGAGAAACCCGCAGACATCTTCAAGAACCCAATAACTCTAGAGTTCCTCGGCTTGAAACCAGAAGCAGTTTACTCAGAAACCAAATTGGAGTCTGCAATCATAGACAAAATGCAAGAATTCCTGCTGGAGATGGGAAAAGGCTTCCTGTTTGAAAAACGCCAAAGAAGATTCACATTTGATGAAGACAACTATTATGTAGACCTTATCTTTTACAACCGTCTGCTTCAGTGTTATGTCCTCATTGATCTGAAAATTGACAAACTCACCCATCAGGATCTTGGACAGATGCAAATGTATGTCAACTATTATGACCGCTATGTGAAACAGGAGTTTGAAAGGCCAACCATAGGCATCCTGCTATGTAAAGAGAAAAAAGATGCTCTCATCAAGCTTACATTGCCAGAAAATGCCAATATATATGCAGCAGAATATGCCCTGTATCTTCCAGATAAAACTGAACTGCAGAACAAACTGAAAGCATGGATTGAGGAGTTTGAAGAAAACGAAAATTAAACCACTGTTGAGAGTTATATAAACGCCCGGTCAAGACTTCAGCCGGCAAAGCCGTCAGAAGACTTACCCTTAGTGGGCAGAGAGGAATCAGAAGTGTGTTTTCAATCTGCAAGCAGGTTGCAAACACACCTCTTCTTTTTTTAAAGCACCTCTGGTGCGGAGTGGCCTATAACATTAGAATGTATTTCGGAGGGATGCCATCTATCCTATTCCCGCTCAAGACTTCAAACGGCATGTCTTCACATGACTTGGCTAGATAAAATTCCGTAAATATTATAATTTTTAAGGAATCCACTCCGTAGATCTTTTAATATTTACGGAATTTATATATATTTGCACTGAACACAAAATGCAGACGCCATGATCACAAGAGCCATAGAGGAGAGGATAACCAATGCCCTTGCAAAGAAAAAAGTAGTAACCATAATGGGACCGCGCCAAGTAGGAAAATCAACTCTTGCAGATATTATAATTCCAAAAGATGCAAAAGTACTTGAAATCAACGGTGACAACACCGATGTGCAGACTATGTTTGTAAATGTCGATGAGGCCAAGATGAAGATTCTTATTGGAAACAATAACTTCCTATTTGTTGACGAGGCTCAGAAGATAGAGAATGTCGGCAATATGCTCAAGATTGTAGCCGAGAAATTCAAAGATGTGAAAATCATTGTAACCGGTAGCTCCGCATTCAAACTGGCTGAGGCAGTAAACGAGTCCTTAACCGGAAGAAAGCGAGAGTTCAAACTTTACCCTTTGTCATTCAAAGAAATGGCAGATGACACAAGCGTTTTGGAAGAATCAAGAATGATTGACCACAGACTTATCTATGGCTATTATCCCGAAGTCGTAACCTCTCTTGGCGATGAAAAAGAAGTTCTCAAGGAACTCATCGACAGCTATCTCTATAAAGATGTCATGGAGGAAAACAACATCGCCAAGCCGGATAAGCTCGTCAAACTTGTTCAAGCACTTGCATTCCAGATTGGTTCCACTGTCTCAGCGACTGAACTTGCCGGACTCGTAGGCATAGATGCTAAGACTGTAGAACGCTATATAGAGATTCTAGAAAGAAGTTATATAATTTTTACACTCCCATCGTATGCCAAGAACCAGCGCAACGAGCTGAAATTTGCCCGCAAACTCTTCTTTTGGGATATGGGTATCCGCAATGGCGTCATAGGAAATATGGCACCGGTATCCCTCAGGTCTCCTGAAGAACTTGGTCATATGTGGGAGAACTTCGTAATTGCAGAGCGTCTCAAAAGAAACGAATATGCAGGACGGACATTCGTACAACATTACTTCTGGAGAACCCAGCAGAAGAAAGAAGTTGACCTGATCGAAATAGAGGATGGTATAATGACCGGATTTGAAATAAAGAGAAAGGTTGGCAAACGAGTGGGTGCACCATCGCAATTCAAAGCGGCATATCCGGATGCCCGATTCGAATGCATCACGCCAAGCGAATTGATGGAGTTCCTTATGTAAATTGGAATTGCCCCGCCACTGCTGAGATAATTTCAACCCACTCATTTTGCTACGGAGAACTGTAGGCAAGTGTGTTGTTTTGTGGGAGTGGTGCGAGTGATAAGGGAGAGACCGCCTTTGTCGGTCTTCCCCCAAATGAGTACCACGGGAACAACAACACTCTTGCCCTCCACCAAATATATAACAGGTTGCTGAGTGTTGTTGTGTAGGAAACATAGCACTTTGGTGCGTAGAGAATGGAGCAACATAAACTGAGCAACGCCGATAATCT
>JAZRHK010000059.1:0-12382 GCA_045644725.1 Candidatus Coprenecus sp. | reverse complement strand
CTACCTGAACACAGGTTTGAGCCTCAAATTCAACGGCACAGAGTACAAATCCAAAAATGGTCTTCTGGACCTTGTTACAGAGAACCTGGGATCCGAGACACTCTACCCCCCTATCCATCTGGTGGGGCACGATATAGAACTTGTCATCACCCACGGTGACGGTAATGGCGAAGATATCGCATCTTTTGTCAATGGACAAAACACCACTGAGGGAGGAACACACCTCTCAGCATTCAGGGAAGCAGTGGCCAAGACCATAAAAGAGCACCTGAAGAAAGATTTTGAGCCATCAGATATCCGCCAGTCAATGGTAGGTGCCATCAGCATACGCGTCATTGAGCCTATCTTCGGCAACCAGACCAAGACCAAGCTAAATTCGAAGATGGTCAATGAGGAGACCACCGTCCGCAATTTTATAGGCGACTTCGTACAGGAGGAGCTGGACAACTACCTCCACAAGCACACAGAGACCGCCACTATCCTCCTGAAAAAGATCCAGGAATCGGAGAAGGAGAGAAAAGCCATCTCTGTAATCCAGAAATCCACCAAGGAGAAAGTAAAGAAGGCAAGCCTCCACAACAGGAAACTGCGCGACTGCCGCGTCCACTACAATGATGCCAAGAATGCACTGGCATCCGAGTCTACCCTATTCATCACAGAGGGTGACTCTGCGAGCGGCTCGATCACCAAAAGCCGCAATGCCAACACACAGGCTGTCTTCAGCCTCCGAGGCAAACCCCTCAACTCATATCAGAAGAGCAATAAAGAGATCTACAGCAATGAGGAGCTTATCCTACTGAAAGCTGCCCTCAATGTGGATGAGGACCTCGACAATTTGAGATACAACAAGATCGTCATCGCGACCGATGCCGATGTGGACGGTATGCACATCCGTCTGCTGTTGATAACCTTCTTCCTGAAGTTCTATCCTGAGCTTGTCAGGAGGAACCACCTGTTCATTCTCCAGACACCTCTTTTCAGGGTGAGAAACAAAAAGACCACCCTCTACTGCTACAATGAGGAGGAGAAGATGGCTGCAATAAAAGAGCTCGGGGCCAACCCTGAGATTACCCGATTCAAAGGTCTCGGAGAGATTTCACCCGACGAGTTCAAGGAGTTCATAGGTGAAAACATCCGCTTGGAACAAGTGCGCTTGAGCCAAGATGACAATATCCCTAACCTTCTGGAATTCTATATGGGACAAAACACAGTGGAGAGACAGAACTTCATCCGTGAAAATCTCCGCTCAGATCTAATCTTAGAAATCGTATAGTCATGCTTAATCAGAAATTCGCAGGATTTCTCCTTAAAACACTTGGCTGGAAAGCCGGTGAGCCTATTGTACCCGAGAAGAAATGTATAATTCTGGGTGTACCCCACACATCAGTATGGGACCTTGTAATTTCATACCTGTACTACCGCTCTGTAGGCGGTGACGCCAGAGTAATGGTAAAGAAAGAGTTTTTCTTCTGGCCGCTTGGTCCGATAATCAGATGGATGGGAGGCATTCCTGTGGACCGTTCCAGGAAAGGGGGGGCATCAGTTGTCCGCCAGATGGTAGATGCTTTCAAAAATGAAGAGACATTCCACCTGGCAATTGCACCCGAAGGGACCAGAAAAGCTGTAACCAAATGGAAAGCCGGCTTTCACACCATAGCACGTACTGCAGACATTCCAGTATATATGGGTTACTATGACTGGAAAAGAAAAATCGTCGGCAGAGGACAAAAAGTCGAACTTACCGACGATCCTAAAGCTGATTTGGCCAGAATCCAGAGACTCTATCATGAACTCGATCTAGGAGCCAAGTACCCTAAGGATTACAAGACCGGATATTAGCACACTATCCACATCTGCCAGCATTGGGTGCTGGGAAAGAGGAAACCGTGCTACCCCTCTGGCCGCAGAGGTCGTGAGCGAATAGTGAGCATCCAGTGGGTGCTCACAGCGAGCAGCCCGCACCGTAGGTGTGGGAGGGATTGTTTCCTCGCCAGCACCCGATGGTGAAAGTCTATATAATTATTCTATTCGAATTTCAGATCAAGTCTGCCGACATATTCACCTTGGGCACCTGCCTGAAGGATAATCACATCCTTACCATCAAGATTCTGGTAAATCTTCTCGCTCTTGAGAAATGTATGTGAGTGTCCCCCCACAATGATATCTATATTCCTGGTATTCTTTGCCAGATTGATATCTGAGGCCGCTTTTGGATTCTGTGCACTATAACCCAAGTGGGAAAGGGCTATCACCAAATCACACTTCTCCTCCTCCTTAAGCATCTGCGCCAACTCATTTGACACCTCTACTGGATCCTTGTACTCCAAAGCGTCACGCGACTTGGCCGACACTACAGACTTGATATTGCACAACAGGCCGAATATACCAATCTTTAAGCCACCTTTATTCAATATGACATAAGGTTTCACATACTTGTCCAAACCAGATGGGGACTTCGAGAAATCGTAGTTCGCACACACCACATCAAATTCAGCCATAGCCAGCCTGCGGGCCAGTTCCTGCTGACCGTTGTCAAATTCGTGGTTACCCAGACAAGCCACATCATAACCCATTGCATTCATGAGTTCAATCTCCATATCACCTTTGAAAACAGTAAAATATGGAGTTCCCTGATCCCAGTCTCCCCCATCCAGAAGGAGTACATTCCTATTGTCTTTCCTTACCTGACCTATATACTCCGCACGACGGTCCACACCACCACGACCTTTACCGTAACCTGTACGGATAGTCTCTATCTGCGAGTGGGTATCATTGGTATGAAGAATTACAAGCTCCTTCGAGCCAATCCCTGCACAACCGCTCAAAAGGGCCACTGCAGCTACAACACCTAATATAAAACTTCTTCTCATATCACCTTGCTATTTTATTACGATCCTACCGTCTTTCTTATTATTGAAAACATGATCGGCATCAGATTTCTCCTTGATGTATTTCACTACACCGTCCCTGACAAAGATATCTGATACGACTATCTCTTTGGCCCCTTTGCGCAGATTCAATGCATCACCGCCGTCCAAAAGGAAATCTATAGTGACAAGCTTGTATGTCTTGTCATCGTTCAATTTCTCACCACCGATATAGCACTTCTTGAGAGCTTTGTCCTTAACCTCAATCTGCACACCTCCAAGAGCTTCAAACCTCTCCCTCTTGGCAAAACTTTTCATTATCTCACGGACCCTCCAACCAGGGAGCTCCACTATTACAAGTGAGTTGTCAAAAGGGAATGTGGAGTAAATGTCATACACCCTTATCGCCCCTTTTGGGAGACTTGACCTGATCCCCCCGAAGTTGGTCAATGCGAATGCCTTGTCGTCTTCCTTTAGCAGAGGCTGTGCTGCATGCAGAAGGGCATCAGCCGCCAAGTTGGAAAGGCCGCTCTCGGGATTGCCCTTTGAAAGCTCCTCTGAAGAGTAGCCTATAATTTCCATGAGATTTTCAATTCCGGGCTGGTATTTCGCTATAATCTCCTCTACTTTAGAGGTCCCCTCCTTCATCCATGTGGTATCCATAGGAACCCTCTCCCATTTGTAGGTAAACTTCTGCGCCGAGGCAGAAAGCATTGCCCCTGTCACGAGCAGTATTGCTATAAATATTCTTCTCATATCTAATATTTTATCCATTTCCAAAGATCTTTCCAAGTAGCCTTTTTGCCATACATAAGGATACCGATGCGGTAAATTTTACCTGACAGGTAGACTATTGCCAGGAATGTCAGCAGCAGCAGGCCTATAGAGAGCAGCAGTTCCCAGGTAGGGACAGCCCCCTCAAAAGGTATTCTCGCAAGCATCACCATCGGAGAGGTAAAAGGTATCATTGAGGCCCAGAAAGAGAGTGAGCTTTCAGGGTGTTCAAAAGTGTGCAGCATGATGAAGAGTCCCAAAATCAATGGCAATGATATAGGCAATGTGAGCTGCTGGGTGTCCGCCTCATTCTCCACAGCAGAGCCCACCGCTGCAAACATCGCAGCATAAAGAAGATAACCCAATACGAAATAGATGAGGAAACATCCTATTATGTAAGGGAAATTGATTTGCGACAATGCCCCCATAACATCTGCCAACGGACCACTTGGAGCAGTTGCAGCCGCCATCATAGCTTCAGCATCCACACCCGCCATCTGGGTCATCTGGTCAGTTCCTGCAGTAAATAACTCAGGACCTGCTATCATCTGGAATCCGAACACCAGAACTACTGTAAGAACCACCCAGATGAGGAACTGTGTCACCGCAACACCGGCTACACCGAAAATCTTGCCGAGCATCAGATCAAATGGCTTCACAGAAGATACAATAACCTCCACAATACGGTTCGATTTCTCCTGAATCACACTGTTCATCACCATATTTCCGAACATGAAGACGAAGATATAGATAAAGAAACTCATGATATAGGACATGGCCATACTGATCTCTACCATAGATTTTTTGGCATCACCGTCCTCACTCAAAGTGTAGGCAGAAAACTCTGCATCAGATCTGACATCCTCCAGAATCCTGTCCAGATTCTCGATATCGTAAGATTCAAGTTTATAAGCCTCTATGGCAGAATTCACATCTCTCTTGATAGAGGACTTCAGCTCCATATTCATCTGCTTCTCTGAATATGCAGTGATCTTCACATTTTTATTCTCGTCCAATGGAGAAATTTCCACTATTGCATATGCGCCTGTAGCTGAGAAATGTGCTTTGAGAGAATCCAGTGACACTCCATCCTTCACTTCATAATCAACAAGTTCACTATCAGCCAATGTGGGTGCCACCACACCTGACTGGTCAATAACCACCACCTTGCGCACCTCGTCATCCCCACCCATCAACATAACAGCAGAGGGGACAATCATAAGGGCTGCGAACAGTATTGGGGTAAGGATTGTGGTAAATATGAAAGATTTCTTTTTAACACGGATTGAATATTCACGACCCGCCACCAATTTTATTTTTCCAAAATTCATACTATTTAGCCTCCCCACTTACAAGTTTAATAAATATATCATTCATACTTGGGATAAGCTCCTTGAATGAGACAATATCCTGGGTATGTTTCAAAATCTCTGAAAGGACTGCACCTGACTTGACATCCCTTTCCATCTCGATAATGGCTCTTCTGTTGCCTTTATGCTCCTCATCATAGATGTTTATAACAGAATCCAGCTTGCCGAAATCTATGACCTCCAGACCTCTATAGATCAGTTCCACCTGATTCTGACCGTGCTCACGACGGATCTGGTCCACACCACCGGTCACGACAAGTTTTGACTTGTTGATCAGGGCAATTTCATCACAAAGGGCCTCCACTGACTCCATATTGTGCGTAGAAAGTATAATGGATGTACCCTTTTCCTTCAAAGCGAGGATTTCATCACGGATAATCTGTGCATTTACAGGGTCAAAACCGGAAAAAGGCTCATCAAGTATAAGAAGTTTAGGCTGATGAAGTACAGTGGTAATGAACTGCACCTTCTGGGCCATACCTTTTGAAAGCTCTTCCACTTTCTTGCCCCACCATGACTGGATACCGAATCTGACAAACCATTTCTTGAGTTCCCTTTCAGCCTCAGAAGCTGACATCCCCTTGAGGCGCGCCAGATACATGGCCTGTTCACCCACCTTCATCTTCTTATAAAGGCCACGCTCTTCAGGAAGATAGCCTATTTTATATACATCATCAGGATGGGCCTCATTTCCACCGAAATAGACCTGTCCTGCATCTGGAATGGTTATCTGATTGATAATACGGATGAGGGTAGTCTTACCGGCACCATTAGGTCCGAGCAGTCCAAAAATCTTACCCTCAGGGACTGCTATCGAGACATTGTCAAGCGCTCTGAAATTCCCGAACTGCTTGACAATCCCTTTACATTCTATCACATTCATCTTCTAAGATATTTTAATCATACAAAAATATCTTATTTGACGAAAAAAATCAATATTTTTTAATATTCCACCCATCATCCGACAAGGGATATTTTCCGGTTACTTTTTTGCAAATACGTCAGGTTCCCTTTTGCCATCAAGGCATTCAATAACACAATTTATTATCGCTTATCCCCATAGGCAATTTTCCATCAAGCATCAGCACTTTGCAATATGCTATAAACAGCGATGCACCGCAATCATACCCGTGTACAGAGCCACCTCTGGTGCCTGAGTCAGGATATCTCAAAGTTCTGAGTACACTGTCTTCTGACACACATTGGAAAATATCCTTGAAATACAAAACGTTATCATCTTTCCCACCTGAAGAGAACTCCACAGAATATTTCTCACTAGATGCATTTTGCTTGATACCGGATATGCTGAAATATGTGCTGTCATAAAACATCTTCAGCATGCTCCTCATCTTTCCCCCCTCAGCCCTCTGTACAAAACATTGAATATTCACATGCGTTGTACCAATAGGAAATATGGTAATCCTGACAAACTCCTCACCTATCTCGTTTACAAACGAATCCTCAACCTCATAGCCCACTTGGGCATTGAAAACCTTTTTGTCTACACTGTAAGCTATTAGTGCAGAGGCCACTGCCATCTCATGTCTTGCCTGAGGATTATCCAACAATGCTGGAGCACACCCTGAATACTTACCGTCCCCTTGCTGAAAAAACCACTCCGGCACAAGCGCCTGAGCCCGTGCCCCCACAAAGGACAACAGTACTAAAATTATTATAAAAAGATTTTTCATATTCCACCGTTTATATTTTCACATCATAAATATAAATACATTTAATCAATATTACAAGTATCACCCCGTCACCAAGCAAGATATTTGCCACATATCAATATTATCTCTGATATAGCCTCAATCTTTGCACGTATGCACTTTGAAGGATACTGTTTTCCAGAAGGGCATCAAGGGTAAAGGAAGCAGAGTCGACGGTACGCCGGTAGCGGTCGATGCCACGGGCAGCATATTTGCCAATGTATGGATGCCTGGCCATAGAGTCGAGGGGCATGTGATAAAGATCCAGCGGGATTATCAGCGAAGTGTCGACATAGACTCTGTCTGCAAAGCCCACAAATCTCGCCGAATCTATCCCATATATATCCATCAGCTGTTCTGGCGAGGCAAACGATCCGCCAAGTCTCTGTCTGAAGTCAACAATCTTCCGGGCATAATAGCCACCGATACCATAAAGGGTCATCAATGCAGTGGTATCGGCACTGTTCAACTCTACCATCTGTTTAGGTTTGCGAAGGGGCCTTGGGGGCAGCTTTTCCAATGAAAAGGCCCTGGCGACTGCACCTGAGTTGCTCTTCTGCTGCACTATAGCGGTATCGCTGATTGATGAGCCTCCCGATTGCCCTCCGGGCAATGCAGTTTGCCCCACTCTGAGATTGTCCCGCGTCAACTTTTCCCGATTTCCTGTCGCGGCAGGGTATTTTTCTCCGTCCCGCGTCAGCTTTTCGCGATTTCCTGACGTAGCAGGCCGTTTTTTGGCGTCCCGCGCCCGTTTTTGGCCAAATTCAGACGCGGGGACCCCTCCCCCTGCTACAGAGGTCTCTCCCCCGGACACAGATGTCTGTGCAGCAAGCTCCCTATTGTACTTTCTGATCTCGATGACTTTCGCCACAAAGAATATGAACTGCAGCGAAAGGAATATGAATACAAGTGCTACTAACCCTACCGAAAGGCTATTGGATATTTTCTCTTTTTCCCACATAATCCGTCCCCTCCACTATCAACACTATTTCACCTTTTGGTTCATTCTGGGTATACCAGGCACTCAACTCAGCAAGGGTCCCCCTGCGGGTCTCCTCGTGCACTTTGCTTATCTCCCTCGACACAGATGCACGTCGCTCCGCACCGAAGAATTCACACATCTGGGTGAGTGTTTTTGCCAGGCGGTACGGCGATTCGTAGAATATCATTGTTCTTGGTTCTGAAGCCAACTCAGTCAACTTGGTCTGGCGCCCTTTCTTTACAGGGAGAAACCCTTCAAAGGCAAATCTGTCGCAGGGAAATCCTGAATTTACCAGCGCAGGGACAAATGCGGTAGCACCCGGAAGGGTCTCCACCTCCACACCGTGCTCCACACAAGTGCGGACAAGAAGAAAACCGGGGTCAGAGATACCGGGAGTGCCGGCATCGGAAATAAGTGCCACATCGGCACCCGCGAGAATCCTCTCGCATATTACCTCGGCGTTTTTATGCTCGTTGAACTTATGGTGCGACATTGTGCGGGTCTGGATCTCAAACTTCTTGAGCAGCACCGAACTTGTACGGGTATCCTCCGCAAAAATCACATCCACCTCTTTCAATACTCGGATTGCCCTAAAGGTCATATCCTCCAAATTCCCCACCGGCGTGGGCACAATGTACAATTTTGCCATAATATCAAATAAAAATTAGTCTCTGAATCGTCTCCTCACCTCCATATAGAAACGGTAGACAAGAGGTGACCCCTCATCCCATTCGGGGTAGGCATCCCTCATATCACTCACCACCTCATCAAAAGTAGAGGTCTCATTGATCCTGTCAAGGGTGATATTGAACTGCTCGCTGTCCCCGTCAAAGAGATCCCTGATAAAAGTAAGGCGGTCATTGAATGAAAGTGCAGACTGAATCATCTCTACCTTCGGCCCAGGTATATCCACCATCCAGGGGCGGGCTTTGCTCTGCGCTACATCTGCAATGGTATTGCGATCCGCATAGAGATCAGACACAGTAGTCTTTAGTGTAGAGTGTAGGTCGTTAAGATCTGTAACGGTAAAGACTGGCTCTTCAGTGTCTATATCCCTGGCAGGTTCAGGTTCAATCACCTCATCAGGGCAAGACTCATCAGTGTCAGTGTCGCAAAATGTTGACATCTCCTGTTGGATTGCGGGCCTCTCCGGCTCTGACTGCGCGAAAGTCTCCATCGGAGCTGCTTCTGCTACCGGCATAACAGGCGCCGCAGTGATTACCTGCTCCACTACTGCATATTTTTCAAGCTCTGCTATTTTCCCTTTAAGTATCTCTATCTCTTCCCTTTGGGTCTCCAGCTCCTCTGTCAACTGGTATGCAAGTCTGTCCAATAACGATTTTATCTCTGAAATTCTATCTGCCATCGTAAGATTTTTTTAACTTTGCGACATAAAGTTCATCCACAAAAGTACTTAAATGTTTTTAGAAAACGCAAAAAAATCGGGCTGCATAGAGGTGATTTGCGGCTCCATGTTCTCGGGAAAGACCGAGGAACTTATAAGAAGGCTACGCAGGGCCAAATTCGCCCATCTTAAGGTGGAGATTTTCAAGCCTATGATCGATGTGAGATACTCTGAAGAGGAGGTGGTTTCACACAATGCAACCTCTATCCTCTCTACCCCGGTGGAGTCATCGAGCAGCATCCTTCTTTTGAGCCACGATGTGGATGTAGTGGGAATTGACGAAGCACAGTTCTTCGATGACGGGATCGTCGAGGTGTGCCAGAAACTGGCCAACAGCGGCATCAGGGTGATAGTGGCCGGTCTCGATATGGACTACCTAGGAAAGCCGTTCGGCCCTATGCCTACCCTTATGGCCATAGCCGAGCACGTGGACAAGGTACACGCCATCTGTGTCAAATGCGGTGACCCGGCACAACACTCACACAGACTTTCTGAAAGCGACAAACTGGTGGAACTTGGGGAGACAGACAAATATGAGCCCCTATGCAGACACTGCTTCAATAAGGCAAATCCCCATCTGGCAGAGTAAGACCTACTTCTGTTCCAGTGCGGTAAGTTCAAGTGTACGGAGAAGTTTACCCTTCTTGTCATACACTTCCTGTTTTATACACCCTATATTCTTGGCATACCAGGTGATTATGTGGAACGTTTTGGTAGAGACCAGGACCTTATTTGTCTGGTATTCATCCATTTTATAGGTATTGAATGTGCCGGCCGGGGTGGTAACCACCTCTTCAGACAGCACCTTCCTCTCTGTCAGGAGGAAAGAGGCCCCTACACTTTTCACTTTTATATTGATTTTCCCATCGGGAACACTCTGTCCCACTTTAATATCTGAGGGGAGAGAGCTCACATCACCCATAGTCACCACATCCTGGATGGCCATCGACTTCTTCATATCGTACATATATGAAGTGGTCCCCTCACTGTTGAGGGTAATCTTCATATCCATCATCCCATTGTCAGCAAATAGAGGGGTACCGTCCCCCTTCCAGAACTGGTAACCATAAATGACAGAGGCATCAGAGAGGTCCTCTCCGTTCACCTCCTTATTCCAACAGGTGTACTTGTACTCCACCTCACCCTCCGTATTACAGACAGTATAGGTAAAGCTGTCACCTTGGGCAATGCTGAAAAACATATCAGAAATCTGCCCTGAAACAGAGCTGAAAGCTGCTGTCAGGGCAATCAAAGAAACAATAAATCTTTTCATTGTATTTTACTCCTCTCCGTTATTCTTCTGATCTTCATCAGACTCATCTTCACGAAGCTTCACCAGAATTTTGTCAATACGTGCCCCATCCATATCGAGCACCTCAAAATCAAACTCTTTCCAGGAGACACGCTCTCCCGACTGGGGGATATGCTCAAGGAGTTCCAGAATAAGACCTCCAACAGTATTGAAGTCGAACTCCTCCTCTGCATCATCCTCGTGCTCCTCTTTTTCAAAATGGGCCAGAAAATCGTAGAAAGGGCATTGCCCATCAACGAGCCAGCCACCATCTTCAGACTCCCTCTTGATAATAAAAGGCTCCTCTTCAGGGTTATCAATGAATCCGACAAGCCCCTCCAGAATATCCTTATGGGTAACAATACCCTGACATATTCCGAACTCATCACTTATGAGGCCATATCCAATATGCTTAGCCTTCATATCCTCCAGCACCTTGAACACCTCCATGTTTTCATAGAAGTACTGTGCAGGCTGAAGTATCTGCGATATATTGAAGTTCTTGTCGTCAAGTTTGCCGAAAAGGTCCTTAAGAAACACCACACCGATGATATCATCGAGGCTCCCTTCACCTACGGGATAGACCTGGAAAAGATTCTCCTTTACAGTGCTGTTGATCTCTTCATTGGTCATTTCTATATCGAGCCACACTATCTCACTTCTGTTGGTCATAATGGAGTCTATCGACCTGTCACCCAGTGAGAACACCCTCCCTACTATATCCTGCTCCACCTCCTGCACCTCACCATCCTCAGCACCTTCGGCAATCATCGATTTGATCTCCTCCTCAGTGACATTTGCCTCCTGCTCCTTAATGCCAAGGAGCTTCACTATGCCGTCGGTAGATTTTGACAGGAGCCATACAAAAGGTCTGGTAAGCCACGACAGGAAGAGCATTGGGCCTGATATGACCCTTGCAATCTTCTCCGAAGAGCTCATACCAATCTTTTTGGGCACCAGTTCACCAAGGATAATGGTCAACAAGGTAACAATCACCACAATGACTGTTTGTGCCAATGGTGCAGCTGCCGATGCAGCCATCCCCCATTTCTGGAACAGCTCCGAGAGATCCACAGCAATGGATGCCCCTGAAAACATACCGGTAAGGATACCGATGAGGGTAATCCCTATCTGCACAGTAGAGAGAAAATTGGTAGGATTATCTATCAGATCAAGTACTGTTTTGGCTGTCTTGCTCCCCTTTTTAGCCTCCACCTGCAAGCTTGACTTGCGGGAGTTGATCAGAGAGACCTCACTCATCGAGAAAAGGCCGTTAAGCAGTATCAGCAACAGTATTATAAATATCTCCATTATATTTCAATCAATAGTAAAGTGCAAAGTAAGCCACTTATTGCGAGTCTTCCAAATTAAAGATTTTCGAGCCAGTAATTGAGCATGGTCTGGTATAGGTGGTAGGTGGTATTCTCCCCCTCATAGATGCCGTGGGCCCTCATAGGGTATGACATCATGGAGAACATCTTATTGTGCTTGATAAGCTCATTGACAAGCATCTCATGGCACTGGTAGTGGACATTATCATCACCTGTACCGTGGATAAGGAAGAGGTTGCCCTGGAGATTCTTCGCAAAATTGAGGGGAGATCCGTTATAGAAACCCTCAGGGTTGGTCTGGGGAAGTCCCATATATCTCTCCTGGTAGATGGTATCGTAGAGATTCTGCATAGACACTCCCGCTACCGCAATACCTGTCTTATAGATTTCCGGGTATTTGAAAAGGGCGTGCTGGGTAGAAGAGCCGCCGCCGCTCCATCCCCAGATACCGACTCTCGAAGGGTCCAGGAACGGGTACTGCGAGAGGACTATCTGCACAGCCTCCGCATGGTCCTGAGGACCCACTGTCCCCACTTTTCCATAGATTGACTTGCGCCACTCACGACCTTTGGGCATATTGGTGCCTCTAGGGTCAATGCTCATAAGGATATAACCCTGCTGAGCCAGGAACTGGTGCCACAAGTCGTTGCTTG
>JAZRHK010000058.1:0-1945 GCA_045644725.1 Candidatus Coprenecus sp. | reverse complement strand
TAACAGGAAAATTGTTTTATGTGGATGAGTATTCTGCAAAATATCGCTATCGGACACCAGGCTATTTTGGCATTGAGGGGAGTTCCTGGGCATTTAGATTCTCACATGTTGAGAAAGTGAGGCTGATTGAATGAACAAAAGGACCATAGAGAAAACATACAAAAACAGATTCCGGCGAGTATTTGCCAAGACACTCTCATGGGCTCTGGGAGCAAAAGTCCCTCCCTCCAGGATCAGCTTTGAAGTGATTGAGGAGGGTGGACAGCAAAAGCTGATGGGACGGTATCATAACTATACAATGATATTGAAAATTGGACATAAGGAGGCAGCAGATGATCAGAGTTGAGAATATTGGAGATGCTCTTGATGTTCAAATCAGAGCAGAAAAAGATGGAAACATTATCAAAGAATATGCACTCATCACAATGGCTCTCATGAATGAGATGCCAATTGAGGAATTACATGCAGTATTCATGAGGTGCGCAGCGCACAAGGGTGAAATCAAAGAGCTGCATGAAAAGCAAGCAAAAGCATTCAACTTGAGGCTAATGCACATATTGGAGCTCAACAGCCTGACCATTGATGAACTGAGCAAAGAGATTCAATTGTCAGATCATGACAGAGAGGACCTCAAAGGTGGAACAATTCCAAGCGTTGAGGGGCTGGACAAGATATCAAAGAGATTTGGACTCAGTGTTGAGTATCTTTTGGGAGCAGACAAAGAGTGAGGCAAGTCAATGGACAAATCAGCATAGAGGACTATCTGAGCACTCTCAAGGCAGCAGTCTGCCAGCATTCCGGACATACATGCAACAGAAAAGAGCTCTGGAAAGTGGCGGACTCATTGGATGAGCTCATGTGTCCACATGTATGTTGCCGGAGCTGTGCCACCAAAATGTGTGGTGCCAGGTGCAACGGATCAGAGGAGCCGGAAAAGACTTACACGCTGGACATCAGAGGAATTTGTGATGATGCATATTGCCCTCACTGTGACAGTGGCATTGATGAGCTCAATTGGATGGACTGTGAGAGATGTCCTGAGTGTGGAGTGAGAGTTTCATGGGAGCTCTGGCACAGGGCAAATGATGAGGACAATTTCAATCTCTGGGGAGAGAATTGGAGGGACAAATTTGGAAAAATGGTGAAAAAGACAAAAAAAGGCAGCAGATGAGGGCTGACAAAATAATTTGTGTCTGTGTTCTGATTGCTCTGATCATGATCATCAGGATCATGGACGAATAGGAGAGGAGAAAAGAATGGAAATGTATTTTTGGATTGGAGGAATTGTTGGATATATTCTTGGATGGACCGTCAAGACCGTTATTGTGATAACAAATAAGGCCAATGCATTTGAGTGGGAGCTCCAAGAGCACAAATTGGAGCTTAGTGTCAGAAAAGAAAAGGTCATCAAGGATGAAGATGAGACCACACAGAGGGTGACTGACCAATTCACAAGAAAATTGGCTGAGATTGTATCAGACAACATTGTCTGTGAGGATGATCCCAAGAGGGACATGGTGGTGTATTCTGCCCAGGTGTGGACCAAATTCTCGTGATTTTCTGAATTGGAGGGTAAGGAATGACAAACGGAGAAAAAATAAAAGCCACATTTCCCCATTATGACATAGAGATAGCTAAATAAAGGAGCAGACAAATGAACAATGAAAATCAAGATATGTTACGGCTTTGGCTTATTTTTGCAATGTTGCTATTTCCTACTGAACAGAATGGGGAATTAAAGATGACCCAAAACGAGGAAAACAATCTTAACATGCTTTTGAAAGAGATTGGAGGTATCAATAAGTTAAAGGAGGAAAAGAAATGAGCATAATGAATTTTGGTGGTGAAAAATATATGCAAATGGTTAGCGAGGTGGTAGAAGATGGAACGAACTAAAGATGGAAAGAAGTTTCTGACTATAGAAGAAGCAACAGCATTGTTACCA
>JAZRHK010000057.1:0-18458 GCA_045644725.1 Candidatus Coprenecus sp. | reverse complement strand
GGAGACATTATGCCTACAGCAGAGCAGGGCAAGATTATAAGTGCAAAATGTACTGATATAAATAATGCAATATCAAGTTTTGGCGGTACCAAATTGACAACAAATAGTAGTAGTTACGGATATTATACATCTTCAACAACAAAAAATAGTAATGGAGATTTTACAAACTGCATATATTTATATTATTCGTATGATTATGGTTCATTAGGGACCTGCGATTATCCATATATAAGAGGTGTTACTAATATTGAATAATTAAGTAAGTGTAAAAATAGATAGGGGCAGCCAAATCAAATGGCTGCCCCTATCTATTTTTATATTTCATCACACCTTCATTTCGGACATCCAAACATTGTTGATTGGTATATTCACTTTACCGTTTTCGCTGATTGTTATTATTGCTCGTTCCATAGTTACATTGCTATTGAGATTTCACTAAAAGATTGATTAAGTCTGTTGCCGAACATCGTCAAATCCTTGTCGATTTTCTCGGTGGTAATCTTGGCATATTTTTGTGTCGTGGTTATGTTCGTATGCCCCAATACTCGGCTGACACTCTCAATGGGAACACCCTTACTCAGAGCAAGCGTAGCGAATCCGTGCCTTGTACAATGGAATGAAATATCCTTTGAAATTCCGCACTCTTTTATCATCTTTTTCAATGGTTTACAGATGTTCCAATAGTTCAGATTTGGGAACACCAGTTTGTCCTCTTGCAATCTCTCATAACGCTTGATTATCTGTAATGGAATATCCAACAACTTCACTTGGAAATTGACCTTTGTCTTGTGTCGCTTCGACAATACCCACTTCTCTCCGTTTATCTCTACGACATCATCGGTAGTTAGTTCCTTAATATCCACGAATGACAGGGCTGTAAAACTTGCGAACACGAACAAGTCACGGATATAAGCCAACTTATTGTCTGCAAACTCGTGTGTCATTACAGCCTTGATTTCAACTTCTGTAAGATATTGTCGCTCCTTGATGTTCTGATTCACCCGATACTGAGCAAACGGATTTCTCGGTGTCAGTCCATTGTAATGAGCCTTAGAAACAATTGTCTTCAACCACATACAATGTGACCATACACTGCCATTGTGTAAGCCTGCATCAGTAGAGAGATAGATTTCATACTCTTTTATAAAGTCGGGAGTAAGTTCAAGCATAGAAATATCACTACGCTTGTAGCACTTCTTGATGAACGCAGCCAAATGATTTCGAGACCTTACACGCACCTTGTAGGAACTTGCTGCACGGTCTATGCCTATACGCTTCTTGAATCTCTCGTTGTCCTTGTCAAATGCACCGAGCAATGTTTCATACTCTGTTCCGATACCTTGATAGGCATTGCGTACCATTTCGGCGGTAACATAGGCTTCTCTATCTGATATGCGTTGATAATGCTTGATGATTTGAGTCTTGATGTTATCTAAAGCTAAATTGATGTCTCGTGCCTCCTTGCTCTTGCCTTTTGCCCGATTACCTTTGGCATCCCACACTGTTTTTGCAATAGTCAGTTTGCAACTGAATTGTGCCACCGAACCATTGATTGTCACTCGTCCCATAATGGGGACAATACCGTTTTTCTCCTTACTTCCGTTCACGTAGAACAGCACCTTAAATGTACTTCGCATAATCCAATTCTTTTTGGTTACAAAATTAGTTATCAGCGAGTTGTACATTGTTATGCAGAATATGGCAGAGAGTAGAAATAAACTCCAACGACTATAAACCCACCCTGTTATTGGGTAATGATTTGAAAAACGTCCGCCCTCATTACCTTTCATTTCCTTGCACTTTTGCATCGGCGAGGCTTTCATCATAAATCCTCATAAGTCATTGAACACCAGTGCTGACATCATTATTTTCCATCATTCGTTAGATTTTTCCAGAGATAATAAATAAAAATGGAACCCTTGCGAGTTCCATTTTTCAATCGGTTCACGTAGCAGAGTGAAACGAGTGTTAGATTTCGGTAGCTTTGATGGTTACAATCTGACCCTTGTCGGCGATGGCCAACTCGGAATCCTCCATCTTCTTTTCCTGAACTAATTTCTGGAAAGAGCGGTTTAGACCATCCACGATATTATCTCTAAGCTCCCGTGATTCTAGTTCGCTCATAATTGATTAGTTGGTTAAATAAGGTTTTATGGTGTATTTTAGTTGTAATATCTTTACCCCCTTCGCTGATAATCATAGGGCTGTTCGAGTTGTCTATAATGATCCAATAGTCACATATCGGAAGATATAGATTGAACAGGTGTTTTATCCCCATGTCATATCTTCTGAGGATTTTGTCCTCACTTACATTGTGCCCTCCGGACTGGACCCTCAGTCTTACCCTCTCAATGGCAAGGGTAGGGACATTGAGCCAGAAGAAGAGTATCGTAACAATGTATCCACGCTCTTGGGCCTGTTTAATCATATTGGCGTGGGTTCTGGTGGCCAATGTAGTCTCTATGGCAAAATCCTTGCCAGCCTCCATCAGCTCAGCCACCCTCTCCAACAGGATTCTCCCCGCAGCTACTGCTGCTTTTTCGGGAGCGAAAGGGGAGAGACCTTTGGCTATGATATCCGCATTTACGAATTCGTGGCAGTTCAGTATCTCCGGCAATATCGTAAAGGAAGCAGTGGTTTTCCCTGCTCCGTTACAACCGGCAATAATGAACAACTTAGGCATAAAGTTAATACAATTTTTCAAATTTCTGTGCTGTTCACTGCATATCGTAGATGAACAGTGCGAAGTCTCCAAGAAGGGGGTCATCGGGGAAAACGGTCAGCAGATATTCTGTAATCTCTATGGCCGCTTTGTAATCGGGGCTTTTCCTGGTAGTGATTCCCAATTTGACTGCGCTGTTGAACACATGTACATCCAATGGGATCACAAGGTCTTTTGGTGAGATGTTTTTCCAAACCCCCAAGTCCACTTTTCCGTCGCACCTTACCATCCATCGCCTTAGCATATGGATCTTCTTGTTGGTAGCTTTCAGATCAGATTTCTGGCCATATATCTGTGTCCTCATCTGGTCCGGTGTCAGAATTTCGAGTGATGTGTTGTGGGTGTAGAACTGTTTTAAGTTGGTGCAAATGGATGCAAAATCGGACCATTTGACAGTTCTGTGCAGGGATTTCTCCTCATCCCTGTAATGGCCGGACTGTACATATTCGTACGGTCTCCACTCCATCTCATCAAACGCCCTCCGGCAGTCCCTCACTATCATATCCCTCCTTCCCCAAGCGAGATGAGCTGCAATTACTGCCGCTATCTCCACATCCTGAAGGGATGATTTCCCTTCAGAATAAAGCTTGGAGAAGTGTTTTGGGAAAATGATAGGGTCCTCGACGAAATACTTCCCGTCATTGTGCCTGTAGGCCAGTTCACGCAGAAGCTTCGCCCTCTCCATAATTATGCTGGTAGAGCCAAGAATGCACAAGCAAATGCCAAGATAGCGTAAAGCTCTGGGAATACAGCCAAGATCATAGTCTTACCGAATACATCCTGACCGTTTGAGATCTCGTTGATACCGTTGGCAACAAGGTTAGCCTGTCTCATAGCTGAGTACCAGCCTACGATACCAAGACCAAGACCGGCAGCACACATACCCAAGCTCTGGTTTAGGGTAAGAACGTCAGCCATCTCTTTAAGTTTGTTGAGCATAAGGAAGAATCCTGCAAAGCCGTAAAGACCTTGTGTAGATGGAAGCACGCAAAGAAGCATTGCTGAACCGAACATGTCAGGGTTCTTTTTAAGGCCGCCGATAGTAGCGTTACCGCCAACTGTTACACCAAGTGTACTACCGATGCAAGACATTGCAAGCATAACGGCCATACCAAAATAAGCTAAAAATAGAGGTAAATTTTCCATAATGTTTAATGATTTTTATTGATTACTATATTATTTCTTTAATGGTTTGTATTCCCTTCCGCCACCTTCAAATTCTGCATTTTTGTAGAACTCCACGAAGGTAAGACGTACTGGGTGGACAAATGCACCGAGGATAGACAGACCCATCACTGCTATGTGTCCTATTATCAGCATAATTACAGTCAGGCCCCAGCCGATGTATGGGATTCCTGAGAGCTGCATGGATATAGAGTTGATCACCAATGCCAGGATACCTCCTGTGGTTCCCAGACCGAACAGACGGATGTATGAGAGGACATCTCCGAAGAATCCTGTGATATCATAAAGGGAAATGATACCCATCACAGGTCTGAGAAGGAAGAACTTGGTAGGTTTGCTGCAGAACAGCACCAGAACAAGTCCTGTGAGTCCCATAACTTTTGAAACTGTCGGATGGAGAAGCTGGGTGTTCATCTCCATACTTGCATACGCAAATGCGCACCAGGTAACAACCAGTGCCCAGCCGAAGTTGGTAAGGGCATTGTCCCACAACTTGCGGCGCAAGCAGTCGATTCCCCTCATAACCTTGGCGAAGACTATCTGGAAGATACCGAATATGATGGCAAACCAGAACATCTTCAGGTCACTGAAGAATAGCCCTTTGATGTCGTCCGGCATCGATGGGATAATCTCTGCCAGCTTCATTCCGAAGAATGTTCCCGAGAGTAGGGGCATAACCAGAGAACCGATGCCGAGCCAGAATACCAGCTGTCCGTATCCTTTGAATTTGGGCAGGGCAAACATGGCTACAAGACCCACAATTGTCAGTACAAGTCCATAACCCATATCTCCGAGACAAAGTCCGAAGAAGAGCATATAGAATGGTGCATAGAATGGGGTCAGATCAAGCTCATCATATTTTGGGAGAACATAAAGTGAACCGATAGGTTCAAATGCTCTGGCAAACCAGTTGTTCTTCAGTTTGACAGGCGGATTGTCCTCCTGAGTGGCCTTTTCTGTGATGTAAAGGGCAGATGTGCTATCCAAAAATTCACATATAGCGCCATCTTCGGTGGTAGGGGCAAATCCCTCGAGTACCGAGATGGTATCTTCACCCTCTTTGACTGAGGCTACATTTGCAAGATATAGATCCAATTTGCCAAGGTGGGCTTCGTGAATGGACTGAAGTCTGTCAGTTTCATTGACGAAATATGCAATTCTCCCTTTCAGTTCGTCAATTCTGGCCTCCACATCTTTCAGTTCGCCTCTCAGGATGGAGGCAGGCTGAGCAGGGAAGGTTGCTTCCTGTATAGGGAATATTAACTCTTCCCCTGCTGGGGCCACTATGGTGAAGTATATCTTATTTGCGGTAGCATTAAGAATCTGCAGTGGATATTCCTCTTTCCACGACTCCTGGTATCTTTTTGGAGATACTGCATAGAAGTGTGGCTGAAGTCCTATCTGTTGTAGGCGCTCAATATCCTTGTGGGAGAATTCTCCCCACACTTCAGATTCCTGGATGTCACGAAGCAGCTGGTTCTTGGCAGCTGTAGCTTCGTCTTTAGCGGCAAAGACCTTTTCCACATTTTGTAAAAGAAGATCATCTGTGACGGGAGTTTCGACAGGGGTTATCCCTTCACACTCCTTGGCGACTCTTTTGAGCAAGCTGATGGCGGTCTTGTATCTTGTGGATATCTCCACCATCTCCCTTGAGTTCTGGTCGACGGGTCTCACCGAGCGGGTGATATCCATCATTCCCAGTTCCTGAAGTTTCAAAAGGAAAGAGTCAAGTTCCTGGCTCAATACCACGAACGAGTATTTGGTCATTCTTACTATCATTGCTCTTCCTCCTCTTCTTGTTGATGTCTTGTTTTTACAATCTTTTGAGATGCTTTGGATAGATTTTCCTCATCCTCCATGTATCTCTTAATCTTACGGATAGCCTCTTGATAACCAGGAATCTGCACCTTCTCATAAAGATTTACTTTCTGAGTGGTTTTCTTCCTGGAGAAATCAAGGAGTCGGGCTTTTTCTGTGTAAATCTCCGACTCTATCCCAATCTGTGCAAGGTCTTTCAGAATTTTTACTCCGTCTGTGTACCAAAGTGGTTTTCTGAAGAGGTCAAACTCTTTGACCTCATAGATAACCTCTTTGAGTTCAGGTGTCTTCACCCCTGCAAATTTGACGGTCTCAAGGACCACATCCTTTACAGAGATAAGACCGGGCTCAAATTCGTTCCATAGTCCTGCGAGATAGTCATATTCTTTTAATCTTGATGACAATAGCTCCAATAGATCATCAGAACGCTTTTTAGCCCTCTTTACCTCAAGACGAAGTGCCGACTCCTTGTTTTTAAGGGTAGGCAGTGTGCGCAAACGAACTTTCAGCTGTTTGTTGAGTTCGTTGAGCGAAGTCTTGTTGTATTGGAATTTGATAGCCATCTTTTACTATTTCGCTTCTTTCCAGTATTTTTCAATAAGTGCCTCTTTAAGACCTGTCTCTGGCTTGGTAAAGTATTTGCCGAACAATTCCCAGGCTGTATCGAGCATCTCTGTGATGGAGATGTTTACGTCGATAGCCAAAAGTCTTGATGAGTACTCTTTTGCATAATCCAAGCAGCGGTTGTCGTAGTCGCTGAGGTCAAAACCGTTTTCAAGTTTGGTCTTGGCATTTGCAGCGTCCGCATACAGACGTACTGCTGTGTTCATCACCTGGCTGTGGTCCTCTCTGGTCTGTTTGCCGATAACGAGCTGTTTAAGACGTGAAAGAGAACGGAATGGGTCGATGATGACTTTACCAGTGTCTGTATCGAGACGAAGGTAAAGCTGACCTTCGGTGATATAACCGGTGTTGTCAGGGATAGCGTGGGTGATGTCACCGTCATTAAGTGTGGTCACTGCGATGATAGTGATGGAGCCACCCTCAGGAAGCTGTACCGCTTTCTCGTATATCTTGGCCAAGTCTGAGTAGAGAGAACCTGGCATAGAGTCTTTTGAAGGGATCTGGTCCATACGGTTTGATACGATAGACAATGCGTCGGCATAAAGGGTCATATCGGTCAATAGAACCAGTACCTTTTCGTTTTTGTCCACTGCGAAATATTCAGCTGCAGTAAGAGCCATATCTGGGATAAGAAGACGCTCTACAGGTGGCTGTTCGGTGGTGTTCACGAAACTTATGATCTTGTCAAGTGCACCTGCGTTTTCAAACATCTGTTTGAAGTAGAGGTAGTCGTCATTTGTAAGACCCATACCGCCAAGGATGATCTTGTCCACATCTGCCCTTAGTGCCACCATTGCCATTACCTGGTTGTATGGTTGGTCAGGGTCTGCGAAGAAAGGAATCTTCTGTCCAGATACGATGGTGTTGTTAAGGTCAATACCTGCAATACCGGTAGGGATCAGCTGAGAAGGCTGTTTTCTCTTGTAAGGGTTTACCGATGGGCCACCGATAAATCTTCTCTCACCCTCAATGGCTGGACCGCCGTCGATAGGTTCGCCATAAGCGTTGAAGAAGCGGCCTGCAAGCTGTTCACTTACATTAAGGGCTGGTGCCTCACCGAAGAAGATAACTTCTGCATCGGTAGGGATATTTTCGGTACCCTTGAATACCTGAAGGGTAACCATATCACCTTTCATTTTTACCACCTGTGCCAATCTTCCATCGACGGTGGCAAGCTCGTCATTTGAGACTCCCTGTGCCTTTACAGTGACTGTAGCTTTGGTGATAGCTTCAAGTCGTGTGTATATTCTTTGGAATGCTTTATTTGTCATAGCTTATGGTGTTTTTAATCTGTGATAGATATTTATCAAACTCTGCACTCTTGAATTCAGAGTAGTTCATCTGTTTGAAGATATTGATAAGTCCTTTGTAGTATGTTGAGCACTCTTCAAATGTGTCGAACTCTTTCTGGGCGTCACAAGCTTCAAGAACCAGTGAGAGCATATATTCCTGTCTCTCCATAGGGCAAGATGAGTCAATCTTGTCAAATGCATCCTGCTGAAGGATCACGAAGTCGATAAGCTCAGATTTCCAGTATATCTCGTGGTATGCGATTGGAACTCCGTCATCACCGAGGATGTTGATCTGCTCGTAAGCCTCTTTACCTCTAAGGACAATATTTTTGGCTTTCAGAACCTTCTCTACCCAGTCAGGGGCGATATGCTCGCTCATATATTGGACGATCTCAGGGTAGTCAAGGTATTTTGAATAAGAGTCGATAGGGTCAACGGCAGGATATCTCTTCTTGTCTGCACGGTTCTGGTTGAGTGCGTAGAAACATCTTGCAGCTTTCTTGGTAGACTCTGTTACAGGCTCCTTCAAGTTACCACCGGCAGGTGATACAGTTCCAAGGAATGTAACAGCACCGATTTGACCGTTGTTAAGAACTACAGCGCCGGCACGAGCGTAGAAGTTGGAGATGGTAGAAGACAAGTCCACAGGGAATGCATCTGCACCAGGAAGCTCCTCCATACGGTTACTCATCTCTCTAAGAGCCAGTGCCCAACGTGAGGTGGAGTCTGCAAGAAGAAGCACTTTAAGACCCCTTGCGCGGTAGTACTCGCAGATGGTCATGGCTGTGTAAACAGATGCTTCACGGGCTGCAACAGGCATGTTTGATGTGTTACAGATGATGGTGGTTCTCTCCATGAGTGAACGTCCTGTGTGTGGGTCGATGAGTTCTGGGAACTCGGTAAAGATCTCCACAACCTCATTTGCACGTTCTCCGCAGGCTGCCATTACGATAACGTCAGCCTCACCTTGTTTGGCGATAGCGTGCTGAAGCACAGTCTTGCCACAACCGAAAGGACCAGGGATAAATCCTGTACCACCCTCTGCGATAGGGTTGAAGGTGTCGATACAACGTACACCTGTCTCCATCACTTTGAATGGTCTTGGTTTCTCTTTATAGTTGGTGATTGGAACTTTTACTGCCCACTTCTGAACCATAGTTACAGCGTGTTCTTCGCCGTTGGCATCTACAAGAACAGCTACAGTGTCTTTAGCTTTGTAGTTGCCGGCTTTAGCGATCGATTTTACAGTATAGTTTCCCTGGAATGCAAATGGAACCATGATTTTGTGGGGAAGCCAACCCTCTTTTACTTCACCCAGCCAGTCAGCGGCAATCACTACATCGCCCTCTTTTGCAGATGGGGTAAATTCCCACTCTTTCTCAAGGTCGATAGGGAGTGTGTATTCTCCTCTTTTGAGGAATACGTCCTCCATAGTGGCGAGGTTGTTCTGTAGACCGTCGTAGTTGCTTGAAAGGAGGCCAGGGCCGAGTGTTACCTCAAGCATGTGACCTTCAAACTCTACAGTGTCACCATTTTTCAAACCTCTGGTGCTCTCGTACACCTGTACTGAAGCCGATTTGCCGGTTACTTTGATGACCTCTGCCATAAGACGGGCATCACCCAGCTTGATGAAGCAGATCTCATTTTGAGCGACAGGTCCATCCACAGTCACTGTGACAAGGTTGGAGATGATACCTGTTACTTTTCCGGTGGTTTTCATATTGTTTTTAGATATTTATAGTTTTTAAAAATTAATTCCGGTAAATGTACCTCTGACCTCTGATACATATTGCTCGAAGAGCTCTGCACCTTTGGCCTGGTCAAGTTTGATCCATCTCTCCACTATCTTCCCTTTCAGTAGGAATGCTAGAATTACATCTATGTCGAAGTAGTGGTAGAGGTTTATATCAGAGATTTTGTTCCATCTGAACTTGTCGAGAGCTTGCTCCCTCTCAATAAGGTTAGATATCTCGAAAATCTTCGCAATCTCTTTAAAATCATCATTCTCAATGTCGAAATCTCCCATCATGTATTTCTCTGAATCCTGGCCCACTGTTTTTGACAGAAGGTGCACCTGAGCATTTCTGATATAGCGGTCAAGGGCAAAATATTTGGATAGGAAGTTGTTCTTGAGATTCTCAGCGCGATGGTAGAAATAGTGGTGCAGATTCTCCTCTGAAAGGCCGAACTCAAGCCAGTCTACCAGCTTGTTGTCTTTTTTTGAGAGATTTGCACGAATCACAGCCGAGACCTCATCATATGAGAATGACTGAGACCCGAAATCCGGTACTAGATCGGGGAGACCAACTATAATATAGTGATAATTACTCATTAATTATCCGAATAAAAGTTTCTTGGTAGCAGGTCTTACGTAGTCAGCCAATACTTTCTCGAAGTCTTCATCAGAGAAGCCGATCATATAGCCGTCCTCTTTAGGTCCGATTTTAAAGCCACCGGCCATTTGTTTTGAGAAGTTAATGGTAACACCGTTACCCATCTCTTTTTGAGCCTCTTTCTCTACAAATGACTTTAGGCCATCCTGTAGGGTTGCAGGTAGTATAAGTTCAAGATCTACCGGCTCAGAGTGGGAAGCGTTGAAAGCTTTGGCGATGGTAAGTATTACAGATTTCACAAAGTCAACATCTGAGAGAGATGCTTTTACAGGCTCCTTTAGTGCCTTTGTGATGATGATGTTCTCGATTTGCTGCTTAACGGCAGAGATGGTTTGTGAAGCGGCGATGCGAAGATCATTGTCTGCTTTGGTCTTGATCTCCTGTGCTTGTTTCTCTGCATCTGCAACAATCTTATTTGCATTATCCTGAGCAGCGGAGATTATCTTTTCAGCCTCGGCTTTAGCCTTGGCCAGCATCTCCTGAGCCTCTTGTTTTCCTTTTGACAAACCTTCATTGTAAAGCTTGTCGGTGAGTTCTTGCAATTTGTTCTGCATATCTTTTGTGAGTTATATTCTATATCCCACAAATATATGCAAATTAAATGGCAAATCCATATAAAAAGTGTAACTAAAACACCCTTTTCAGTATCTCTTTTATATTTTTTGCACGCCCCATGGTATAATAGTGAATTGCGGGTACGCCGTGTGCCAGCAAATCTTTGCTCTGGGCAATGCACCACTCTATCCCCAGATGGAATACTTCGCTGTTATCCTTGCACTTAAGGACCTCCTCCCTCAGCTCCCGGGGTATCTGCAGGGAGAATGCCGCAGGGAGTTTTTCGAGGTGTGCGGCGGTGGAAAGGGGTTTGAGCCCCGGTATGATGGGGACTGTGATTCCAGCCTTTCTGCATTCGTCCACAAAGTGGTAGAAATGGGTGTTGTCAAAAAACATCTGTGTGATGATGTAATCTGCCCCTGCATCCACTTTTTTCTTGAGATTGAGGATGTCTGTGGAGAGTGATTCTGCCTCAAAATGCTTTTCAGGATAACCTGCGACCCCAATACAGAAATTGGTGGGGATAGGATTTTCAAGTTCCTGATCGAGATATTTTCCCCGGTTGAGGTTTGAAATCTGTTCCACAAGTCTGTCTGTATGGAAATATCCCCCCTCTACAGGGGTGAAGACTTTTCTCTCCCCGTCGCCGTCCCCCCTCAGGGCCATAACATTGTGTATATCCAAGAAATCAAGGTCAATAAGTTGGTTTTCGATCTGATATTTGGTAGCTCCCGCGCATATTATGTGGGGAACCACCTCAATAGGGAACCTCTTCATTACAGCAGCGGCAATAGCCACTGTGCCAGGCCTTTTGGAGACACTCCTTTTGGCCATGGAACCATCCTTCTGCTCAAAATAGACCACATCCTCCTTGTGCGAGGTGATATTGATGAATGGGGGGCAGAATTCCATCAGAGGCTCCAGTGACTGGTATAGCACATTGATGTCCGACCCTTTGAGCGGGGGGACGAACTCCAATGATGGAAACGGCCTTTTTCGGCTGTTAAGGATATCGATGACCTTCATTTTACAAATATTTTGCTTCGGGATGAGATATTATCATACCACAAATCGAAGTGGTGGGTATTATGGCGTAGGAAGAGGTGAGGGTGAGTCCCATATCCTCCTCTGCATTCAGTAGCTCAAAGGCTGTTTTTTTCATCGAGTGGTCAGGTATTGAAGGGTACCCGAATGCCGGTTTGACCACATTTGTCCCTTCTGAAATCTGGCTGTCAAGCCACTCAGAGACTGCTTGTGCAATTCTGGCGCAAAGGCTCTCCCTGAGGAGATGCTCATATGACTTGCAGTCGCAATGGGTGTGCTGGCGGTCCTCCACTTTGATGACAAAAAGACCTACAGTAGAGGTGATTCCGAGCCCCTTTTCAGGGACAAAATCGGAGTATCTTCCAGATTCGATCCTGTGGACTCCGTCCAATATGATGCCGTCATCTTCGCTGTATGCATCGAAAAATTTCACCTTGACAGAGAGCTCCACATTTTGCTGTGCAATCATGTTGTCAAGCATTGCGACAGCAGACTCGTAGCATTTTTCAGCCTCCTCGTTGGAATATATCAGTTCCGGGTATTTTCCTTTGAATCCCCAGAAGCTCAGGAACATGTTCCAGTCGATCCTGTCGACCACATTCTCTATTGGAAGGGCGCGTGCAGTCATGTTCTCCTCTCCGAATCGCTCGGGCTGGATGAAACTTTCTTTGGGGTAGGTAACCTTCCTGTTTCTTGCCTCCTGGGCGCTGTGGCGCAACTCCTCATTTTCGTGGTAGAGGCTCCGCAATGAGTCTTGCGCTGCAATGATCTCCTGTATGGCTGTTTTCCCCTCTTTCTGTATCTTGTTCAATACGTTAGCGCAGTCTGATGCGCTGTTGGTATAGATGACAGGGTGGGAGTAGAGTGGTGCAAGTTTTACAGCAGTGTGGAGTGCTGAGGTGGTGGCACCTCCGATAAAAATCGGAATCTCCATAGATGCATCCTCCATCATCCTGCAGAGATCCTCCATGTAGTTCAGAGATGGGGTAATAAGTCCACTGACCCCCACAAAGTCTGCTTTATGTTCCCTTATGGCCTCAAGAATAGTGCTGTTCTCCACCATTACCCCCAGATCTATAACCTCAAGGTTGTTGCAGGAGAGTACTATTCCGAGGATATTTTTACCTATGTCGTGGACATCCCCTTTGACGGTAGCCAGAACAATTTTTTTCTTTTCTATCCTTGACTCTTCTCCGGAGTCAAGGATGTCCCCCTGAAGAAGATCCACAGCTTTTTTCATGATCTTGGAGGACTTGATGACTTGTGGAAGGAACATTTTCCCTTCGCGGAACTCTCCACCCACTATCTCCATACCGTGGAGGAGTGGCCCCTCTATTATCTGTAGCGGGGTAAGTACTGTTTTTGCCTCCGCAAGGTCCTCCTCAAGATATTCTCCGGTTCCGGTGACAAGTGCATATTCAAGTCTCTTTTCCCAGGGGAGAGTTCTCCATTGCTCCTGGCTGGAGTTGCTGCCAACTTGGCTTGATTCCCCCTTTAGCTGCTGCGCAATGGCAGTGAGACGCTCTGTGGCATCGGGATCGGAGTTCAAAATCACATCCTCCACGGCGCGGAGAAGGCGGGGCTCTATCTGATCGTAAACCTGTAGCATAGAAGGGTTTACAATAGCCATATCAAGGCCGTTAAGGATAGCGTGATACAGGAATGCAGAGTGCATAGCCTCGCGCACTTTATTGTTGCCTCTAAAAGCAAATGAGAGATTGGATACACCTCCAGATGTTTTAGCTCCGGGGAGATTCTCTTTCACCCATTTGACAGCTCTGATGAAATCTACTGCGTAGTCGTTGTGTTCGGGAAGACCTGTCCCGACTGTAAGTATATTATTGTCAAAGATTATATCCTCGGGTGTATATCCGCACTTTTGGGTCAGGATATTGTAGCTCCTTTGGCAAATCTCTATCTTTCTTTCGTAATCTGTAGCCTGGCCCTGCTCATCAAAAGCCATCACCACCACAGATGCGCCGAGTCTTCGTATCTCTTTGGCGCGACGGATGAACTCCTCTTCACCCTCCTTAAGGGATATGGAGTTTACAATGCACTTTTTCTGAGTGTTTTTAAGTCCGGCCAGGATAGTATCCCAGTCGGATGAATCGATCATAAAAGATGCTTTGGTGATGTCAGGATCGTTGGAGATAATCCTGATAAATGTCTCCATCTCTTTAGGGGCATCGAGCATGGGATCATCCATATTTATGTCGATGATGGTGGCTCCATCGCGAATCTGATTGCGTGCGATGAGTGATGCCTCTTCATATTTCTTCTCTGCCACAAGCTTTGCAAACTTTCGTGAGCCGGCCACATTGGTCCTTTCACCCACATTGATGAAGAATTTCTTGTCTCCATCTCTGTTAGATATAGCCTCTGGCAATTGGCGTGGCGCAACACCCTCAAGGGCGTTTTTGATGGCGCGTATGTGGTCAGGTGTGGTGCCGCAGCATCCACCCGCTATATTGAGATACCCCTTCTGTGCTATTTTACGGATGTATCCTGCTGTCATTTCAGGTGTTTCAGGATACCCTCCAAGTGTGTCAGGAAGTCCGGCATTGGGGTATATGCTCACTGCACAAGGTAGTATTGCTGCAAGTGATGCTATTACCGGCTCCATATCTGATGCTCCGAATGAGCAGTTAAGACCGAAGCTGAAGATAGGGTAGTGGGAGATGGCTTCATAGAGCTCCTCTACGTGGATACCTGTAAGAATTCTCCCCTGTCGATCATTGATTGTTGCAGATATCATTACGGGGATATCTGTACCCTTATTTTCCTGTACTTTGGAGATGGCATAGAGTGCTGCTTTGGTGTTCAGACCGTCGAAAATGGTCTCAACGAGTAGCAGATCGGCTCCGCCATCAATAAGTCCCTCTGTCTGGGATGCGTAGTCCTGAGCCATCTGATCAAATGATGTGGCTCTGAACTCACCCCTTTCAACATCGGGTGAGAGGGAGAGCATCTTTGATGTGGGGCCCATACTGCCCGCCACAAATACTTTTCTCCCAAGTTTTGAACCCATCTCATCTGCCACTTCACGTGCCATCTTTGCACCATCCAAACTCTCCTGATATGTAAGCGAATTGAAGGTGTTTGTCTTGATGATATCGGCACCCGCTTCGATATACTCGCGGTGGATACGTCTTACCATTTCAGGGGTATCCCCATATTTCTGAAGCATTGTCCCTGTGGCACCGTCAAGAATTAGAATTCTGTTTTTGATGAGTTCTTTTATCATTTCTCTAAAATTTAAAAGGGTGACCAAAGTGCTCAGTCACCCTTTTGTTATGTTTTGTCTTAAAAAATTAAGCCAAGAAACCAAGAAGGATACCGGCTGCTACAGCGCTACCGATTACACCAGCTACGTTAGGACCCATAGCGTGCATAAGAAGATAGTTCTTCTTATCATACTCAAGACCTACTGAGTTGGATACACGTGCAGCATCTGGAACTGCAGATACACCTGCGTTACCGATAAGTGGATTGATCTTGTTACCCTCTTTAAGGAACAGGTTGAAGAACTTCACGAACAATACTCCGAAAGTGGTAGCGATGATGAATGACAAAGCACCAAGAGCGAAGATCTTGATAGAAGAACCTCTTAGGAATTGGTCTGCCTGAGTAGAGCAACCTACAGTCACACCGATAAGGATAGTAACGATATCGATAAGTGGACCGCGGGCAGTCTCAGCAAGACGTTTGGTCACGCCAGACTCTTTAAGAAGGTTACCGAAGAACAACATACCAAGAAGTGGAAGACCTGAAGGTACGATGAAAGCGGTCAATAGGAAACCAAGTACAGGGAAGATGATCTTCTCTGTCTGAGAAACCGCGCGCGGAGCTTTCATCTTGATAAGTCTCTCTTTCTGAGTGGTAAGAAGCTTCATGATAGGTGGCTGGATAACTGGTACCAATGCCATGTAAGAGTATGCTGACACAGCGATAGCACCCATCAAATCTGGAGCAAGTCTAGATGAAAGGAAGATAGCTGTAGGACCGTCAGCACCACCGATGATACCGATTGCACCAGCTTCTGCAGGGCTGAATCCAAGAGCAAGAGCGATAGCATAAGCACCGAAAATACCGAATTGTGCTGCAGCACCGATCAAAAGAAGCTTAGGGTTTGAGATTAGGGCAGAGAAGTCAGTCATCGCACCGATACCCAAGAAGATAAGTGGTGGATAGAAACCTCTTTGAACACCTTGATAAAGGATGTTCATTACAGAGCCCTCTTCGTAGATACCTACTTGCAAGCCAGGGAACAATGGAATATTACCGATGATAATACCAAATCCGATTGGGACAAGTAGAAGTGGCTCCCACTCTTTTTTGATACCCAAGTATACAAAAAGGATACCGATAAGTATCATGATTATATACTGGATGTTGCAGTTTGCAAAGCCTGTAAACTGCCAGAACTGTACTAGATTATCAATAATATTTTCCATAATTAGCCTAGGATAGCAAGCACAGCACCCTCAAGTACTGAGTCACCTTTTCTTGCATTAATTGATTTAACAACACCGTCAGCTGGAGCCTCGATAGCATTCTCCATCTTCATAGCCTCAAGCATCATAACGGTCTGACCCTGTTTAACAGCGTCACCCTCTTTAACAAGTACGTCAAGGATAACACCTGGAAGTGGTGAGGTAACCTCTGTACCACCTGCTGAAGCAGCTGCAGGAGCTGCGTTGGTAGCTGCAGATGGTCTGCCGGCTGCAGGGGTAACTGCAGGAGCTGCAGATACGGTAGGTTTAACCACTTTGATAGCTTTTGGTTTAGCTACTGGCTGTTCGAATTCTACAGTGAAAGGGGTGCCGTTTACTTCAACTTTAGCGACAGATTCTTCCACCTCATTGATGGCAACTTTATAGTCATTGCCATTGATTTTAAGATTATATTCTTTCATTTCTTTCTATTTTACAAGTGAGATTATTTTTTTAGCTGTGGAGTCTGTCTTAGACCATAGATCTTAGAGCTCCATGGAGAGTATTTGCGTGTTTCGTTCTGGAGAGTGATAGTGAAGCTCTCTTCATCGTGAGCCTCATTCTCTTCCATAAACAGGTGCAATGCCACAGAGATAGCTGCAAATGCTTCAGCTGAGTAGTCTTCAGCTTTAGCAACAGGGGCAGCCTCACCTTTGTCTTCAGCGGCTTTGGTAGCTTTGTCCTGACCTCTCTTGACGCTAAGTTTACCGATATAGGTAAAGATGATAGCAAGGATGATAAGAGCTGCGAATACTACACTCATTGCTGTGATGGTCATGATCCAGCCGTAAGGGTCAAGTCTTTCCATGCGGTCAGACTTGCTCTCTGCATCGACACCTGCGTTGTTGGTGCTTGGAGAAGTTCTCTCCATCACTTGCCAACCTTCACCGCAGCCGCAGTTAGAACCTATACCGTCTTCTGCACGACCGAAAGTAACGTTCTCTGCAAGCTCTTTGTTTACAAAGATCTTATCGATAACGGTACGTCCGTCACTACTAACGAAGTAGATAGTATCGCTCTCAGCAAGTGTGAAGTTTACGTGGAAGGTACCACGGAATGGCTGATTGTCCGCCCAGAAAAGTACATGCTGACGTGGTTTGATCTTAGTAAGTACATCACCACGTGGAATAGTGTATTTTTTAAGGTTGGCAGGATCATTAGAAAGATAACATCCTCCTATGTCCACTGTACCATAAGATGTGTTGAATAGCTCTAACCAAGCATTCTGCTGTCCGAAGTCATCCTGAAAATCTGATGTGTTGGTCACAAGATATTCATTGATGCGCATCGCACTCTGCTGCTGTGCGCTAAGAGATAGCGACACCACGATAGAACACAACACCAATATGTATCTTAAATTTTTCATTATAGTCTGATTTATTATAGAGGTAGGTTATCGTGTTTCTTAGCAGGGTTGGTAAGCTTCTTGGTAGCGAGCTGCTCCAATGCACGGATTATGCGGAAACGGGTGTTACGAGGTTCGATAACATCGTCGATATAACCGTAGCTTGCTGCTTTGTAAGGGTTACAGAACAAGTCGTTGTACTCTTTCTTCTTAGCCTCAGCGATCTCAGTCTGTTTAGCAGGATCCTCTTCAGCTTTGATATCTTTAGCGTAAAGTACAGCAACAGCACCCTCAGCACCCATAACTGCGATGTTAGCTGTTGGCCATGCGTAGTTAACGTCACCACGAAGTTGTTTACAGCTCATCACGATGTGTGAACCACCATATGATTTACGAAGGGTAACAGTAATCTTTGGAACAGTAGCCTCACCGTAAGCGTATAGAAGTTTAGCACCGTGAAGGATGATTCCACCATACTCCTGCTGAGTACCAGGAAGGAAGCCAGGTACGTCTACAAGGGTAACAAGAGGGATGTTGAATGCGTCGCAGAAACGTACGAAACGTGCAGCTTTTCTTGAAGAGTTGATATCAAGAACACCTGCAAGAACCTTAGGCTGGTTAGCAACGATACCCACTGAAGTACCACCCATGTGAGCGAAACCTACGATGATGTTACGAGCGTAGTCTTTGTGAACCTCGAAGAATTCACCATCATCCACGATACCACCGATAACTTCATACATATCGTATGGAGCGTTAGGGCTGTCAGGGATAATCTCGTTAAGTCTGTCCTCAAGACGGTCGATAGGATCCTCGGTAGGAACCACAGGAGCCTCTTCCATATTGTTTTGAGGAATGAATGAAAGAAGGTGGCGGATAACTGAGATAGCCTCTTCTTCTGAATCAACTGCAAAGTGAGCAACACCACTCTTAGAAGCGTGAACTGATGCACCACCAAGTTGTTCTTGTGTAACTACTTCACCTGTA
>JAZRHK010000056.1:0-52015 GCA_045644725.1 Candidatus Coprenecus sp. | reverse complement strand
CTAAGCGACGACGAGATCAAGAGAATGCGTGATGAGGCTAAAGCCAATGAGGCAGCCGACAAAGCAGAGAAAGAGCGTATCGACAAGATCAACGCAGCTGACGCAATGATCTTCCAGAGCGAGAAGAACCTTAAAGAGTATGGTGACAAGATTCCTGCTGACAAGAAAGGTGCCATCGAGACAGCTCTTAACAGTCTTAAAGAGGCTCACAAATCTGGCGATTTGGCAGCAATCGAGAAAGCTACCGAGACCCTCAACAATGCTTGGCATGCAGCTTCAGAGGATATGGCCAAAGCAGCACAGGCAGCAGGTGCCAATCCAGGTGCAGGTCCACAACAAGGCCCTAACCCAGGTGCTGACCAGAAAGATGGTGAAGTGACCGACGTAGACTTCGAAGAGGTGAAATAATCTCCCTCCCAAATATCCTAAAAAGGCTGACTTTTGAGAAGTCAGCCTTTTTTATTTGCCCCCGAAACTTGAGTAAGTAGCCACTACGGGTGCGAAAGTGCCCTTTCTGCCCCCAAACACTAACCAGGAGCACCATTCGGGGGCAGAATGCCCCATTTTACCCCCGAAAAATTGTCAGTTAGGTACTGATGAGCAAAGCCGCTCAGGACAACTTGCCCAGTACTCCTCATTTCACTATCGCAGCCTTGCCGGAAACAGATTCCGAATTAAGGTTCTTCAGGCATCCTCGTTGTTTACTCCCACCACATCCTTTCTTCCCTTTCTTCCCTTTCTTCCCGTTCTTCCCTTTCTTCCCGTTCTTCCCGTTCTTCCCGTTCTCCTCCTACTTCCTGCAATTCGGTATCCAGCCCAGATGGCTCTGGAGTGGCTTCTGGCCTGTGTTCCGATGGACACCCGAGCCATTTTGCTCGGTTATCCAAGCCATTCACCCCTGCAGTGCTTTGTAAGGCACATTGCGCTGGACACCGAATTGCAGGAGAGTGCATACTCACAGGCACACCCTAAAACCATATGACACGCGCTCACCTATACAAGGTCCTTGACCTCCGTATAAAGCAGACCACAAAGTCGTGCTATCTGCTTAAGCGAGCTATTATACCGGGATCTTATGACTTTGGCCAACCTGAGTCTCTGCTTTACGTCAAGCATTCTGATAGTCGCCACTTGAAAAAGCTCATGACATATTTCATCTCTATGCTGTCGCATCTCCTGAATAGGTATTGAAAGACGAGATATTGCACCGCCTTTTGACTCCACATCCTCATCTTTGGTCCTGCACATAAAATAGTTGAAACTTTTATGTGTCCTGAAGATATCCTCAACCAATTTATAACACACATACTCATCCGGACAGATGACACCTCTAATAATTTGGACATCTGAAAAATAAACATTCCTTGTTTTCAATAATGATCTTCTTTCAAGAACATCCATGTCCATCAAGTTCTCCTTTATCAGATCCTCCAACCATAAGGATGAATTCCAGTGCCCCTTGCTTCTAAAATACAGAGAACCGCTTGACCATGGATAATCGTATGCACTGTATGACAAACCACCTACAGGTGGGTTCTTGATGACATAACATATAGCAGTTTTCAAATAGAAATCATCGTCTATTACCTGATGGTGTATCGGAAGATTGAGAAGTTTCCTTATGTATCCGTGCCTTGTATTAATATAACGAGATGTCTGCTGTATATATTTATGGATAAAGGCATTGCATTCATCATATGATCCATATAGTATAAAGTGCACATGTGTATCCATCAGACAAAAAGCCAAAATGAGTACCCTGTAATCTCTGGACACGACAAACACTCTATTCATTCCATCCTGGAAATCCTGATCATCTTCAAAAATTACATCGATAGAATTACCGTCCGTGGTAAAATGCCAACAATCTTTAACCTGAATATTAGTACCTTTCCGGTACGGGATATTGAGACCCAAATCCCTCTCTGCCTGCTTGAGCAGATCTAAATCTAAATTCATCCTCTATCTCGCGCCTCTTATGGCTGCTCACCACAAAGATAAGACATTTAGACTGTCCTACAACAAATTATACATTCCTTTCCTGCAATTCGGTATCCAGCATGGATGGCCCTGGAGTGGCTTCTGGCCTGTGTTCCGCTGGACACCCGAGCCATTTTGCTCGGTTATCCAAGCCATTCACCCCTACAGTGCTTTGTAAGGCACATTGCGCTGGACACCGAATTGCAGGAGAAATCATACATACCAGCCCAACAGAATCAGACATCTCGTTTCACTTCTGGCCGGCTCTACTCACAATTATCTGTATCACTGTGATCTGCCACCCCGCATAATCAGCACCTGTAATCTCATATTAACTTAATTTGACAAAATGAATATATATTTTTAAATTTGTATCGAAATGAAAAATATGAATTTACATAGATATTGGTGGCGCAGCTTACTTCTCAAACAGTCGTAAGGGCGGACCCGTATCTATACAATAGACCAAAAGGATCTGACGTACTTACGACAGGTCCTTTTAAGTTTTTATTACATTTTTGCCCCATAGATATGGAAAAATATAAAGTCACCCCTGATGGATTTTATGGAAAGTTCGGTGGAGCTTTCGTTCCAGACTCACTACGTCCTTGTGTAGAGGATCTTCAGAAGAGGTATCTTCAGATTATGAATGACCCTGCTTTCAAGAGTTATTACTACGAGTGGCTGGTGAAATATGTAGGACGTCCCACCCCTCTGTACCTTTCGGAAAAACTCAGTCATAAATACGGTTGCAAGATCTACCTCAAGAGAGAGGATCTCAACCATACCGGTGCACATAAGATCAATAATGCCCTCGGACAGGCACTCCTAGCCCAAAAGCTTGGAAAGAGGAGAATCATCGCTGAAACCGGTGCCGGTCAGCATGGCGTAGCTGTAGCTACAGTTTGTGCACTTCTCGACATGGAATGCAAAATATTCATGGGCAAGACAGACATCGAGCGACAGAGGGTCAACGTGGAGAAGATGAAGCTTCTCGGTGCCGAGATCATCTCGGTAGAGAGCGGTACACAGACCCTACAGGAGGCTGTCGATGAGGCTCTCAATTATTGGAGCTGCCACTACGAGGAGACTTTCTACCTGATAGGCTCGGCAGTAGGTCCGCACCCCTACCCCGACATGGTAGCCAAGTTCCAGTCGGTCATCAGCGAGGAGCTCGAGGAGCAATTGATGCACTTCGAGGGGCGCAGCTACCCCGATTATCTCATCGCTTGCGTGGGAGGCGGGAGCAATGCAGCAGGGACTGTATACCAATATGTAGACAATGAGAAGGTCAATATAGTCCTGGTAGAGGCCGGCGGCAAGGGAATCGACAGCGGCGAGTCCGCTGCCACACTGCATATCGGAAAAGAGGGTCTTATCCACGGCTACAGGACCATTGTCCTTCAGGACGAAGAGGGCAATATTAAAGATCCGTACTCAATAAGTGCAGGACTTGACTACCCCGGCATTGGCCCTTTGCATGCCCACCTGGCAGACACCGGAAGGGCATCAATAGTCTCTGTCAATGATAATGAGGCGATAGATGCCGCTTTAGAGCTTGTAAGGTTTGACGGAATTATCCCCGCACTGGAGTCTTCACACGCATTGGGGGCGCTACCAAAACTCACCTTCAAGCCCGAAGATGTGGTGGTACTTACACTTTCAGGGAGGGGCGACAAGGATATTGAGGTATTTTTGAAAGGTCAAATTTAAATAATATGAAAAATCTCAAATTGCTATTGGTCTTATTGGCCATCACAATATGCTTCAGCAAAGCATATGCACAAGTAGAGCAATACTACAGCGACAAATACTCCAAAGAGATAATCTTTCACCTCTCTGATGACAAATTCCAGGGGAGGGAGTCCGGCACCAAAGAGCTTAAAGGTGTAATAGGGTACATATCGCGTGAGTTCAAAAAGGCCGGCTGGAAAATCAGCACCCAGAATGTATCGGAGCAGGAGCTCATCGATGCTATTGGAGAGCCCAGGCCTGGCAAAAAATACCCAGGTGAAATCACCAATATCATAGCAGAACTGAAAGGTAAGGACCAGAGCAAATATGTTGTCATAGGTGCCCATTTTGACCACCTGGGCAATAAGGAGGGACTGGGAATACACCCCGGTGCAGACGACAACGCTTCCGGAATAGCTGTTCTTCTGAATCTGGCCAGAATGATCAAGTCCTCTGGCGAGTCCCCAGAGTACAATATCCTCTTGTGCGCTTGGGATGGAGAAGAGAAAGGCCTTCTCGGCTCCAAATATTTTGTTTCCACCTGGGGAGACAAAGAGATCCTTTACTATATGAATTTCGACATGGTAGGAAGAACTAAAGATCCTGAGAATCCTGAAATTACTTTTGCCTGGAATGACAACTATCCAAGTCTACGCAAACATTGTGAATCCGCTCTGGAAAAAGTTCCGGCACCATTTGAAGTATATTACGACCAGAGATGGGGAGATGGAAAAGGTGGCTCGGATTATGCACCATTCTCAAAAAAGAATATCCCGTTTGTGGCATGGATGGAGGTAGAAATGCACGAAGACTACCATAAACCGGGTGATACTCCCGACAAAATATGTTGGGACAAACTGCAGAAAGCTACACTGCTTTCATATTGGGTTATCCACCAATGGATTTTTCCAAAAAAATAACTACATTTGTATGATACAAAAAACACACTAAAATGTTAACACAAATTATAAACGGTATTATCCATACACCTTCCGGATGGCTCAAGGGAGGTTCCATTATTATAGACGATCACAAGATTCTCGAAGTTTCAAGTTGTGATCTTCCAATCATCGGTGCCAAGATTATCGATGCAAAAGGGATGTACGTAACCCCAGGCGGTGTAGAGATCCACTGCCATGGTGGTGGTGGACGTGACTTCATGGAGTGCACAGAGGATGCATTCCAGGTAGCAATTGATGCACACATGCAATACGGCACTACCAGTATCTTCCCTACCCTGTCATCATCTACACTACCTATGATCAGGGAAGCTGCCGCTACAGCGGAAAAAATGATGAAAGACAAGTACAGTCCAGTATTGGGTATCCACCTTGAAGGTCCATACTTCAATCTGAAAATGGCAGGTGGCCAGCTTCCTGAGAACATTATCCTACCAGATCCTAACGACTACATCACCATCCTTGAGGAGACAAATGCCATCAAGAGATGGGACGCTGCCCCTGAGCTTCCAGGTGCTATTGCATTCGGTAAATATCTGGCTAAAAAAGGGATTCTTGCATCCATTGCACATACCAGTGCAGAGTATGATGACGTAGAAGCTGCTTGGGAAGCAGGTTATACCCACGCAACCCACTTCTACAACGCTATGCCAGGTTTCCATAAAAAGAAAGAGTTCAAATATGAAGGTACAGTAGAGAGCATCTACCTTATTGACGATATGACAGTAGAGGCTATCGCTGACGGCATACACGTACCACCTACCATTCTTAAACTTATCTATAAATTGAAAGGTGTAGATAAAACAGCTCTTATCACAGACGCATTGGCGGTAGCTGCAAGCGACAGCAAAACTGCATTCGACCCCCGTGTTATCATTGAGGATGGTGTCTGCAAACTCGCAGACCACTCTGCTCTTGCTGGCAGTATCGCCACTATGGACAGACTGATCAAGACTATGACCTCTCCTGAAGTGGATGTTCCTCTATTTGATGTAATAAGAATGATCTCTGAGACCCCATCCAAAATCATGAACGTTTACGACAGAAAGGGTTCTCTTGAAAAAGGTAAAGATGCCGACATCCTGCTTATCGACAATGACCACGAAGTACGCGGTGTTATGGCTATGGGTAGAATTGTAAAAAGTATTTAATTATGTTGATTCAGATAAATAACGGTAAGATTCTGACCCCACAAGGTTGGGTGTTGGACCATTCACTTCTAATACAGGACGGAAAGATTCTTGATATCGCAGGCAGTCTCCCAATCCAGGGTGCAGAGGTTGTGGATGCAAGAGGTATGTACATCGTACCTGGTTACGTGGCAATGAATGTCTATGGTGCCAAAGGACACACCTTCAACGAAGGGACAGAAGAGGCTTTTGACATCATTACCAAATCACACCTCAACCACGGAGCCACCACCATCTTCCCCACACTCTCACCTACCACCAGAGACAAAGTCATTGAAATAGATGAACTGTGCTCCAAATTGATGGAAAAAGAGGACTCTACCATCAAAGGTCTTCACGTGGTGAGCCCATATCTCAGCGAAGATATGACTAAAGACCAATACAAAGTGAAGAATCCTGATCCCACAGAATACAATATCATCCTGGACAAGACCAAATGCATCAAACGCTGGGATGCAGCACCGGAACTTCCTGGTTCAAGCATTTTGGCCAAAGCACTTAAAGAGAAAGGTATTGCACCTGTAATCTCACACACTATCGCAGAATACAAAGAGGTTCTTGAGGGATTTGAAGCAGGATTCACCCATACAGCACAGCTGTATAATGCCATGCCAGGATTCCACAAGAAGAGAGAGTACAAATACGAAGGAACTGTAGAGAGCGTTTACCTTATCGATGATATGACCACAGAGGTTATTGCAGACGGCAAACACCTTCCTGCTACTATCCTCCGTCTTGTATACAAAATCAAAGGCGTTGAAAAACTTGCACTTGTTACAGCAGCACTTGCATACGCTGACTATGACGGCGAAGCTCATCCTGATGACAATGTATACATCGAGAACGGGGTATGTAAAGTTAAAGGTGTAAACCACTTGGCAGGAAGTATTGCCACTATGGACACTTTGGTTCAGAATATGGTTTTAAAAGTAGGCACTACTCTAAGGGATGCTGTAAGAATGGCATCAGAGACACCTGCTAAAATTATGGGCATCTATGATCAGGTTGGCTCGTTGGAGAAAGGAAAAGAGGCAAACGTACTTATCTTGAACCACCACTACGAAATTTGTGGTATTTGGTCAAAAGGCAAACAAGTTAAATAATCTATGATCAAAACTGTTGCTGTATATTTGGGATCTGCCATAGGTAGGTCCCAAATTTTTTCAGACACCGCCTTCTCAATAGGTGCTGAACTTGCCAAGAGGGGGATATCTATAGTATACGGAGGGGCATGCGTTGGGACAATGAACTCACTTGCAGATGGTGCATTATCTGAGAATGGAGAGATTATTGGGGTATTTCCAAAAGGTTTCAAAGGAAAGAAGAGCTATCAGGAGAAAAAGATAGAGGTGTGCCATCAAGGACTAACCCGACTGATAGAGGTAGAAGATATGTCGGAAAGGAAGAAAGTGATGGAAAAAATGAGCGATTGCTGTATCGCCCTACCAGGCAGCTACGGTACACTTGATGAGCTCTTCGAATATATAGTAAACCACCAACTTGGATTTCACGACAAGCCTGTATACATCCTCAATCTGGAAGGATTCTACGACCCCATAATAGCCATGATAGAAAAAATGAAGGAGACCGAATTCCTTAAAGGTTACGATCAATCCTTCATTTATTTCTGCCCCACTATTGAGGAGCTATTACAAGCAATAAGATTATTCCAATCCCATTAGTTTCCTGGTTGCACTCGCCAATCTCTTCACACCTTCGATCATCTTTTCATCTGATACATATGAGAAGTTCAGACGGAGTGTGTTCTGTCCGCCACCATCACAGAAGAATACTTCACCGATGATGAATGCCACATTCTCCTTGATGGCCAAATCAAACAAATCTCTGGCATCATAACCTTCAGGGAGTGTAACAAGCATGAACAAACCTCCGTCAGGTCTTGTCCAGGTAACACCCTCCGGCATATATTTCTCCAGACACTCCATCATAAGATCCCTCTTGCCACGATACAGGGCGATAGTCTTCTTGAGGTTCTCATCAAATTTGCCCGAAGCTATATATCTGCCGGCAAGCTCCTGGTTAAGAATAGGTGTACAAAGGTCAGCAGACTGCTTTGCTACGATAATTTTCTCAATAACCTGCTCAGATGCCAATACCCAACCCAGACGGAGACCGGGAGCAAATGTTTTGGAAAGTGTACCCAGAAGGATAACTCTGTCAGGGCACATAGAGTAGATGGTAGGGAGAGATTCTCCGTCAAATCTGATCTCCTTGTATGGACTGTCCTCAAGAATAATGAGGTCATATTTCTTGGCTACCTCCACTATCTCCTGTCTCTGCTCCATGGTCATAGTAACACCAGTAGGGTTCTGGTAATCTGGGATAGCATAGATAAATTTAGGTTTCTTTCCAAGTGCACAAAGAGTCTTTACCACCACCTCAGCATGCTCATCCTTGGGAATACCCACAGGATTTGCCTGATAAGAATAAAAAGCTTGAAGGGCACCAAGATAAGAAGGGAGTCCGCAAAGGATAGTGTCGCCAGGATTGATGAGGATTCTGGCTATAAGATCGATTGCCTGCTGCGAGGCTGTAGTGATCACGATGTTTTTCTCTGTCACATCCAAACCATCTGCCTGATATTTCTTGGCAAGCTGCTGACGGAGAAGTACACTTCCTTCTGTAGATCCATATTGGAGAACTTTATGTGGCTCCTCGGTAAGAAGGTCATTCATAATCTGTTTTAAATCCTCCACAGGAAAAGTATCCTGATTAGGGAATCCTCCTCCGAAAGATATAATTTCAGGTTTGTTGGCTACACTCAAAAGGTCACGGATAGCAGACCTTCTCATATTTTTCGCATTATCAGAGAGATAATTATTGATATCTATTGACATAGTATTATGTTTTTGTTTACAAATTTAAAGAAGTGTAATAATTCCACCAAATTTAATTAAAGAATTTTAGCAAATCATTCTAAAGAGGTTAAATTCTTTCATTTATCGGAAAATACATAAATTATTACTACTTTTGGAGGCTATGAGAAATGTAAGAATCACTAAGGAGTTTTCATTTGAGTGTGCCCACTCACTTCACGGCTACGACGGAAAGTGCAGCCAGCTACATGGTCATTCATACAAGTTTTTCGTCACCATAAAAGGTGCGCCTCTAACATCTTCAGATTCTCCTAAAGACGGGATGCTGGCAGATTTCAGAGACTTGAAAGAACTTGTAAATAAAGTCATTATAGATAGGTTTGATCATGCGTTGGTACTAATGGAAGGGACCCCACTTGCAGATGAGCTTTCCCGAAATTACACCAATGTAATCATCACCCCTTTCCGCCCCACATCAGAAAACCTAATCTCACATTTCGCATCACTTATCTCATCAGAGATCTCATCACAACCAAAATTTGCACATACAGAACTCTTCAGTCTCAAACTCCACGAGACAGCCACATCGTATGTCGAGTGGTATGCTGAAGACAATAAATAGACCACCCCTGATGAAAAAACTTTTCCTCATAGACGGCCACTCACTTATCTTTAGGATGTACTATGCGTTCCTCCGCCGCCCCATGATAAACAGCAAGGGGGAGGACACCTCTGTATTATATGGATTCATGAAATACCTGATGGAGCTCATCCGGAAGGAGAATCCTACCCACATCGGAGTAGCATTTGACCCCCCCGGAAAGACCTTCAGGCACGAGACATATCAGGAGTACAAATCCAACAGGAGCGCAACCCCAGAATTGGTAAAGGAGGCATTGGAACCCCTCAAGGAACTCGTCGCCTCCCTCGGAATACCTGTACTGATGATCCCGGGATACGAGGCAGACGATGTGATCGGCACCATCGCCACTATGGGGGAAAAAAACGGATTCACTGTATATATGGTGAGCCCGGACAAAGATCTTGGGCAATTGATCTCAGAGAATATATTCCAATACAAACCAGGCAAAAGCGGTGCAGAGAATGAGCTCCTGGGGGTTGCCGAGATATGTGAGAAGTTTCAAATCGGACGTCCAGAGCAGGTAATTGACATCCTTGCCCTGTGGGGAGACGCATCTGACAATGTACCGGGCGTACGCGGAGTCGGAGAGGTGAGTGCGAAGAAACTCATTGCCAAATATGGCTCGGTGGAGAACATCCTCGCCCACACTTCGGAACTCCCTGCCAAGCAGGCGGCAGCCTTCGAAGAGGCCCGTGACCAGCTTCCATTGAGCAAATTCCTTGTCACCATCAAAACAGATGTCCCCATCGCATTCTCCGAAGAGGCGCTCAAGCTGGAGGTCAAGGAGGGGGGCCATTGCCGCAGGCTATTTGAGCAATACGAGTTCCCATCCCTTCTAAAGCTCCTCCCTGCCACATTCGGAGATGGAAGCTGCTCTGCAGAAGAGGATAACACCCCTGGGAATATTGCACTAAGTGCAATGGATATTGATGAAGTGGCAGCTGCCTGTTCAGAGCACAAGGAGATAGCCATCAAAATAAACGGAAGCACGCTATATCTTGCCCACGAGGGGAAGGTATTCTCCACCAAGGAATGGAACATTGCCAAAGGGATATTGGAGGATCCGGCCATCACCAAGGTGGGTTACCAGCTGAAGGAGACCATCCACTCATTGCGCAAAGCGGGGATCACCCTCCGCGGAGCCCTGATGGATATTGAACTGATGCACTACCTTATCAATCCTGAGAGGACCCACAAGGCAGATATATTGGCCAAGGGATATCTTGGGATAGATATTGCCAGTATGGCATCCGCGCAGATTGACGAGCCCGCAGTGGAGTTGGACCTTTTCTCTGCTCCGGTAGAAGAGAGCAGAACAGAAAATGACATGGCGGCAAGAGGCGAGGCATCCATCCTCATCCCGCTATATAAAAAGGTAAGGGAGGAACTTGAGGGCAATCCAGACCTTGTCACCCTGTACGGTGAAATAGAAGAGCCCCTGCTCAAAGTACTGGCAAACATCGAGGAGGAAGGATTCAAAATTGACACCACTATGCTGCTTGAATTCAAAGGGGACCTTCTGGAGAAGATGAATGCCATCCAGCAGAGAATCAGAGAGTGTGCAGAGAACCCCGAATTGAACATCTCCTCACCCAAACAGATAGGTCTCCTCCTGTATGAGAAACTTGGGCTCAATCCAAAAGTAAAGAAAAACTCCAAGGACTCCTACCCCACAGACGAGGAGACACTGCTTGCCATGGAGGAGAAAAGTCCCATCATACGTGACATACTTGACTTCAGAGGACTGAAAAAACTTATATCCACATACATAGAACCATTCCCCACATTGATTGACCCCAAAAGCGGGAAGGTTCACACCACTTTCAACCAGGCACTTACAGCCACAGGACGGCTCAGCTCCGTCAGACCAAATCTCCAGAACATCCCTATCCGGACCGAACTCGGGAGAGAGATCCGCAAGGCCTTCGTCCCATCCACTCCAGAGGGATACATTGTCTCTGCAGATTACTCACAGATAGAGCTCAGACTGATGGCTGCAATGAGTGGTGACAGCGAACTCATAAAAGCGTTCAAAGAGGGGAAGGATGTACATACAGCTACAGCTGCCAAGGTATTCAAAGTATCAGAAGATGAAGTAACAAGCGACCAGAGGCGTAAAGCCAAGATGGTCAACTTCGGCATCATATACGGAATATCTTCATTCGGCCTTTCCCAGAGACTCCACATTTCCCGCGGCGAATCCAAAGAGATAATAGAGGAGTATTTCAAACACTACCCGGAAGTCCTGGCATACATGAAGAAAATGAAAGAGTCTGCACGCGAAAAAGGGTATGTGGAGACCTTATGCCACAGAAAAAGACACCTTCCAGATATCAACTCCCGCAATGTCAACGTGAGGAATCTGGCAGAGCGCAACGCAATAAACGCCCCCATCCAGGGAAGTGCCGCAGATATAATCAAACTGGCAATGATCAGGGTGGAAAACAGGATTGAGGCAGAAGGGCTCAAAAGCCGTATGATACTTCAGGTTCACGACGAACTTGTTATAGACACCCACCACTCTGAGCTTGACAAGGTGATGAAACTGGTCAAGGAGGAGATGGAAAATGTGATGGATATAGGAATCCCGCTCACAGCAGAATGCAATTACGGAAAAAACTGGTTGGAAGCACATTAAAAACAGGACTATGATAGAGAGTACCATTATATACAAATATTTCCCTGAGGTTACTCAGGAGCAGAGGGAGCAGTTTGACAGACTCTATTCCCTCTATGAAGAGTGGAACAGCAAGATCAATGTCATATCCCGCAAGGATATGGAAAACTTCTACATGCACCACGTCCTCCACTCATTGGCCATTGCCAAATTCCCCTTCCCCGACGGGGCACAAATACTCGATGTGGGGACTGGCGGGGGGTTCCCGGGGATTCCACTGGCCATAATGTTTCCCAATGCACATTTTACCCTGTGTGACTCCATTGGAAAAAAAATTAAAGTGGCGACAGAGGTGGCCACTGCACTTGGACTTAAAAATGTCACCACCGTCAACTCACGAGTGGAGGCACTCCCACAAAAGTTTGACTACATAGTATCCAGGGCAGTCACAGAACTGAAGAATTTTATCCCCTGGGTGAAAGGAAAATATACAAGTGAAATGATTTTTCTCAAAGGTGGAGATACCAATATTGAGATTTCAGAGTGTGCTAAAAGCCTCAAACTTAGCCAAAAGCTATTCAACAGCATGAATATCAACGACTTTTTCTCTGAAGAATATTTTGGAGAGAAAAGAATAATATTTGTCAAAAAATTTGGATAGTTTGGTTTGTTTTATCTATCTTTGCACTCCCAAATTTGGAATAATTAAAAAAGTAATAAGATATGAAACGTACATTTCAACCTTCGCAACGCAAACGCCGTAACAAACACGGTTTCCGCGAGCGCATGTCTACTCCTAATGGTCGTCGCGTATTGGCAGCTCGCCGTCGTCACGGTCGCAAGAAACTAACTGTATCTTCAGAAGACCGTTTCTAGGAGATAGCACAAACGAAAGAAGTACGAGGCTGAATCGCTATGCGATGTTAGCCTTTTGCTTTTTATAGGGGTATGCTCATCCCCTTTAAGAATATTTTTACTATTTTTGGGATATGGTAAAAAAGACAAGCAAACATACATGGATTAAGAATATAGCCATGATGGGGATTATCCTTGTATTCCTGTTCATAGCTGTGAATATATTTCTTAAAGTGGTTACCAAGCACAATAATGAGCTGGTGGTACCGGATTTCACAAATATACCCCTCTCAGAGGCCCAGCATCTGGCAAAAGAGGCACATCTCAGACTTGAAGTCACAGATTCAGTATACATCAAAAGGATGGCCCGCGGGCACATATCTCGCCAGAATCCCGATCCTGGCAGCTATGTCAAGAAAGGTCGCCGTATCCTTCTCACTATCAATTCTGTAAATCCACAGATGGTGCAGATGCCAAACCTTGTAGGATACTCCCTAAGACAAGCCAAGACAGAAATAATGTCAAGTGGCCTGAAGGTTGGCAAGCTTATTTATGAATATGACATAGCTACCAACAACGTACTTCAACAGAAGGTAGCAAATGACACTATTGCCCCAGGTGTGGAAATAGAGACAGACACCCCTATCGATCTGGTTCTCGGAATGAATATCTCTGACACCACTACATATATTCCAAATGTAATGGGATACAAACTGATGCTAGCTACTGATATGCTTCAAGACAATTCGCTAAACATCAGCAAAATATCATTTGACGAAACTGTCCTGAACTACTCAGATTCACTTGATGCTATGGTATACCAGCAAATTCCCGCATATACCGACTCCATTAAGTACAGACTGGGTACCGGGGTAGAAATCTTCCTGACCAAAGATGAGAGCAAGATTATAATAGAGGAACCTGCTGAGGAAGAAGGAGAGGAAGAGGGTGTAGAAACTACAGAAGAGGAATAATATGATTCAGGAAGAGCTGGAACTTGACGATATTGGGATCGAAGAAGGAGACGCCGAAAACGCCGAAGGTGGAATGTTTGAGCATTTCAGATTCGTGGTAGACAAAGGCCAGTCCCTTCTCAGAATAGACAAATACCTCACTACACGCATGGAGCATACATCCCGCCACAGGATACAGTTGGCGATAGATGCCCAATATGTCCGTGTAAACGATGTAATAGTCAAGGCTAACTACCGTGTAAAGCCACTTGACGTCATCACGTTCGTCCTCCCCTACCGCAGACGCGGTTTTGAGATAATACCGGAGGAGATACCTCTTGACATCAGATATGAAGACGATGATGTACTGGTTGTAAACAAACCGGCAGGACTTGTAGTCCATCCCGGCTGCGGACACTACACAGGAACTCTTATAAATGGACTGGCACACTATCTTGGAAGAAGTCAGGGACCGGATGCAGAAGATGACAGGATGGGTGTACTGGTTCACCGCATCGATAAAGACACCTCAGGTACTCTCGTAATATCCAAAACGGACGAGGCCCAGATACATCTGGCCAAACAGTTCTTCGACCACAGCATAGACAGAAGATATGTTGCCATCGTTTGGGGCGACATGGAGCAGGATCAAGGGACAGTTATCGGCCATATCGGGAGGGACCCCAATGACAGACTCCGTTTCAAAGTATTCGAGGACGGATCATCAGGAAAGCACGCAGTAACTCATTACAGAGTGCTCGAAAGACTTGGTTATGTCACAGTGATCGAGTGCAAACTCGAGACAGGACGTACACACCAAATACGCGTCCACATGAACCATATAGGACACCCCCTTTTCAACGATGACCGCTATGGCGGAGACCGCATCCTCAAAGGGGTACTTTACTCCAAATACAAACAATTCATAGATAACTGCTTCGAGATTCTGCCAAGACAGGCCCTTCACGCCAAGACCTTAGGATTTGTCCATCCACGTACAGGAAAAAATATCCTCGTGGAGAGTGAACTTCCCGAGGATATGGTAAATCTTATCAAAAAATTCAGGACCTTCGTTTCAGGTCGCAAGTAGTCCTTACCTCCTTGGAGGGCCCATAGGGCCTCTGCCAGGACCACTTCCATGACCGCCTCTCATACCTTGTCCTCCGAAGTTTCCGAAACGGAATGTGAAGCTAAGCATGAAGTACTGTCCGAGAGTATTCTGCTCCACGTCCTGTACATAGTTATCGGCTGTAGTCCTGTATACATTCTTAGCTTGCTGAAGAATATCGTATACTTTGAATCTCAGGGTAGCTCTCTTCTTGAAAAGCAACTGCGATATCTCTGCATTCCACACACAAGTAGGTTCATTGTAACCATCTTCGTAACCAACATAGAATGTATATCTTGCGTCTGTTCTGATCTCTGTACCCCAAGGCATAGTGTAATTCACCTCACCATTTATGGAGTTGGTCCATGTAGATGGCCTCTCCTGCTCCTTGATGGTATACCATGCATTCTGGAATCTGGCACTACCGCCCAAACGGGCCTCAAATGTCTCACTCCTATAGACAAAATTGATTCTCTCTGTCACATTAAGTGTAGTGGTCTTGCCTGCGATCAGGTGATCAATTATCTCCTCCAGAGTCTCAACATCCCCTGTGCCAGTATAACTCAAACCTCTGCTCAGACTGACATTTGTAAACGACATGATAGAGAAGTTGGATTTGGCTATAGGGGTATTGTACATATACCTTCCGCCCGCAGTAAATGTAGGCTCCTGAGAGTTTATAGGGGCAGTATATTGCACACCTGAAGAGTTGTACCAGCTGGCATTGATGATATCATCCTTCACATATGTAGCATAAATGCTACCATTCTGCGAAGCGAAAGTCTCAGTATTGGTATTTCTGTAATTGATATTGAATCTGTGCGAGAACTCCGGCTGCAGCTTAGGGTTACCAAGGGTAATTCTAAGTGGATTCGAGTTATTGGGAACTGGCTGAAGCTGGGTGATAGATGGCTGGTTTGTAGTACCTCTATAATTGATTCTAAGGAAATTGCGATCAGAGAATCTGTAATCAAATCTTGCAGATGGTGAGTAGTTCACCACATTGTAAGCCAATACACTATCTCTATTCTCCTTAAAAAGTGCAGTAACACTCTTGGTGTATGCAGGCTGGACACTGAAACCTACCTGGAAACTGTACTTCTGCTCCTGTTTTACAAGGTTAATCCTGGCATCCTGATTTATGAATGTGTTTTGATACTTGCTTGAATAGAGTGTATCCAGCGAGGTGTATCCTCCTTGGACATCCTTATCATAAGTCATCTTCTGGGCATCTGTTTTCCTATAGTTGTATCTATAGGATGCCTCCAGGAAGAAATTCTTTCCAAGCGGTTCAGTATATGAGAACCTTCCTCCAATGGTATACGCATCGCTGCTCTGAACGTATTGCTGATCGATTACAGATGTCTCCTTGTTACCTTTGTCATCGTAAGAGTTGGTGACAGATCTATTGTCTCCTGTCATTGAGTTCTGGGAGATATTGTAATTTACATTGAGAGACATTGTTCGCCCTTTGGTATTCCCCAATTTCTGTCTGAAAAGAATTCTACCGTCTGCTCGCCAATTGTCGTTGTAACCATTTGTCACACTCTCACCATCATTTACTTTACCTTTTATATTATTGTCTGTGTAATATGATGTTTTCTCTTCAAAATCTCCATAACCGAAGTTAAAGCTAGGTGTAAAGAGAATTGATGTCTTGTCTGTAATATCCCAATCTGCTCTTACTCCTACCCTATGCCCTTCTGTACGGCTTCTGCTTGAAGCCTGTTCAGCTGTGGTTATAGTCTCATTGTTGTCAAGCATGGTCATTTTGTTGGTTTTTTCCTCCAACACCTTCTCATTGCCATTGTAAAGGTAGTTGCCTCCTATCTCCATATCTCCGTTGAAAAGGTAACCATTGGCATTGATACCACCCATCCACGATGTGGTGATACCATTGTTACCTCCCCATCCGCCACCCATTCCGCGCATTCCGCTGCTTCTGAGGGCACCCATCATCTCGCCGGACATATCCTGAAAACCTCGGTTGTTGGTATTATTGGCGTTACCGATGATGCTGATCTGCGTCTGGTCGGTAAACCTTCCCACCATAGCTGCTGCCTGAAATCTGGCATCGTGATCAGTATTGGCGATATCCATACCGCCACCACCAGACAAGTTTCCGAACCAACCTTGCATCATACCGGGTCGGATACTCAAATCCAGTACAGTCTCCTCATCACCATCATCGATACCGGTAAACTCAGCCTGTTCCGATTTTTTCTCCACAAGCTTCACTTTATTGACAATTTTGGCAGGGATGTTTTTGGATGCAAGCTGAGGGTCATCCAGGAAGAACTCCTTACCGTCGATATACACTTTCTTGATAGTCTCACCATTGGCTGTGATATTGCCGTCTGAATCCACTTCAAATCCTGGCAGCTTCTTGATAAGATCCTCAAGCATATCATTGTCAGATGTTTTGATAGATGCTGCACTATATTCTATGGTATCTTTCTTTACCACTATAGGGTTACCCACAGCAGAGACCACGACCTGTTCAAGAGTATTGACATCCTGCTGCATCTTTATTTCACCCAAATCACATACCCCTTTAGTTACATTTACCGGTAACTGTTTGAGTTTAAAACCCATAAGCTCCGCCTTGAATATATAGTTTCCCGGAACAATCTTCTCTATAGTCGCGTAACCGTTTTCATCTGTCATAGAGTGTTTCGCACCATTTACTGTACCATCTTTCGACACATATACAGACGCAAAATCTACCGGTGCATTTGTCAATGAGTCCACCAATCTCAACTTTATTGAACCAGACTGTGCATATGCGCTCCCCACTGCAAAAATCACCACACACAGGAGCATTTTAATTCTTTTGGATATCATTTCTATTTTTTAACTCTATATTTTAAATTCACCCCTATTTGACTATTTCAGGAGGCAAAAGTTTAAAGCATATTCTATTTTTTCACCCTTCCCGGGTGTGATTTCACAAATGCTTCCCACGAGGTGGAAGCTGAGGTATCAAGCAGCGGATTTATCAGCTGGTACGAGTGGCACATGGCTATTGCCACAGCATCTGACGCATCAAGATAAGTGCTCTGGAACTCTACTCCTAGAGTCTTCTGAAGAATCAGTGCCACCTGCTCCTTGGATGCGTCACCCCTGCCGGTTATTGCCATTTTAGCCTTTCTCGGAGCATACTCGAAGACCGGTATATCTCTGCTTAGTGCTGCCGCAATGGCTGCCCCCTGAGCCCTTCCGAGCTTAAGCATCACTTGGGGATTTTTACCATAAAATGGGGCCTCTACCGCCAGATCATTGGGTTTGTACCTCTCTATCAGAAGTTCCACCTCATGATTGATCCTTTTGAGTTTGGAGAAATGGTCTTTCTCCTTCCTCAGATCCAGAACACCCATATCGATATAATGGGTCCTCTTCCCATCAACGAGGATAACCCCGAAACCAAGAATATTGGTTCCGGGGTCAATTCCCATTATAATCCTCTGGTTTGGCTCCATTCTAGTCAATCATGTCAAACCCGGTGTAAGGTCTCAAGACCTCAGGGATCCTCACACCTTCAGGTGTCTGATTGTTCTCCAATAGAGCTGCCAAAATACGTGGAAGTGCCAATGAACTGCCGTTGAGAGTGTGTGCAAGATTTGTCTTGCCATTGGCATCCTTATATCTGAGTTTCAATCTGTTTGCCTGGAAAGATTCGAAGTTGGAAACGCTGCTCACCTCGAGCCATCTCCCCTGTGCCTCAGAATATACCTCAAAATCGTAAGTGATGGCGGAGGTAAAGCTCATATCGCCACCGCAAAGTCTGAGAATTCTGTAAGGGAGACCAAGTGAAGAGACAAGCCCCTCAACATGTTTTACCATCTCATCAAGTGCCTCGTATGAGTGATCAGGGTGGGAAAGTCTCACGATCTCTACCTTATCGAACTGATGCAGTCTGTTAAGGCCCCTGACATCCTTTCCATACGAACCTGCCTCCCTTCTGAAACAAGGGGTGTAAGCAGTCAACATCACCGGGAAATCACTCTCCGAAAGGATAACATCCCTATAGATATTGGTCACAGGAACCTCTGCTGTGGGTACAAGGTAGTAATTGTCAAGCTGAGCATGATACATCTGGCCCTCTTTATCAGGCAGCTGACCTGTACCGAAACCGGAAGCCTCATTTACAAGGATAGGTGGCTCTATCTCCATATAACCTGCATTGGTATTGTAGTCAAGGAAATATTGGATAAGGGCCCTCTGGATTTTGGCACCTTTCCCTTTGTATACAGGGAAACCTGCACCTGTAAGTTTGACACCCAAATCGAAATCAATAATGTCATATTTTTTGGCAATCTCCCAGTGAGGAAGGGGATTTTCGCCCAAATCTTCCACTTTGCCACCGGTTCTTACCACAACATTGTCCTCTGCTGTTTTTCCCTCAGGAACATCTGCACATGGGAGGTTAGGCAAAAGCACCAGCAAGTCATTTTGTCTGGATTCACTCTCTGCCATAAGCTGCTCAAGCTCTTTTGATCTCTCCTTCATCTGAGCCACAGCCGCTTTAGCAGCCTCTGCCTCCTCTTTTTTGCCCTCTTTCATCAGACCGCCAATCTCCTTGGCCTTCACTTTCTGCTCAGCCAGACAACTGTCTAGCTCTGTCTGATATCCTCTTCTGAGTTTATCCTGTTCGAGGATGCCTTCAACTATATCTTTGGCATCAAAATGCTTTACTGCCAGTCTCTCAACTACAAAATCGGGGTTCTCCCTCAACAATTTTAAAGTTAACATCTTGAAAAATATTCTGTTTATACGGTTTATAATCAATATGAAAGGAGTGACACTTTACCATCCATGGTAGTCACAAGAAGTTTTCTGTCCTTGATTGGTTCAATATAATTGATAAGTGCAAAGGATAATTTGTATCTCCACAAAATCTCACCTGTCATAGCATCAAGCGCAATGATATTGCCCTTATCGGTAGGGACAAAGGCCACACCCTCATAATAGGTTGTAGGTGTAGGGGCAATTTCGTAGCCATACTCCGTATTGGTAGCCCACAGCACCTCTGCTTTCATAGCTGGAGATGTTGAGAAACAAAATACAGTATCCTTCATGGTCTTCACGAAAATCCTGTCTCCTGATGCAGAAATACCGACAGACTCCCTTCCACCTCTATGCTCCCACATAGTGCTTCCGCTGGATGCCTCGATAGCATAAGTTTTTCTCTGTGGAGTAGCAATATATAATCTGTTCTCGTGTTTCACCGGCCATACTGCAGCAGGTGAAAGCATTCTGCTCCCTTTCACTTTCCAGGTCCATTGGAGCTTGCCTGTCTTGGTATCCAACGAGTACAATGTATTGGCCCAATCACCAAACACTACCTGTTTCTCATCCACATATGCCTTTGACTCTACAAAACCTTTGACATCTGCATAGTTCCATACGAGATGCCCCTTCTTAATGTCCAGAGCTCTGAATCTTCCGTCAGATGCGCCGATGAATACCACACCGTTGAAAATGTTCGCAGATGCAAGTACAGACTTGTCGCAGTGGTGCTTCCACAACTCCTTTCCACTCTTTAGGTCCAGGCAGTATATATTGTTGTCCGCACATCCTACCACTACATATTTTTTGTAGATAGCAGGTGTTGAATAGACTTTGCCGCCAAGTTTTACACTCCATTTCAGAGCTCCTGATTCAAGGCTGACACACTTTACATAACCTTGTGTAGTGGTATAAACCACATTGTCACCCGAAAATACGGCACCCGCACCAATATCACCCTTCTCCTGAAGAGTCCATATCTCCTTCACATTAGGATAGTTGCCATTCGCAGAGTAATCCGGTCTTTGGCCATATACCTCATGTCTTTTCCCGAAGGGGACGGCCTCGGTCATCTGAAGTTCGTACCAAGGTTCGAATTCATCCATCCCCACCACCTTCTCACGGATGGAGATCTTTCCGTTATCCACAGATACGATATTATAACCGGGACCCTTCTTCCCTCTTGCCTGGGTAGACCTCCCAAGCATACCGGGGATACCCTCATAATCGAGTTTCACATTATTGTGCCAGTGGCCGCCCATAACAAGCTGGATATTGGATTTTTTCAAAATATCAAGAACCTCAAAATAGTTCAGCACAGATGTATCCTGAGGAAAATGGTTGACAAATATAATCGGCTTCTGCGGAGGTGTAGCTTTCACAAGGGAGTCCAAAAGGACAATACTCTCTCTGGGAACCAATGCAGGGGCCATCCTCATATTTGGGCCGCTGTTTGTCCCTACGAACTTGACACCGAACGCCTCAAACTCGAAGTGTCCATAGCCGAACACATTCTCGAAGGTATTGCAGCCGCTCTCTGACCATTTTGAGTCGTGGTTACCTGCCAGAATGTAATAAGGCTTCTCAAGTTTATCAATAATGGATTTTGCCAATTTTATCTCCTTGTCAGAGCCAAACTCAGTGATATCTCCTGCAAGGATCGAAAACTCTATCTGAGAGTTAGCATTGATATCCTTAATACAAGCCTCCAGATCTGCTATGCTGCCGGAACCCTCAGCAATATGGGTATCTGCCATGAATGCAAACTTGCCGCTTGACTGGCCAGATGCACAGATGGAAGCCAATGCAGCAAACAATACCATTAAAACTCTTTTCATATTCTTTCTAATCTATTTTTTCAAACACAATGTCATATTTAACTCTGGGATATAAAGATATGAATACCTCTCATCCACCATCATCACCCTTCTCCCCTTTTTTACCCAACCTTTACCCATAATATCATCCAGCTCACTTACATCAACCAGAAAATTACCCTTCGCCTGGATCTCAAAATCCTTTAGCGCCTCTATGCTTTCGGGTAGAACTTCAACCGGATCACCGTCCCTGCAAACCAACTCTATCACACCTTTTGCAGACTCAGCCACCCTCAGCCTCAACTCCGGACATTTTACCAGGACCAGAGATGGAAGCAATGGGTAGTCCACGCACTTTATCCTGTCAGACCACACCCTTTTAATCACAGCTCGGGGAAGAAAACAGGTTATCCCCTCCATCTCAAGCAACTTCACCATAGTATTTTCCCGTCTGTGACAAGTACGCAAGGCGTACCACCTGGAAACTTGCAAAGTTAATCCTTTTTTATCCATTCACGAAATTTTTCCATCCCTCTGGAAGCGACATCCTCTATCTGCACATAATTTGAATAATTAATCTTAATAGGCTTAGGATCAATCAAATATATAGGCCTTCCATAAGTAATGTAATTTACAAGCCCTGCTGCAGGATAGACTGCAAGAGATGTACCCACCACCAGGAGAACATCGCACTCACTCACAGCCTTTGCCCCCTCCTCCAATTTGGGGACCGCTTCACCGAACCAAACGATATGTGGTCTGAGCTGGGCACCGCTCGGACTTTTGTCGCCCAAATGGATAGGCTCGTACCCTATATCGTATGTAGTAAAATCATCATCCACACCCCTTACTTTGGTCAACTCTCCGTGAAGGTGAATGACATTGGTCGAGCCACCCCTCTCATGGAGATTGTCCACATTCTGGGTCACTACAGTCACATCGAAATCCTTCTCAAGCTCCGCAATGATCCTGTGAGCCTTGTTTGGCTCCACTGTAGCCAGCTGGGCCCGACGTTCGTTATAAAAACGGAGCATCAACTCCTTATTTTTATGCCAGCCCCCTATAGATGCCACCTCCTCCACAGGATAGTTTTCCCACAGCCCGTCACTATCCCTGAATGTCTTTATGCCGCTCTCCTGACTGACACCGGCGCCTGTCAGCACTACAAGTCTCTTTTTCATACGAAGTAATATTTGGACAGCCAATATCTGAAAATAGGATCTACAAAATGTGGTTCATCCCCATCATCAAAAAATATTATCTCCTTCTTCTTCAAAGCCTCCTTCAGACGGAAGACATTGGCAGATGAATTGAGCATATACTTTTCTATCACCTCTTTATTGCTGAATTTTGTCACACCATCATAGATAGCCCTAAGCAGACTCAATTGATAGTTTGAAAGGGAATCTATAAGACTTTTGAAATATGTCTCCCTTAAAGACATAACAGATGTAATAGCATCGTTTCTTATATCAAGAGTCACAAACCCCTTCGTCATATTGAAACTGAAAGAGCTCAGAAGCCATAAATAATAGGGCATCCCTCCTGAGATATCATAAAACATCTTCACATGTTCCTTATTTATAACCCTTCCCACACGAAGAAAAGTTCTGGTAATATAATCTGACGCGATTTTTTCATTCAAAGGCAATATTGGCAGAATCTCCACATTACCATAGAAATACTTCTTCTCTTCGAATATATATTTCATAGCATTTACCTTAGATCCTGTAAAAAGGAAAGTCACATTCGGGATTTGGCTTACAGACTGCTCCATATCCTTCAGAAACTGATCCGGATCATCAAAATGGAGCACATTCTGAAACTCCTCGAAATAGAATATCACATTGGAGGAATTCAAGGAATCATGATCCACACCCGCAGAGACCAAACTTTCAGAATACAGATTATGAAAATCCTTCTCACATCTTATATTGTGAAGATTGATATTACACACAACCATATCCAGGGAAGACTTTCTCATATCGATAAGGACACTATTGACCAACGATCTCTTCCCGACACCGTCAACTCCATAAATTACCACATTTTGTCTCTGCCTCAAAAGATTTGAAAGGGCATTTCGCTCTACCTCCCTTCCAATAAAATCAATGCCGACAGCTCTCTCTTTGAAATTGAATGGCACTTCCATAACTTTTTTGTTTTAGCGTCACAAATGTAGTATTTTTTAACAAACTTGTTACTGATGATCGGCATTTTAGCCAATAAAATTTGTTTAAGAAAATACAATATATTACATTTGCAGTCCAAAAAATTGAATAGAAGGCTGTTAAGCTATTGAATAAGAGTTATTTAACCATAATAACCGCTTGCAGTCAGTAACTTTAAAACTTAAAATAAATGTACGCAATTGTAGACATTGCAGGACAGCAATTTAAAGTGGAAAAAGGGAAGAAAATCTTCGTTAACCGCTTGGGTGCAGAACCTGGTACATCCCTTGATTTCACCACTGTACTTCTTCTTGATCAAGATGGTGCAGTAAAAGTAGGTTCACCTTATGTTGACGGAGCCGTTGTTAAAGCTTCCGTTGTAGACCACCTCAAAGGTAAAAAGGTAATCGTTTTCAAAAAGAAACGTCGTAAAGGCTATCAGAAGAAAAATGGTCACCGTCAGTATTTGACTGAAATTCTAATTGATGAAATTGCTTAATTAAAAGAAAAGGAGATTTAGATTATGGCTCACAAAAAAGGTGTCGGTAGTTCTAAGAACGGTCGTGAATCACACAGCAAACGTTTAGGTCTTAAACTTTTCGGCGGTCAAACTGCTAAAGCAGGTAATATCATCGTTCGCCAGAGAGGTACAGTTCATAACCCTGGTCTTAACGTAGGTATGGGCAAAGACCACACTCTTTACGCTCTAATTGACGGTACTGTAAAATTCCAAAAGAAAGCAAACAACAAATCATTTGTGTCTGTACTTCCTTTTGCTGAATAATCATACAGTGAAACACACAAAAACCGGTCCCATCACGAGGCCGGTTTTTTTATGTCCTGTCTGACAATTTCCACACAGCAGCAATACCAGTCCGCCATTTCTGAGTGTCGGTATGTCGTGAAATTCAGTGGCCACATCCCCCCCATTCCGAGATATTGTATACGCTACTTAGCGTGGCTTCTGCAGGCAAACAGTGGGCAGAAGCCACAATAAAACCCTTTGGAGACTATTCTGAACGGCTTTGGTGTGGCTTCTGAATATTACTTCTGAGCCAGCGGGTCCAGGGTAAGCCGGCGGCTCTAATGGAATACAGACACAAAAAAAGCGACCCTGATGTCAGAGTCGCTATTTTTATACTGTCTTGGCAGCTTATTTTCTTTTGTATCTTTGGTAGAATTTGTCCACGCGGCCGGCAGTATCCACAAGTTTCATCTTTCCTGTGTAGAAAGGGTGAGAAGTGTTAGAGATTTCGACCTTTACTAGAGGGTATTCAACACCTTCGATTTCGATGGTCTCCTTAGTATTAACGCAAGAGCGGGTGATGAACACGTGCTCATTTGACATATCCTTGAAAGCTACAAGACGGTAGGTTTCGGGATGAATTCCTTTTTTCATTTCTATTGGTTTTTTATTACGGGCAGCAAAAGTAGATATTATTTACTTTCACTGCAAATTATTTTGAAAATATTTGCTTGATTCTCCAGAGACTATCATCATAAAGGAGATATTTTTTTGCTTTCTTTATCCACTTCTGCTCCTCCAGCTTGATATTCTCCTTCACCTCGTCCCAGATATCGACACCTCTGACATATTCCATAAGTATATTGTCATCGAGAATCTCCTCAAGTCCGCACTCGATATCGAACTCAGGGCACTCGCTCCTGACAAATTTCATAATCCTCAAAGCGTGGCCTAGTGCGTGATACTGCACACCTGGGTTCTGCAGCAGCTGGAAACCATAGCACTCCTCCCCTGCATATCTTCCATCTCCAGGGACAAACATAGTCCACCTGATGAAGGTAGCCGGGTCATAGATAGGATTTGAAGGGTCATTCCAGTTGTCGTAGCCATTGCGTGCACAATAATCTGAAAGGCTCTTCATAAAAGGGGCTCCAAACATCTCGTAGGGACGGGTGGTACCGATACCGGGTGTAACATTGGTCCCCCTCCAGAGATATTGTCCACTGTAGAAGACTGAGGTAAACATCCCAGCCACATCCTCCATAGGGGGGATGCTCCACGGCATCATATACTGTGTCGCCGAACGGACCAGGTATGAAATGATATGGAGAGGGAATTTTGCCCCCATCTCTGTATGGAACATATTGGCGATCTCACCGAGGGTCAATCCGTGTCTGTGAGGAATACCGAGTGTACCGGTAGTACCTTCCACACATCTCCCGGTAGGATTCTCCCTGTCGAGTACATAAACTGAGATCTCAAGTCCTTTGTGGTGGATAGTGGTAAATAAGGCCGCAATCAAGTCTATAATCGGAGAGTATCTTGCCCCTATCTCCTGAAGTTCCACAATTATAGCATCGATATCGGAAAGATTTTCCACCATCGATTCCATTGGGATGAATTCACAGCCATCAAGATTGAGAGCAGCATACCCTTCAAGCTCCTCAGTAGGGACAAAAACCTTTTTCAGGTTTCCTCCGCGATGGAGCGTTTCGAAAAGGTACTCCCCCTTCTCGGGATTCCAAGCCACCTGATTGCAAAGCACCCCGACATTTCCCTTTGCCAGGACAATGTCGGGCTGCTGATCCAGAGGTGTAGTTCTGAACGAGAACATTAACCTTTAATTCTATTTGCTACCGCAATAACTCTCTGTGCAAGTGCCTCAGCCTTAGCCTCGTCAGAAGCCTCAGAGTAGATACGGATGATAGGCTCGGTATTTGATTTTCTGAGGTGTACCCACATCTTTTCAGCGTCGAAGTCGATCTTCACACCGTCGATAGTGGTGATTCTCTCATTTGCGAACTCTTTCTTCACCTCCTCAAGGATCTTGTCGATAAGAACAGGGTCAGAAAGCTCTATTTTGTTCTTTGAGATCACGTATGGAGGATATGTAGCTCTGAGTTCAGAAACTTTCATCTTCTTGTGGGCAAGGTTAGATAGGAATAGAGCCACACCGATAAGGGCGTCACGGCCGGCGTGAAGATCAGGGAAGATCACACCACCGTTGCCTTCACCACCGATAACAGCATTTGTCCTTCTCATCTCGGTAACCACGTTAACCTCACCTACTGCAGCTGCTGTATAAGTGCAGCCGTGAGCCTCAGTCACATCTCTGAGTGCACGTGATGATGAAAGGTTGGAAACGGTAGAACCTTTGACATTCTGGAGAACATAGTCAGATACAGATACAAGTGTATACTCCTCGCCGAAAGGTTTGCCGTCTTCGCAGATAAGTGCAAGTCTGTCCACATCAGGGTCCACAGAGATACCGAAATCTGCACCGGTCTCCACCACTTTGGCAGAAAGGTCTACAAGGTGAGCTGGAAGTGGTTCAGGGTTGTGCGCAAAGTGACCTGTAGGTTCGCAGTGAACGCATTCGCATTGAACGCCCAAAGCTTCGAGAAGCTTAGGCATAATCACACCACCCACTGAGTTTACAGCATCCAAAGCCACTTTGAAGCCTGCTTTATAGATAGCCTCAACATCTACAAGTGGCTGGGCAAGAACTGCATCAATATGCTGCTGTGTGAAGTCCTTGTACTCCATAGTACCAAGATTGTCCACATCTGCAAAATCAAAGTTTTCAGCCTCAGCTACTGCCAGAAGTTTTGCACCCTCTTCTGCATCCAGGAACTCACCTTTCTCATTGAGAAGTTTGAGGGCGTTCCATTGTTTTGGGTTGTGTGATGCAGTAAGGATGATACCTCCGTCAGCCTGTTCGAAGATAACAGCCATCTCAGTGGTAGGGGTAGAAGCAAGACCTGCATTTACCACATCGATACCGCAAGCCATAAGGGTACCGCACACTACCGAATCAACCATTTTACCAGAAAGGCGTGCGTCTCTGCCGACTACCACTTTATATCTCTCCTTTCCAGGGATTCTCTCTTTAAGTCTTACTGCATAAGCTGAAGTGAATTTCACAATGTCCACAGGGGTAAGGCAATCGCCCACTTCCCCACCGATAGTACCTCTGATACCAGAGATAGATTTGATTAGTGTCATAGTTTTATTTGTTTATAGTATTAAATTATCTCAATATCTCCTTTTGATATCCAACCTTGCCTGCCGTCACTCAGCTCCACCTTATTCCACTGGCCAAGTTCCTCCATAACAGTCACCTTGGTCCCCTCGTGAATGATGAAGAGCGATGTCCCCGATGCATTTGGAGAGCTCTTCACCGCACTTACAGGATTTACCACTATAGCTCCATCACGGGACTCCATCTCACCTTTCAGCCCGAAGGAGAAAATGAGAGAAAGGAGCATAAAGGTAGTTATAATTATGGCAAACGCGAACGACATTTTTCTCAAAACCATACTTCTTCCAAATCTGAAAACCAGAAGAAGGATGAGCGATATTATGAGTGAAGCCAGTGAAACATAAGCCCACCCGTCTGACGACAGAATGCTCCTGAATGATTTGAACCATGTAACAAGCACAAATTCAGGTACTGTCTCTATCTTATCAACTGTAAACTGATGGACGAACTCCAGATTGGACTGCGCATCCTTATATGAAGGGTCCAGCTTGAGTGCCCTTTCGTAATACAGGATAGCGTAAGCGATATAGCCACTCATTTTATAATAGGTATTGCCTATATTGTAATACAAGTGGGGAGACACATACCCCTCCTCTTCAAGTGCTTTGAAACTTCTCAGCGCCACCTCATAATCCTCTGCAGCATAACACTCTACCCCTGCATTCCAAATGGAATCCCTATGCTCCATGGCTACCGATGCCATCGATACCGCAATTAGGGTAAAAATCAATATTGCTCTTTTCATAATCTTTAGCTCTCTATTTCTGATATTACTCTTACTGCCTCCTCATAGTGGTTGGCCATCGCAGTAGCACCGGCAGATGGTGCATAACGTGCATATTCACAAGCATCCATGACACTCTCCAGAGACGCAATGACCTCTTCGGAAGCACCTTTTGCCACAAGTTTCTCACGGATTACATCCCTATTGAGCTCACCAGCCTGTATCATCAGCTTATCTGACAGGTACCCCAGTATTGCTTTGTGCAACTCCTCATAGAAGGCTGTATAAAGCTCCTGCCTCAAGAACTCTTCTGCCCTCTTCAGTCTCATCTTGGCCACTTTCTTAGCCCTTCTGTTCCTTCTCCCCACTACATCCTGCCTACGGGCAATGCTCTTCTCGAGGATATACGCAGCCACCAGGAACAGAACTATTGCACCAGCAATTCCGCACCAGAACAACACAGATGCAATGACAAACTTCTCACCTCTTCCCAGATGCCCCACAGTTGTCTCGATATATCTCACATCGTGTCCCAATGATTTTACACTCTGCTTGTTTACCCCTGCCGGCATTACAGTCGCACCATTCTCTGCGCCTCTGTAGACACTTACGGCAATAGGATCCGACTTGAGGGTAACATATTTGCTGGAGTTTACATTGTAGTAGCTGAATGCTATGGATTCTATCTCAAAGTCTCCTGAACTTCTTGGTATAAATGGATACTCGAAACTCTTAGTGCCCGATGATCCTGAAGAGGTGCTTGATACGTTTTCCTTCCTCTTCACATCATAAACCTCAAAATCAGGGGGGAAATTGACCTTTGGCGCCTCGATCAGATTGAGGTTGCCTGTACCGGATATGGTAACTAGCAGAGATGCAGCCTCATGCGCACTCAAAGAGTCTCTTGACACTTTCACATCCAATTTGTAGTTGCCCACTCCACCAGTGAAAGATTCCGGTGCACCTGCAGGTAGCGGAGTTACAGTTACCTTTAGCTTGGGGGTGTGGATCCTCTTTTTGAGAGTCTGGTAATTGTCAAAGAAATCGTCAAATATGGAGCGCGATGGAGCATTTGACCTCACCTGCACAGCACATATCATCTCAGCAGGATCTATATACAAATCACCTGTCTGCTGTGGCAGGAGCATATACTTGCGGAGCAATGCCGCACTATATATCTGGCCATTGTAAGTCTCTCTGACAAACTCAAGCTCTGATGGAGCCTCAATCTCCTGACTCCAGAATCCGTTGAATGATGGGAATTTGATGTCTTCCACACCGCTTATGTTAGTCTTGACAAGAAGTTTAAGCGTAGCAATGACCGGCTCTCCTTTCACCACCTTATTCTTACTGAGGGACATTGACAAAATCAGATCATCCTCCCCTATTGACGCATATCTGTCTCTGGTGTTCACCCCATTGCCAGAATCTGAAGACTGGGATTCCGGATTGCCCGTCACGACCTCCACAGTGACACTCTTGGAGGTGTATGTTTTTCCATCAATCACCACCGAAGCTGGGGGAATGGTAAATTTACCCTCACCGTTTGGCAGAAGAATGTATGTATAACTCTGCTGATAAGTATGGGTTCTCTGACCATTTACGATATTCGTACTGGACATGGTGGAGGTAGTTGGCCCTGCCAACACCTGGAAATCGCTGATTTGCGGAGGGTTGAACTCCTCAGTCTTCCCTGTAGCAGTATATACTAGCCTGAAAGCCTCGTCCAGAGCCACCACATTGGGTACCTCCACACTCAGGCTGTACTGACCCCTCGCCGGTGTAAACGAGAGGATCAAAATCAATGGCATCAACCATTTTAGTGGTACTCGCTTCATATCTATTTTACCAATTTTTCTCCTTTTGTCTTGACTTGAGTTTGTCAGCCTTCTCCTTTTTCACTTTCTCCTGAGTCTCTTTCTCTTTATCCTCTATTGCCTGGAGCATCTGCTGGGCTGTCTGAGGTGATATCTTGGGAGGGGCCTGCTGCTGCTTGTTATCTTGTGGTTCATCCTGCTGATCCTGGTTTGGATCAGGATTCTGCTGTTTATCCTTATTGTCATCAGGCTGATCCTGGTTCTGGTTCTGATTCCGGTTCTGCTGGTTCTGCTCCTGATTTTGCTGCTGATCCTGCTGATTCTGCTGATCTTGCAGCTTTTTCTGTGCATACGCCAGATTTGACTTCGTCTCCATATCTGAAGGGTTGCGCCTCAACGATTCCTTGAAGGCGTCGACAGCCTCCTGATATTTTTTTCCCTTGAGGGCAACATTTCCCACATTGTGATAGTAATCAGCACCATATCCGGCACCTCTATCTGCAAGCGTATCCTTCAATATGCTATAGTGCTCTGCAGCCTCTTCAAAATTCTCAAGCTTATACAGTGCATTTCCAAGGTTGTACTGGCCCGCTACAGATGTGGAGTCCTTCAGTATTGCCCTGCGGTAATCAATCTCTGCCTGCTGGTATTTGCCATCTTCATATGCCCTGTTCCCTGCACGGACCTCCTTTTTGTCCACCTGCCCGAATACAGGAGCAGAGAGGAGGAGTAGCGCAACAATTGCCATAGTCCTGTTGTCGACAAAAAGTTTTCTGCGATTCCTACGGTTTTTGATAAGGAACTCTATCATCAGGAAGAAAAGTGCTATTCCGAAGAAATACATATACTGCTCATCATACTCTTCGAAAATCACATTCTGGTACTGCTTCTCCTCCATATTCCTGATCTCATCAACAATGGGATTGAGTCCGAATTCTGTGGTACCTGCCCTCACATAAATGCCATTACCTGCATTTGCCACATCCCTCAAACTCTCCTCATCCAGACGTGTCACCACTATATTGCCATCCTTGTCCTTCATAAGTTCACCATCTTTGGGGATAGGCTTGCCCTCCGAAGATCCTACACCTACACAAAACACCCTGCACCCCATGGTCGTGGCATCCTTAGCTGCCTGAACAGGATCATCCTCATGGTTTTCACCATCTGTAATAAGGACAATGGCCCTACTGTTCTCACTCTCCATACTGAAACTTTTTACGCAGGTAAGAATGGCATCGCCCAGGGCAGTACCCTGAACAGGGATACTCTCAGTGGTAATGCTGTTGAGGAATATCTTGGCCGAAACATAATCTGTAGTGATAGGGAGCTGCACAAACGATTGCCCCGCAAAAACTACCAGACCGATCCTGTCATCCTGAAGTCTGTCTACCAGTTTTGATATGGCAAGTTTGGCCCTCTCCAGACGATTAGGATAGTAGTCTTCTGCAAGCATCGAGTTGGAAACATCGAGCGCTATCATAATCTCTGCCCCTCTCACCTCCTGCTTCTTGAGGGCTGCCCCAATCTGAGGTCTTGAAAGTCCAATGGCAAAAAAGAAGAATGCCAACGAATAGAAAAGAAGTTTGACCCACCCCTTTCTGCTTGACCTCTCAGGTGTCAGACGAGCCAGCAGCTCCGCATCACCAAACTTGGTCACTCTCCTCTTTCGGGCTCTCAGCATTATCCAGTATACCAGGAAGAAAAATGGTATCAGGAATATCAAAAAAAGATATTGTGCTTGTGCAAAATGTAACATTATACTATCCTCCTCGCTCCAAATAATCTGACAATAAGTTCAATAAGAAGAGCAGCCAGGGCCACTAGGGCAAATATGACAAACTCCTCTTTATAAAGTGGGAAAGAATCGACAGTGGTCCTGCTCTTCTCCATTTCGTTGATTTGCCTGTAGATTTCCAAGAGTTTTGTATTGTCCGTAGCACGGAAATACTCTCCATCCGTAGCATCCGCAATCTCCTTCAAAAGAGCCTCATCAATCTCCACCTTAACATTTACCTCCTTGACTCCATATGGTGTCATCATTGGATACGGGGCTTCACCCATTGCACCCACACCTATTGTATATACTCTGATGCCGTAGGTCTTAGCTATTTCTATTGCCATTTGCGGAGCTATCTCTCCCCTGTTGTTAACACCATCCGTAAGAAGAATTATCACCCTGCTCTTCGCAGGACTGTCTTTCAATCTGGCTACTGCATTTGCCAGGCCGTTGCCGATGGCTGTACCATCCTCGATTATACCGCACTCCACCTCTTTCATAAGGTTGATCAGGGTAGCACGGTCAGTGGTCAGAGGGGCCTGGGTAAAGCTCTCACCTGCAAACACCACTACACCTATCCTGTCGGAAGGTCTCTCCGAGATGAACTGTATGGCAATATCCTTAGCTGCCCCTATTCTGTCGGGGTTGAAATCGCGCGCCAGCATACTGGTAGATATGTCCATTGCCAACACGATATCAATACCCTCTGAATCTATCTTTTCAAAAGTGGAAGATGAGCGTGGCCTTGCTATCGCAATAACAATTGCAGCCACGGCAATGCATCTGCACACAAAAGGGGCATGACGCAGCAGCTTTGAAATGGTATTCCCCTTGAATTTGTATGGGACTACAGATGAAACTGTGAGGGAAGGATTCCTTCTTCGCATCTCCCTATACAGATAAATGGCGAGCATTGGAACCAGCAACAGCTCCAGATAAAGCATCTCGGGGTATTCGAAAAATATACTATCCATTGCTCTGCTCCTCCTCCAATTTGGTCATGTATGTAACATTTACAAACCTCACAGCCACAGGGATTGCCCTTTCATTTTCACCCTCCGTAGCACTGTATTTGGCAAATTTCACCAAATCTGCCACACTGAACATCTCCTTGAGCTCATTCCACTCCTGACCTGAAATGTCCATAGCTTCAAGCTCCGCCACTATTTCAGAGGTGGTCTTCTCAAATGTAGGGATAGAGTACCTGTTCTCAATATACTCCCTTATGGTATCTGTAATTTCGGTATAATACTCCTTCTGCTGATGATTCTGCCACAATTTTTTCTGCCTGATATTCTCCAATGAGCGTAGAGCTGCTATGTGGGGAGGCTCCTTCACTATCGGCTTGCCGAGCAAAGATCTGTTCTCCCTTCTGTTCCTTATCATCCTGTACACCATATAAGCCAGGGCCAGTAATGCCAGACCCAGCGCTACCCAAGGGATTACCTCTCCAAATGTCACAGGATAAGTGATAGGCCCCTTGATATCGTACATCTGGTAGGTAGCGGTGTCAATAGGGATAGTGGTCACCTCAAGTGTCCTCTCGTTTATCACTATGGTATCCACCAGTTTCTCACCTCTATAGAAATAAAGGACTTGACGGGGAAGATAATAGGAGCCACTGTCAAATGAGGTTATTATTGCCCTCATATCTATATCATAATGGTCCTTTTTGCTCTTTAGAGTATCAAAAGTGTAGTCACTTATCAGCTCCACCCCTGGAACTACAGGATTGAGGAGAGAATCGACCCAAACAGTAAGATCCTTGGGGACATTCACTCTGGCACCCCACTCCACCTGATCTCCTATCAGAATGGTATCCTTGGAGAATGTCGATGAGAGAAGCTCCTGACCCTGGAGTTGTACAAGGCCAAGCATCACACCTGTCACCGCTACAATTATATTTCTGAAGTATCTATGCATTATCCTCTGCTCTTAAACAGTGAGACCAGCCCCTTCACATAATCTTCATCGGTTCTGATGCTCACACAATCCACTTTATATTTTCTCAATGTGGCAATAGTCTGCTCATACACAGAATCGTTCCACTCCTTGTAGTGCTGTCTCAACTTCTTGTCAGATGTATCCACCCATATCTGTTCACCTGTCTCCCCATCCATAACATTTAGAAGACCCACATCCGGGATATCCTTCTCACGAGGGTCATAGATATTTATGGCCGAAATATCGTGACGGTTAACAGCCACTTTGAGAGCATCCTCATAATTTGGATGACCTGCAGAATCTACATCCAGAAGGTCAGACAACAGGAACGCTGTACATTTCTTCTTTATCGCATTGGTAAGGAACCTTAAAGCCTCACCAATATTTGTCCCACTCTCCTGTGGTTCGAACTCAATAAGTTCCCTGATGATCCTCAGGAGATGGCTCCTCCCCTTCTTTGGCGGAATAAACTTCTCCACTTTGGAACTGAAGAAAAGGGCACCCACTTTATCATTGTTGATTGACGCAGAGAAAGAGAGCACAGCAGCCACTTCTGCCATCAGATCCTTTTTCATCTTGGATGTACTTCCGAAAAAGCGCGAACCGCTCACATCTACCAGAAGAACCACAGTAAGCTCCCTCTCTTCCTCAAACACCTTGATGAATGGGGCTCTGAGACGGGCTGTAACATTCCAGTCCATATTCCTAACATCATCCCCATACTGGTACTCTCTCACCTCACTGAAGGCCATACCTCTTCCCTTGAACGCAGAGTGGTACTCACCAGCAAATATCTGATGGGATAGAGATTTGGTCTTTATCTCGATTTTCCGGACTTTCTTCAGCAATTCGTTATCCATATTAAGGAACGTCTACAGCATTTATTATTTCAGAGATGATATTTTCTGTAGTGATATTTTCTGCTTCCGCCTCATAGGTAAGGCCTATACGGTGTCTGAGCACCTCATAGCATACAGCTCGCACATCCTCGGGAATCACATACCCTCTCCTCTTGATGAAAGCATATGCCTTAGCTGCCATAGCGAGAGAGATCGAAGCACGTGGCGAACCACCATAAGCAATGAGATCTTTAAGTTTTCCCAAGCCATACTCTTCCGGGGTGCGGGTAGCATATACGATATCCACGATATATCTCTCTATTTTCTCATCCATATACACCTCTTTCACCACTTCGCGGGCTCTGGCAATATCTTCTGGTTTCAGAATAGGCTGTGCCTTCTGATAGCCTCCACCATTGTTCATTCGTATAATCAGCTTCTCTTCCTCTTTCTTTGGATATGTTACCACCACTTTTAGCATAAAACGGTCCACCTGCGCCTCTGGAAGCGGATAAGTACCCTCCTGCTCGATAGGGTTCTGGGTAGCAAGAACCAAAAATGGCTCAGGGAGCTTGAAAGTCTCGTCACCGATAGTTACCTGACGCTCCTGCATAGCCTCCAAAAGGGCTGACTGCACTTTTGCAGGGGAACGGTTGATCTCATCAGCTAGGATGAAATTTGCAAAAATGGGACCTTTCTTGATCTGGAACTGTTCGGTCTTCTGGCTGTAAATCATGGTACCAAGGACGTCCGCAGGGAGTAGGTCTGGGGTGAACTGTATTCTATTGAATTTGGCATTTACACAAGAGGCGAGAGTATTGATAGCCAATGTCTTGGCCAAGCCAGGCATACCTTCCAGCAGTATGTGCCCATTTGCCAGCAGGCCTATCATAAGATTCTCCACCAGATGTTTCTGTCCCACAATCACCTTGTTCATCTCCATAGTGAGAAGATCGACAAAAGAACTCTCCAACTGAATACGTTCGTTTAATTCTTTGATGTTTACAGTATCCATATTAAAATATTTGTATTTTTGCGTAGTTTTTTGAACTGACAAAATTAATAAAAATTCTGATACCATGAGGTATTTCTTGTGCATATCATATCGAGGTACCGGATTCAGCGGATGGCAGATACAGGAAAATGCCAATACCATTGAAGCTGAGGTAGAAAAAACCTTGTCCACCCTACTCTCCGAGCCCATTGATGTCGTGGGTGCAGGGAGGACTGACACCGGTGTCAATGCCAAGAACTTCTATGCCCATTTTGACTCCTGCTCAAAAGAACTGACTTCAAATCCGGATAGAATCGTCTATAAAATGAACGCCATTCTCCCCTACGGAATATCTGTAAACTCGATAATTCCTGTACACGACCAGGCCCACGCCAGATTTGATGCCACAAGCAGGACATATAAATACTATATTCATTGTTCAAAAGACCCATTTTGTGAAAGTTATTCTTACTTTTGCAAGTTCGATCTCGACATTGAGGCTATGAACAGAGGGGCCCGTTTTTTGTTGGGAAAGAGAGATTTCAGCAGTTTTGAAAAAAACAATGGGGGAAACGCTACCTCCATTTGTGAAATCACCGAAGCGGGATGGGAAGAGTACACCCCAGTTGTAGCAGGGTCAGACTCCACCAAATATCTCGTCTTCACCGTTACGGCCAACAGGTTTTTGAGAAACATGGTGAGGGCTATCGTGGGTTCGTTGGTCGAGATCGGCAGGGGCAAGAGAGATCCTGAGTGGATCTGTGAGCTTCTCGAGAAAAAAGACAGATGTGCAGCTGGTCAGTCTGTTCCCGGCCATGCACTATTTTTGACAAACGTGGAATACCCTTATATTGAAAACAATAAAATTGACTAATAGATATGTTTACACTACTACAAGCAAGCGCTGAAGTTGTAGCACAAGAGGTAGTTGCTACACAAGAACTCAATTTTTCCCTCTGGAACATGGCTGTCAAAGGTGGCTGGCTTATGCTCGTCCTTCTTGGTCTGTCCATTGCAGCCATCTACATCTTCGGCCAGAAATGGTGGGCTATCAGAAAGGCTGCCAATATCGACAAGAACTTCATGAACGAAATCCGCAACCTCATCCACGAAGGTAAGATCAATGCTGCCATTGAGCTTTGCAAAAACGACAATTCACCTATCGCACGTCTTGTAGAGAAGGGCATAGAGAGAATAGGTCGTCCCCTTTCAGACATCCAGGCCGCAGTAGAGAATACAGGCAATGTAGAGGTGGCAAAACTTGAGAAGAACCTCCCCATCCTTGCCACCATATCGGGTGGTGCACCTATGATCGGTTTCCTTGGTACTGTAGCCGGTATGATTCAGGCATTTTTCAATATGTCACAAGCCGGCAACAACATCGACATCACTCTCCTTTCAGGTGGTATCTACACCGCTATGGTGACTACAGTAGGTGGTCTTTTTGTAGGTATCATCGCATATTTCGGATACAACTACCTCACATCCAAGATCTCTGACTTGGTATTCATGATGGAGAGCACCACCATCGAATTTATGGATATGCTTCACGAACCCGCTGACACCATCAGATAATTATGGCTATCAAACGTAGAAACAAAGTGGATGCGAGCTTCTCTATGTCGTCTATGACAGATATAGTGTTCCTGTTACTGATTTTCTTCCTGGTAACATCTACACTGGTCAACCCTAACGCATTGAAGCTTCTTCTCCCCAAGAGTACAAATCAGGTCTCTGCCAAAGCGACCGTAAGTGTCTCCATCAAACATTACCAGAAAAGCAATACTTTCTCTTACCACATAAATGGTAAAGAGAAGCCCATCAAGTTCGGCGAAGTGGAGGAGGCTCTCCAGTCTATCCTTCAGGAAGAGGATGATCCGACATTCTCAATATACGCAGACAAGACAGTCCCTATCGAACATGTAGTGGACCTTATGAATATTGCCAAACGCAATAAATACAAAGTTATCCTGGCTACATCACCCGAATAATGGACAAATACGATAAATATGCCTCACCTTTCGAGAAGAAAGGACGATGGATAGGAATCGCTATGACGGTACTTATCCATATGGGGTTGTTGTTTGTCTCATTCAGAGCAGGTCTCAAATACATCTACCCTCCTCCGGAAGAGCTAGGCATTCTTTTGGAATTCGAACAGGAGGAACCGAAACCTGTACAGGTAACCACAGGTACAGAACCACGTGCTGAAAATGCTAATCCTGACAATGATGTCCGCCTTGTACAGCGGTCAGAGGCGGCAGTTCAGGGTATTCAGGAGAACCGTGGAGTGGAGACCACTGTGGGAACAGAGGGTGATGTCGAAGTACCTGAACCGCCACGTCCCAAACCCATCAACAAAAAAGCACTTTTCAGCAGTGCCAAGAACAAACAGGATACTCTGGCACAACAAGTAGCAGAAGATGTCTCCGATGCACTCCGCGCAGGGCACTCACAGGGCAACACAGAGGTAGGTGGTGTAGAGGGTGCGCCATCAGCCAAACTCGCAGGTCGTACCGTTATGGGCAATCTTCCTATCCCAGACTATGGTGTGGAGGCATCCGGCAAAGTGGTGGTCCGCATCAAGGTGGACCAATACGGCAAAGTGACCGACGCTATCCCTGGTGCCCAAGGGACCACAGTCCAGGACGCCACCCTTTGGGAAGCCGCCAAAAAAGCGGCCCTCGAAGCCCGCTTCAACATCAGCCAGTCCGCCCCCATCATCCAGGAAGGGACCATCACTTATGTGTTTACATTGAGGTAGGATCCATCAGAATCCTACCTTTCTTGATTTTGACTTAAAATTCTCCTGATCACAAAACTTGCATATCTTCTCCAGTGTGGGTTTCTCCCCCGAGAGAATGTATTCCACTGCACTTTTGCGTACAACATTCTCTATCTGGCCTCCGGAGAAAGAGTACTTACCTGCAAGAACAGAGCAGTCACTCTCTGAAAGGTCAGACATCATCGATCTCCAGATCTTTGACCTGACATCTTCATCAGGCTTTTCCAATACTACCTTATAGAGGAAACGGCGCTCAAATGCAGGATCCAGATTTCCATGAAGATTTGTAGTACATATCAAAATGCCCTCTAAAGTCTCCATCTCCTGCAGGATAATATTTTGCATTGTATTATGCATCTGATCTACAGACGAACTTACACCTTCAATCCTTTTACCAAAAATAGCATCGGCCTCGTTGAAAAAGAGTATTGGCTTGAGTTCCTTATTTTTGCATATATTTCTATAAATATTGAAAAGTGCTTTCACCGATTTCTCAGACTCCCCAACCCACTTGCTCCTCATCTTGCTCATATCTACACAGAAGATATCCCTGCCAGTCTTGCGGGCAAGCTGCATTACAGTCTCTGTCTTTCCGGTACCTGGCCCACCATACAGGATAACATTGAACCCTTTGCGCATCCCCATCTCTTCCAGACGAGTTTGCACGCCATTGAAATGCCCATCTTCAAGCAAACTCTCCAGACGTCTTACCTGCTCCTTTTCATGCTTATTGTAAAAAAGCTCCTTGGCAACAATATCCCCACACTTCTTCATATCAGGATGGCCATCAGCCCTATCTTTACTGAAAAGTTCCACCCCTGTAAAAAACTCACCTTTAATGCTATCTGACAACGCTATGTTATTCTTGTCCAAAAGGCCATTTCCAACACCAAAAGTCAGAAATCCCATCACCTGCCCCATCAGCTTTCCTGCCTGAAATTGTCTGAAAAGCAACTGCTCATCATCAAACTCATCCATAAATTGCTCAGTTTGTACAAAAGGCACTTCCTCATCTCCGTGACTCACATATCTGTGACACAAGTAGAAAAAGATACGCTGATCAGTCTCCGGCAATGTTGTTACACCACATTCCAACACCTTCTGGCAAAAGAGATTCTGCTGATTTACATTCACCATCAACTGGATATCATTAAGTAACATTTCCACGTTCAGTTCCTCCTCTCTCACGGCTCTGAAGAGTTTACGCATCTGTGAGAAAATCATATCTGTCGAGAGTCCCTCAAAACTCCTTTCAGAGAAATCCGTATCCTCTGCAATAGCTCTGCTTGCCTCCTTAAGAACCTCATATACAATTCCGTTGCCCATAACACCCCTCTCCTGCTTCCTGACAACTCTCTTCTCCACCAGTGAATCAAGAAACTTCCTGTAACCTATAAATTCTATATTGGTCATCCCCATAAAGGGGGCAATATCTTCATCTCTGCAGCATGAACGGCCAAAACTCTTTTCCAGCACAAAAGAGAGGATCGCCACCTCTTCAGGGCAAAGGTTCATTTTAGCACCTACATAATCAAAGTCCTCCTTCATCTGTTCATAAGTGGAAGCATTATACCAACGCTCTCTAATATTGAGCATAATTCTGTTAAGGCACGCTGAGAGCGATATTGTCTGCTTGTCACGAGGTTCAACGATCTCATCACCTATTGTTTTGAAATCACCATTTACCATTTGTCTTCTTAATTTTCTAGCCATAGATCAGTGGACTGCACTTGAGCAGTTCCGATTATATGTACGCTACACCTCCATTTTTGTTACAACTCCCAACCGTGTTTGGAGGTAGAAAACTTTTTGCTTTACCTTTGTAGAGTAAGGGGATCCGGTACTGGATCCTAGTGCTGACTGAAATGGAATTATTAATATATAATTCTAATTTTCAGCACATTATGAACACATCCAACTTTACACTTTCAGATTACAATCATATCAAATCTATAATCGGATCATCTATCTTCACTGCAGCCAACAAACTCAACACAAAGGCACTCAGATACGATATCGAAGAGATAACATCCATCTCTTTTGAGAAAATAATAAAATTATGGGATGTGTATGATAAGGACAGATCTGAATCAGCGTGGTTCTGGACCATTTCATACAGATGCGCATTGGACTATCTCACTGAAAAATTCAAGAGAAATGACAAATGTCCTAGTATAGACACTTCCATTGATTCCCTATTGCCGGACTACTGTCAGGCTGATGGGGCGCTCATATCGAGGGAAGAGATCCATAGAATTGAGGATATACTCACTGCCATTGGTGGAAACCAGGAAAAAGCCCTCAGACTATGCGCCGACGGATATACCTACGAAGAGATACAGCAAAGACTTGACTGCTCATACTCATCATTAAGGACAATGATATCCAGAGGCCGCAAAGTATTAAAGATTATCTCATAACTAAGTTATTCCCCTCTCAATGCTTCTACAGGCTCTAATGCTGCCGCACGACTGGCCGGAAGTAAGCATGAAATAACGCATACAGCCATACTAACCACCAGAGACACCCCTATCCACCCCCAGGGAACCCCGAAAGGAATCTCCAGAATGGCTGAGACAATACCTCCTGCCACCACCCCAAGCACCACACCCACAGCTCCACCTGCCCCCCCTATAATCATTGCCTCGGTCATGAACAAATCACGGATCGCCACCTCAGTAGATCCTATTGCCTTTCTCACTCCGATCTCTGCACTCCTCTCTTTTACAGAGACAAGCATAATGTTCATAAGTCCCACTGAGGCCCCTATCAAGGTTATAAAACCTATCATAAAGGCAGCGAGAGTAACCATCCTCATCATGTTTTTCATCTTCGAAAGGAGCGAATCCCTCCTTCTTATCTGAAAATCATCCCCATCCTCCGGAGATAACCTCCTCACCACACGCATTACGGAAGTTGCCTGATCAACTGCTGCACCCATATCCACTTCTCCACGGGGTGACACCCCTATAACATAAGACTCCTCCCCAGAGAGGAGCCCATTTCGCGCACCTTCCAGTGGGACAATAACAATATTGTCCAATGAGCCGCCACCTCCCCCCATTTCAACCAGCACCCCCACTACCCTGAAACTTCTCCCGAGAATATTCACATTGGCATCAGCTGGAGGGGGACCCAAAAAGAGGGCTTCAGCCACACTGCTCCCCAATAGAGCCACATTGTTACCCCTATCCTCCTCTGCCTGCGAAATATTCCGGCCATATGCAACAGCGCCGCCGTTGAACTCTACAAATGCTCCGTCAGCCCCTATTACCTCAACATCCGGATTGGTCCGCGAGGGGCCGGAACTCACCCCGGAGAGCCCCGTGTCCACCTTCACATATGGTACAATAAGGGCATTGCAGTCATATTGACTTTGGAATGAACGGACATCCCAATATGATATTCTCCGGCAATTTTCCCCTTGTACAGCCCTTATGAAAAAGCTCCCCGATCCGAGCTTTCCGAAACTCGTGACCAGCGCCCGCTCCAACCCTTTTGCAGCAGTAAGCGACCCCACAAGGGATGTTATCCCTATGGCAATGATGGAAACTGTAAGAATGGTTCTTAAGGTATTGCCCCTTATCAAGTTAAGGGCCTCACTGAAAATCTCCCGCCTCATATTCTTCCGATGAAATTGTTGAAAAATATTACTCTGCGAAAATAGGAAAATTTCTACGAAAAAGATACCTTTGCGCCCAAATTTATACTGACATAATGAGAACAAGAATTACTAGAGGTTCTGCCGCTAAAGGCACAGCCGAGAAAAAGAGAGAGCACTCATCAGAGAGCTACGAAGTTCCAAGACGCAATTTCGGCAAACGCTACGGCGAATTTGCAGAAAAAAGTGAGAAAAGACCTTTTGCAAAGAGGGGCGAAAAGCCATTCGGCAAAAGTGAAAAGCCATTCGGCAAAGACAAACCCTTCGGCAAAAAAGACGAGAAACCTTTCGGTGCAAAGAGCGCCTCTAAAAGGGGTGAAGGGAGATTTGCCAAGAGCGACAAACCATTTGGCAAAAGTGAGAGACCTTTCAGCAAAGGGGACAAGCCATTCAAGAAATCAGAGAAACCATTCGGTAAGAGCGAGAGACCTTTCGGCAAAAGAGATGACAAGAAACCTTTCGGCAGAAAAGGTGCCGACAAGTCATTTGCAGCCAGAGGCGAGAAACCATTCAGAAAAAGGGCTCCCAAAGTGGTGGATGAGAACATCGACAGCGACACATTCACACCATCTATCACCGGCGATGTAAGACTCAACAAATTTATCGCCAACTCAGGTGTCTGCTCACGCAGGGAGGCCGATGAATACATCGCAGCAGGCCTTGTAACAGTAAACGGCGAAGTGGTAACCGAACTGGGCACCAAAGTAAATATCGAGGATGATGTAAGATTCAACGGCGAGAGACTCAAAGGTGAGAAAAAGGTATACATCATGCTCAACAAACCCAAGGACTACGTCACCACCACAAGCGACCCTCACGCAGAGAAGAATGTGATGGACCTCATCAGCAAGGAGTTGTGTCCACAGAGGATTTTCCCTGTAGGCCGTCTTGACAAATCCACTACCGGTATCCTTCTCCTCACAAATGACGGTAACCTTACAGAGATGCTTACTCACCCATCTTATGGGAAGAAAAAGATATATGAGGTAACCCTTGACAAAAATGTGAAGCAGCCAGACTTTGATGCACTTCTTGAGGGCTTTGAACTTGAGGACGGCTTCATCGCAGCAGATGCAGCAGCTTACGGTGCTGAGAAAAACATTGTGGGTGTGGAGATCCACTCAGGCAAGAACAGGATCGTAAGACGTATGTTCGAGCACCTTGGCTACAATGTAAAGAAACTTGACAGGGTATACTTTGCAGGTCTTACCAAGAAGAACCTCAAGAGAGGCCAGTGGAGATTCCTCACTGAAGCAGAGGTAGCAATGCTTAAAGTGAAGAACTATGAGTAACAACAACACTCCGCACAGATCCGGTTTTGTCAATATCATCGGCAACCCCAATGTAGGCAAATCAACACTGATGAATGCCCTCGTGGGTGAGAGGCTCTCCATCGTGACATCCAAAGCCCAGACCACCAGACACAGGATTATGGGTATTGTAAATGGAGACAACTACCAGATCGTATACTCAGACACCCCTGGTATCCTCCGCCCCTCCTACAAGCTTCAGGAGAGCATGATGCAGTTTGTGGATACAGCCATCGGAGATGCAGACATCATACTCTACATCACCGACGTGGTGGAGAAGAGCGACAAGAACAGGGAGTATGTGCAGAAACTCAATATGATTGACTGCCCTGTAGTGGTAGTGATCAACAAGATTGACATCAGCACGCAGGAGGAGGTCCTCAAACTTGCCGAGTACTGGAAAAATGAGATCCCCAGAGCCGATGTATTCATCGCATCTGCCAAGGAGAAATTCAACCTCGACGCCATCTTCAACAGGATCGTGGAGCTGCTCCCTATCAATGAAGCGTGGTACGACAAGGACACCTTTACCGACAAGAACCTCCGCTTCTTCGCATCGGAAATCATAAGGGAGAAAATCCTTCTCAACTACTCGAAGGAGATCCCCTACTGTACTGAGGTGGTTATCGAAGAGTTCAAGGAGCACGATGACAGGTACGATATACAGGCTGTAATCAATGTGATGAGAGATTCGCAGAAAGGGATCATAATCGGTGCCAAGGGAGCTTCGCTCAAGAAAGTGGGCATCGAGGCACGAAAGGATATGGAGGAGTTCTTCGAGAAGAAGGTATTCCTTCAGACATTCGTAAAGGTAAACCCTGACTGGAGAGAGGACAAAAGAAAACTGAAAAGCTTCGGCTATATTTTATAACATAAAAACGGCATACAAATGAACATGGAGGATAAAGATTTGAACGGGAGAGAGGAGCTTGACGAACTTTCGGCAGGTGAGGCTGTATCTGCAGCTGAACCAGGCAAGTTTGACAAACTTATAAATGATGGAGAGAAAAAATACAAATTGTCGGGAATGTACAAGGACTGGTTTCTCGACTACGCCTCCTATGTTATATTGGAGAGGGCAGTGCCACACATCATCGATGGTCTGAAACCTGTTCAGAGACGTATCCTTCACGCCATGAAACAGTGCGATGACGGACGCTTCAACAAAGTGGCCAGTATCGTGGGTGATGCGATGAAATACCACCCTCATGGTGATGCCTCCATCAAGGACGCACTCGTACAGATAGGCCAGAAGGATCTTCTGGTGGAGTGTCAGGGTAACTGGGGAAACATCCTCACCGGAGACTCCGCCGCAGCGGGCCGTTATATCGAGGCACGCCTGAGCGAATTTGCCAAAGAGGTGGTCTATAATGACAAGACCACAGAGTTTGTCCCTTCATACGACGGACGTAACCGCGAACCTGTAAACCTCCCTGTCAAGTTCCCATTGCTCCTGGCTCAGGGATCCGAGGGTATTGCCGTAGGCTTGGCCTGCAAAATCCTCCCACACAACTTCAACGAGCTTATCGATGCATCGATAGCCCACTTGAGAGGGGAAGAGTTCGAATTGTACCCAGATTTCCCCACAGGAGGTCTTGCAGATATCTCTGCATACAACAAAGGTCTCCGCGGAGGGAGGGTAAGGGTCAGGGCCCAGATTGAGAAACTCAACAAAAACACTCTGGTCATCAACCAGATACCTTTCGGTGTCACCACTGCCGATATCATTGACTCCATCATCAAAGCCAACGACAAGGGGAAAATCAAGATCAAGAAGGTAGATGACAACACTGCCGAAAATGCAGAGATTGTCATCACCCTCCACAACGACATATCACCCGACAAGACCATTGACGCGCTGTATGCCTGCACCAGCTGCGAAGTATCCATCTCCCCCAACTGCTGCGTGATTCAGGACAACAAGCCCCAATTCCTTGGAGTGGACGAGATCCTCCGCTACAACACCGATCACACCAAGGAGCTCCTCAAGAGAGAACTGGAGATCAAACTTGGCGAACTCGGCCAGGAGTGGCACTACTCATCACTTGAAAAGGTGTTCTTCGAGGAAAAGGTCTATAAGACACTTGAAAACAACGCCTCCACCTGGGAGAAACAGCTCAAAGATGTCCATCAGGGCATGCTCGAGTACCAGCATCTTTTCCGCCAGCCCATCACCAAAGAGGATATCAACAAACTGGTAGAGAAACCTGTAAGAAAGATTTCCCGCTTCGATGTGAAGGCTGTAAATGAGAAGATAAAGAAGATTGAAGCACAGGAGAAGGTCCTCAGAAACCATCTTGAACATCTGGTGGATTACTGTATCGCATACTTCGAGAATCTGAAGAAAAAATATGGTGCAGCATATCCACGCCGCACCACCCTCACCTCTTTCGAGAATATCGAGATCAAACGTGTAGTAGTGAACAACGCTAAGCTCTACGCCAATAAGGCAGAGGGTTTCATCGGTCTGTCACAGAAGAAGATCGAGGATGCCGAGTACATTTGTGACTGCTCAGATATCGATGAAGTTATCGTATTCACAAAGGATGGCCGCTACATAATCAAAAAGGTAGCAGACAAGATATTTGTGGACAGGAACATAATCCATGTCGCTGTATTCAACAAGTCAGACAACAGAACCATCTACAACGCCGTTTACAAAGATGGTAAAGGTGGTACTGCATATGCCAAACGTTTTGCTGTCACAGGTGTAGCCAAAGACAAATGGTATAACCTCACCCAGGGTAAGGAGGGGTCATCTGTACTGTGGTTCACATCCAATTCAAACGGAGAGGCAGAGAAGCTCAGAATCTATCTCCGTCCGAAACCAAAGCTCAAAAAGCTCATTTTTGACTTCGATTTCTCTGCACTTGCCATCAAGAACAGAGGATCGATGGGAAATATAGTAACCAAGTACTCTATCCAGAAGATTGCCCTCAAAGAGGCAGGTATCTCTACTATCGGTGGAAAACAGATGTGGTTTGACTGGGATATCAACCGACTCAACGAAGATGGACGCGGCGAGCTCCTCGGCAGCTTCAAAGGGAAAGAGAACATCCTTGCCATCTGTAAGGACGGTACATTCTACACCACAAATCTCGATCTTTTCAACAAATATCAGGGCGACCTTCTTAAGGTACAGAAATTTGACGGAGAGAAGGTATTTACCGCCATCTACTGGGACAACAGTGTCAAGGCATACTACATAAAGAGGTTTGTATTCGAGATCAGCGACAACAATGTCCAGCTCTTCATTGCAGAGACAGCAGGTGCACGTCTGGTGGACATCTCAGAGGATCCTTATCCACAAGTCAAGGTGACATTTGTCCAGAACGGCAAAAAGGAGAAAGAGCCTGAAATCATCGATGCAGATGAGTTCATCGCAGTAAAAGGTTATAAGGCCAAGGGTAAGAGAGCTGCCGCTTCGGAGGTGGCTACCATAGAGTTCATCGAACCCCTTGAAAAGGATGCACCAGCCTTTGATGCAGGAGATCTGATGCTTGATTCGGATGACATCAACGAGGAGAACTTTTCTTCAGAACCGGAAGAGGCACCACAAAGCTTCACCCCCGGCTCATCGATTGATCTGGATATTGACGGAGAAGAACTTACACTATTCTAAAATAACAGGAGCAATATGATTATCTCACTGATAGGTTTTATGGGTGCAGGGAAAAGCACCATCGGTCGCCAACTTGCCCAGTCAATCAAATGCCCTTTTATCGATTTGGATGCCTATATTGAGGAGAAAGAGGGGAAGACCATTTCTGAGATATTTGGAGAAAAAGGGGAAAGCGGCTTCAGAGAATTGGAGTTGAATTACCTGGAGGATGTCCTGGAGGATCATATTGCAGAGCATCCCGAGACACTTGAAGATCTTCCACCTTTCACACCGGAGTCTACAGCCGATGACGCACCGGTAGCTACACGTGGCTGTACTATGGTATTGTCCCTGGGTGGAGGTATAGTCACCAATCCTGAATGTGCCGATCTCATATCAAGATTCACCTATTGTATGTATATCCACACCGATATAGAGGTGATCAAACAGAGGCTGTCACAGCAGACCGAAGCTGCCGGCCGCCCTATGCTCGGTGGCGAGAGCGGAGATGCCCTACTGGCACGCATCGAGAAGCTCTACAAAGAGCGCACTCCACTCTACACCCGCCTCGCCCGCAAGACCTACTTCCTATAATAAAATCAGCACTTTCCTACTGGCAATTCTCTTTAATGTTGTGTGGGAAGAGGAAACCGTGCTACCCCTCTGGCCGCAGAGGGAGGGGCCCACGCTGTCAAGCGTGGGAGGGATTGTTTCCTCGCCACACAACATTAAAGAGGGACGTAGAGAGGGATGCCGCAATTTCGGGCACGGAAACACCACTTTTCGTGCCCAAAGTGCATTTTTCCCACACATCGGGCACGGAAACACCACTTTTCGTGCCCAAAGTGCATTTTTTTCACACATCGGGCACAGAATCACGGCTTTTCGTGCCCAAACTACATTTTTTCCACACATTGGGCATAAAATCGCCCATTTTCGTACCCGTTTTAGAACATCATGTTCCACATAGCGTTCTGGACGCGGGAGTTCTTCTTGGCGTTCATCTTGCCGAAGTTGAATGAAACTGTGAAAAGGAAGTAACGCATTGCCAAACAACAGTAAGATATTGTCTGTTTCGGAACTTCGTTCCGGATGTCTCCGACATCCTTCACTCCGGCCCCTCCCATCGCTATCATCGTCATCTCTTCGCGATAACTCGCTATCGACGGGCCCCACCCCCTGCCCGTGTCCGGGGGTGGACACGTCCTCATCAGATCAATATCTTACTGCTGATCAAAAAATTTCCATATTTTTGTAGAACAGCTGTAGTTTTTTGAATGGTTTGTTGTTTAACGTAGAAAACAAACCTGACAACCTGATTTATGGATAACAACGAGAAAGAATTTGCGCGAATTGTGAGGGAGAACAAAAGGAGGATCTACACGGTCTGCTATATGTTCTCCAAGGATACGGAGCAGGTGAATGATTTGTTCCAGGATATACTTATAAATATCTGGAACGGCCTCAAGTCTTTTGAGGGAGACAGACACCTGAGCACCTGGATATGGAAGGTGAGCCTGAATACCTGCATCAATTACACCAAAAAGAAGAAAAAGGAGATTCCAACCTTGCCGTTGGATGTAAGCTTCAATCTGTATGAGGACACCGATGAAGATTCCATGCAGATAAAGCAGCTCTACAACAGGATCAACAAGCTTGGATTCATTGACAGGAGTATCATCCTTATGTGGCTGGAGAATATGAGCTATGAAGAGATTGGCGCTATCCTGGGAATAACAGCAAACAATGTTTCCGTAAAGCTGGTAAGGATAAGGGAGAAACTCAAACAAATGTAAAACCTTCAAAAAACAGAGCAAAATGAACAATAAAGATAATTTTGAAATATCTCAGGAACTTGAGCAGATGCGGGAGCAGTTCAGTATCCTGACTAGAAAGGTAGAGGAGCAGAATATTGTTAATGATAGGATTATCCGTTCATGCGTAAAAAGCAAGTTGAAAAATTTCAACAGAAAGGCGGTGTTGTGGCCAATACTCTCCTGGGTTCTGTTAGGTGGATGGCTTATATATAGGCAGTTTGATCACGGTATGCCTTTGTGGAGTTCTATTTTTACAATATGTGTATGTGTGATAGAGGTGACACTGTTCCTTTATAAGAAACATTTGCAAAATAAAACGCTTGATTTCAACGGGGACATAAAAGAATTCTCACATCAGATAAAAGTGCTGAAAACCAATCTTCTGAGACCTGTTGTTCTCTCCCATGCGATCGGTTATATCTGGGTTATCGTGTGGCTGTGGGTGTTCTTCAGTATGTTCCCTGTAAAAGATTCGTTAGGAATCATACTACTGATTATCTATGTGGTAGCTATGACCATTCTGAATCTGCAGGCCGAGATTAAAGTTATGCGTATTTTGGATGAGATAGTTAAGGATATAGAAAAATAGATATTTGAGATGAAAAGTTTACTTGTAACTATACTTTTGATGGTGATCGGCACCATTTATGCCCCGGCCCAACTCCTCTGGAAAATATCGGGAAGAGGAATTGAGAAACCTTCTTATATTTTGGGTACTCATCACGCAGTTCCGTTTACCTATTGTGATTCTATTCCCGGTCTGATGGAGGCTTTTGAAGAGGTGGATTATGTGATTGGAGAGTTTGATATGGTAAAGATGGGAGAGATGACACCAGTCCAGATGCAGAATATGCAGAAAATGATGATGATGCCTGCAGATACAACTTTGCTGTCATTATTCAACGTGGAAGAAAAAGAGCTGTTGGATAAATATCTGAAGGAGACCGTTGAGGCAGAGTTGCAGATGTTTTCTGCAATGAAACCCATGACCATAATGGTTACTGTGCAGAACAGGATTCTTATGGATATTATTCCCGACATTGCATCAATGACCGGCATAGACAAGTATATGCAGACATTGGCTGTGAGCAAGGGAAAGAGCGTTGGCGGACTTGAAACCATGGAGTACCAGATGAATCTCCTTTATGGAAATTCACTTGAAGAGCAGGCTGATGCCTTATTGGAGATGGCCAGGGGCGGCAATTCCAAAGAGCTGATGACTGAACTTACAGCGGTGTACAAGTCCCAGGATCTTGATGCATTATGGGATGTGTTCAAGGAACAGATGACCGGTTATGAGTATGACGCTCTTGTATCTGTGCGAAACCAAAATTGGGAAAAGCAGATTGTGGAGCTTCTTCCAGCACAATCCTCTTTGTTTGTTGTTGGATCAGGACATCTTCCTGGCGAAAAGGGGATGATTACCCTTTTAAAGCAAGCAGGTTACAATGTAGAACCTATTCAAAAATAAATGCTGCCTGGACTTCGTGGATTCTCGGCAACGAACATACGCCTATTATAAATCGCCAGCCAATGGCTGACGAATTTAATTGGTCGGACTTTATTGCTATCGGCTTTAGCCATCATATTGAGATTATAACAAAGGCAAAGTCTTTAGATGCTCGTTTTTTCTATATACACGAATCAGCCACACGCTTTTGGAATAAATACACTTTAAGGGATTATCTCAAAGCGGATTTATATAACCACCGAGGAACGCTTCCCAATAATTTCACCGCTACAATGCCGAGTACAAAGCAGGCATTAGTAGCTATCTCTTTTCCACCCCACTCTACACACGCCTTGCCCGCAAGACTTACTTCCTGTAATAAAACCAGCACTTTACGACTGCCAACATCTTTAATGTTGTGTGGAAAGAGGAAACCGTGCTACCCCTCTGGCCGCAGAGGGAGGGGCCCACGCTGTCAAGCGTGGGAGGGATTGTTTCCTCGCCACACAACATTAAAGAGGGACGTAGAGAGGGATGCCGCAGTTTCGGGCACAGAATCGCCACTTTTCGTGCCCAAAGTGCATTTTTTTCACACATCGGGCACAGAATCACGGCTTTTCGTGCCCAAAGTGCATTTCTTTCACACATCGGGCACAAAATCACGGCTTTTCTTGCCCGTTTTAGAACATCATATTCCACATAGCGTTCTGGACGCGGGAGTTCTTCTTGGCGTTCATCTTACCGAAGTTGAATGAGACTGTGAAAAGGAAGTAACGGCCGAGGACATTTGAGTATGTATCCTCAGTGTATTCATCAGATGTGTACCTGCTAAGAGATTTGGTCTGATTGAGGATATCTTTCACAGCCAAAGAGAGGGTCACAGCTTTGATACTTTTCCCGACAGAGAGATCCCAATTGAAGGAAGGATCTCCATAGCCGTTCGCATAACCTCTATAGAATGTGTATCCAAGATAATTCTTCAGTTCCCACCCTTTACCCGGTTTATAGGTGACATCACCGGAGAAACTGTGATCCCATGTATTGAGATTGGCTTTAGGATCGAGTGAATACTTGGATATTCTGTTACGTGTCCCGGCTGAGAGGGAAATATTGAGTTTATCTGCATTGTACTTGAAATAGGTACGTGCACTCCATGAAAGTGTATTGGTCCTGCTCTCCTGAAATCCACTCTTTCCACTATAGAACAGATCTCCGTACTCATCACCCCAGAAACTCTCCATAAACTTGTAATAATCAAAGTTATCCAGATCAAGCCCCTCCATCTCCCCTGCTGACTGATAACTTGTATTAGCTGTATACGAAGCATATCCGTCCAGTGACATCGAAAACTTCTTATCTTTTCCAAAAGACTTATTGAAACTCATACTGCTTGAGACAGTTGTCCCCAGCTTCTGCGAGTTTACGGGGATACCATATCTCACACCTTCACCATCAAACCAGCTGGCTGTAACGATGGGGTTTGATACGACATTTCCATATACATTGATATAAAAGTATGAGAAGGACTTCTTATTGCTCACCCTGTAAGTGGCACTGAAGTTATTATAAAAGGTGGGCTTCAAATAGATATTTCCTGCCTGTATCTGTATAGGATTTGAGATATCCAGTGTAGG